>JAXLYT010000007.1:0-214707 GCA_046351295.1 Byssovorax sp.
ACCGCGCCGCAATCGTCGATCGATTCCACGAGGGAGAGCCCCTTCTCCGGCCCGAGGATGAACACCGCGTCGTCCACGGCGTCGGCGGTGAAGGCGTCCGCGGCCCAGATCGTGACGCTGCGTGAGGCGGTGGCGGGGTAGCCGGTGCGCGGATCGATGATGTGGTGATAGCGCTTGCCATCCTTGACGAAGCCGCGCTCGTAATCGCCCGCGGTCGAGAAGGCGTGGCCCTCGACCTCCAGCATGGCGAAGTAATCGTTCTCGTCGCGCCCCCGCGGATCGCGGATGCCGACGCGGAAGGCGCTGCCGTCGGGCTTGCGGCCGCGCACGAAGAGGTCGCCCCCGGCCTGCACGAAGAAGGCGTCGATGCCCTCGGCGCGCAGCACCTTCGCCGCCGCGTCCACCGCGTAGCCCTTGGCGATGCCGCCGAGGCTCATCCGCATCCCGCTGTTTTCGAGCAGCACGGTGCTCTTCTGGTGATCGACCTTGATCTTGCGGTAATCGATGAGCTTCCTCGCCGCGGCGATCGCGTCCGCCGCGGGGACTTTCTCGTCGTGGTCCTGGTCGAACTTCCAGAGGCCGTGCATCGCCTCGAAGGTGATGTCGAAGACGCCCTCGGATTTACCGCTGATCCAGAGGCTCTTCTCGATCACCGAGAGGGTCTCGGGCCCCACGGGGACGGGCTTGCCCCCGGCCGCGGCGTTGATCTTCGAGATCTCGCTGTCCGGCTTCCACGTGGTCATCAGCGCTTCGAGGCGGCGGATCTCGGCGAGGGCCTTGTCGAGCTTGGGCCGGATCATCAGCTCGTCGAGGTCCTTGGTCGTGTAGGTGGCCAGGAGGATGTGGGTCCCCATGGCCATCTCGGAGAGGGTGACCCGGGTGGGCTGGGTCGCGGGCGGCGCGGGCGGCGCGAGCCGGGCGAGGAACGCGCTCGACGAGCCGGCGGGCGCCGAAGCGGCGAGGGCGGGCGGCGCGGAGGCCGGGGGGCGCTGCGGGGCGGCGTCCGAGCCCGGCTCGGGGATGGAGCAGGCCGCGAGGGCGAGCGCGAGGGCGGCGCGGCGCCGGACAGGGTGGGACATCGCCGGTTGATCTACACCCGGCCTCCGAAATTTCACAGGGAGGCGCGCCGCCGGGGGTACCCTGCGCGCTCGCCATGCCCCTCGATCCCCAGCGCCTCCCCGCCGAAATCGACCGCCTCGCCCCCACCCTGCGCGAGGTCTCGACCAAGATCCACCAGCACCCGGAGCTGCGCTTCCAGGAGCACAAGGCCGCGACCTGGCTCTGCGAGGCCGCCGAGGCCGCGGGCCTCTCCGCCGAGCGCAACCTGGGCGGGCTCGCCACGGCGTTCCGTGTGCGGGCCGGGCGCGGCGAGGGGCCGCGGATCGCGATCCTCGCGGAGTACGACGCGCTGCCCGAGATCGGCCACGCCTGCGGGCACAACCTGATCGCGGCGGGCGCGCTCGGCGCCTTCCTTGCGCTCGCGGCGCAGCGGGACGCGCTGCCCGGCACCGTCGAGCTCGTCGGCACGCCCGCGGAGGAGGGCGGCGGCGGGAAGATTCGCCTGCTCGAAGCGGGCGCTTTTTCCGGCGTCGACGCGGCGATGATGTTCCACCCCTTCGATCGCGACCTGCTCGCCCACTTCGCCCTCGCCAACACCTGGATGGAGATGCGCTTTTCCGGCAAGGCCTCCCACGCGGCCCTCGCGCCGTGGGAGGGCCGGAGCGCGCTCACCGCGTGCATGGACACCTTCCGGCTCATCGACGGGCAGCGCGTGCACTTCCGCGACGGCGTGCGCGTGCACGGCTACATCCAGAGCGGCGGGCAGGCGGTGAACATCATCCCCGACACGGCCGCGGCCGAGTTCTCCGTGCGCGCCCGCGACGTGCCCGAGCTGATGCGCGTCCGCGCGATCGTCGAGCGCTGCGCGCGCGCGGCGGCGATGGCCTCGGACGTGACGCTGACCTTGACCGTGCGCGAGGGCTACAAGGACCTCGTGAACAACCTGACGATGGCCCGGCGCTTCGGCGCCCACCTCGGCACGCTCGGGCGCAGCGCCGCCGAGACGGACGACACGGTGGGCGCGGGGTCGACCGACATGGGCGACATCTCGCACGCGGTGCCCTCGATCCACCCCTGGGTGGCCATCTGCGATCGGGGCGAGACGACCTGCCACCAGCACGCCTTCCAGGCATGCGCGGGGAGCGAGCGCGGCATGGCCGGGATGCTCGCCGCCGCCAAGGCGATGGCCCTCACCGCGGCCGATCTGCTGCTGGATCCGGCGCTGCTCGCCGAGGCGCGCGCGGAGTTCGAGGCGGCGCGCCCGGCCGCCTGATCGCTGTCGGGATCGAGATCAGCCGTCGGCGTCGTCGAGCGGGTTGCCCAGATCGTCGACCAGGCCGGTGCCGCCCTCGATGGGGATGGCGCGGGCGAGCGCGACCCGTTCGAGCAGGACGCCGAGCTCGTCGGCCTTGGCCACGAGAGGGAGCCACGTGCGGCTCCCGTCCCACAGATCGAGGCGCACCGCCTTGGGCGCCGCGGCCTTGTCCGCCGCGGGGGGCACGAACACCTTGTCGATCTGCGACCAGTGGAAGCGGCGCACGCGCGGCCAGCCCATGGTGAGCAGCTCGCGGGTCTCGATGCCGTCGGGGTGGAGCACGACGCCGCGCATCTGCTCGCGGATCACGGCCGCGAGGGCGCTCGAGAAGAGGATGACCGCGCAGACGCTCGACGGGATCATCCGGTGGCGGTCACCCTCGACGACATACTGGAAGAGCCGCGATCCCGTGGGCGCGAGCTCTTGCCCGTAGAGGATCACCAGGCTGACGGCGACGGCGAAGGTGAGGTAGAGGAGCGAGGCCGCGCGCTGGCGCAGCGGGGGCCCGAACGACACCCGTCGCTCGGGCTTGTAGGTCATGTCGAAGCCGGGGGGGCGGGATTGTCGCGCCATGGTCCCAGAGCATACACGGGACGCGCCCGCGCGCTTGGGTCGCGATCAGCGCTCGCCGGGCAGCGCCGCGGGGGCGCTCACTTGCACTGCGATGCCATCGTCTTTTTCGTGCGGAAGTGCTCGAGGCAGGCCGTGTCGAGGTTGGCCGTGTAGTCCGCGCAGGGGATGGTGTCGGGCTTCTGGCCCGTGCGATCCTGGGCGAGGCCCTCCTTGCACTGGCCGCAGCACTTGGCGTGCATCTTCTCCTCGTCCATCCCGCCCTCGGCGCCCTCCTTGGCGTTGCCGTTGCGCGGGTCTTCCCCGGAGGACATGTCGGCGCCCTTGTCGTTGAGCGCGTCCTCCGCCTCGGCCTGGCGCGGCGGCTTGGTCTTGCAGGACACGGTGAGCAGAGCGATCGCGGCGAGGAGCCCGGCGGCGGTGGTGAGCTTCTTGAGCATGCCCCATCGGTATCGAACCTCGCCCCCGAACGCAAAGGGCTATTCTCGGGCCCCATGACGAACCTCGCCGTCCCCGGCCCGGCCGCCCCTCCGGCCGCGCGCCCCGGCTTCGTGGCCGGCCTCACCTCCCTCTTCGCGGGCTTCGGCTTCGTCCTCGGCACCCCCTCGGTCTGGCCGCTCGCCGCCGTGCCGGTGGTGATCGCCCTCGGCATCACCGCCGTGCTCGGCGCCGTGGCCATCAAGGTCCTCCCGCCCCTCTTCGCCGGCTGGCTCGTCGCCCGCTCCCCGTGGCTCCAGGGCCTCGTCTCGATCATCGCCACGGGCCTCGCGCTCGTCCTCTCGCTCCTCCTCGGCTTTGCCCTCGCGCAGCCGCTCTCCGGCTCCGCGCTCGGCGGGATCGTCCGGCGGATCGAGGCCCGGGAGGGCGCCCCTCCCCGGCCGGAGACGGGCTTCTTCACCGACGTGGGCCGCTCGCTCGAGTCGATGGTGGTCAGCTACGCCTTCGGCCTGCCCATCCTGGCCGTGCTCCTCGCCGTCAACTTTGTGTTCCCACCGGCCACGTTGGTCACCGTCCCGCTCAAGATGGCCACGATCGCCCTCCTGCTCGCGTGGGACCTCTGCGACTACCCCCTCTCGCTCCACGGGATGCCCATCGGCGCCCGGGTCGCGTGGATGAAGCGCAACGCCGCGGCGATGCTCGGCTTCGGCGCGGGCCTTTCGCTGCTCTCCCTCCTGCCCTGCGCGCTCGTGCTCGTCCTGCCGGCCGGGGTGGCGGGCGCGGCCCGGCTCGCCCTGGCCATCGAGCGCGCGGAGGCGGGCTCCGCGGGCCCGCGCTGAATCTCGTTGCGCGCGGGGCGCAGCGCCGCCATGAAGGGCGCCGATGAACGACCGCTTCCTCCGCGCCTGCCGCCGTGAGCCCGTTGATGTCACCCCCGTCTGGTTCATGCGCCAGGCCGGCCGCTACATGGCCGAGTACCGCGAGCTCAGGAAGAAGCACACGCTGCTCGAGATCTGCAAGGTCCCCGAGCTCGCGATGGAGGTGACGCTCCAGCCCCTCCGCCTCGGCATGGACGCGGCGATCCTCTTCGCCGACATCCTCCTCCCGCTCGAGCCGATGGGCGCGCCCTTCGAGTTCGCCAAGGGCGAGGGCCCGGTGATCCACGCGCCCGTGCGCGACCGCGCCGCCATCGAGAAGCTCCGCGTCTTCGACGCCGAGGAGGGCCTCGGCCACATCCTCCAGGCCATCCGCCTGATCCGCCGCGAGCTCGACGGCAAGACCCCGCTCATCGGCTTCGCCGGCGCGCCCTTCACCATCGCGAGCTACCTCGTCGAGGGCGGCAAATCGAGCGACTACCGGCTCACCAAGCAGCTCATGTGGAGCGACCCGGAGAGCTGGTCGATGCTCATGGGCAAGATCTCCGAGGTCGTGCGCCGCTACCTGCGCGCGCAGATCGAGGCCGGCGCGCAGGCCGTGCAGCTCTTCGACTCGTGGATCGGCGCGCTCTCCCCGGTCGACTACGCCGAGCACGTCGCCCCGCACGTGAAGCACATCCTGAAGGACGTGGAGACCCTGGGCGTGCCCGTCATCCACTTCGGCACCAACACCGGCTCGCTCCTCGAGATGCAGCGCGACGCGGGCGGCACGGTGATCGGCGTCGACCACCGCACGCCGATCGGCAACGCGTGGAAGCGCGTCGGCTACGATCGCGGCATCCAGGGCAACCTCGACCCGCTCTTGCTCTGCGCGCCGCACGACGTGGCGGCCAAGCGGGCGCGGAAAATCCTCGCCGAGATCGGCGGGCGACCGGGGCACATCTTCAACCTGGGCCACGGGATCATCCCCGAGACGCCAGTCGACAACGTCAAGGCGATGATCGACTTCATCCACTCGATCCCCGTGGCGAGCCTCGCCGAGGCCCGGGCCGAGAGAGCATGAGCGCTCGCCGGGTCGTCATCGTCGGCGGCGGGATCACCGGCCTCACCGCCGCCTACCGCCTCGTGCAGAAGGGCAAGGACGAGAGCGGCGAGCCCCTC
The DNA here is from genome assembly GCA_046351295.1 of Byssovorax sp. Lineage (GTDB taxonomy): Bacteria > Myxococcota_A > Polyangia > Polyangiales > Polyangiaceae > JAXLYT01. The sequence goes on from JAXLYT010000007.1 coordinate 5,419, forward strand.
TCCGTCACCGTCCTCGAAGAGCGGCAGCGCCTCGGCGGCAACATCCAGACGGAGAAGAAGGACGGCTTCCTCGTCGACGGCGGGCCCGACTCGTTCGTCATCACCAAGCCCCAGGCCACCGCGCTCTGCAAGGAGCTCGGCCTCACCCAGAGCCTGATCGTCACCACCGAGCAGAACCGCAAGGTGTACGTTTTACACCAAGGCGAGCTCATCGTGCTCCCGGAGGGCCTCGCGCTCGGCATCCCGACGCGCTTCTTGCCTCTCATGAAGAGCCCGATCGTGCCCCTGCTCGGCAAGGCGCGGATGGGCCTCGACCTCTTCATCCCGCGCCGCAAGGACGCGAGCGACGAGTCGATCGGCGCCTTCTTCCGCCGCCGCCTCGGGCAGGACGCGGTCGTGCGCCTCGCGGAGCCGCTGCTCGGCGGCATCTACGCGGGCGATGTCGACAAGCTCAGCATGCGCGCCACCTTCCCCCAGCTCGTCGAGCTCGAGGAGAAGCACCGGAGCCTCATCCGCGGCGCCCTCGCCCAGCGCGCCGCGCGCGGCGGCCACCCCCCGAAGGGCAAGGCCCCGCCGAGCATCTTCCAGTCGCTCCTCGGCGGCATGGGGCAGCTCGTGGACGCGCTCGTCGCGGCCATCGAGAAGGCCGGTGGGACCATCCAGCGCGGCGCCCGGCTCACCCGCATCCGCAAGCGCGACGGGGGGTTCACCCTCGACCTCGCGAGCGGCGCGCCGATCGAGGCCGACCGCCTCCTGCTCTGCACGCCGGCCTACGTGGCCGCCTCCGCGATCGAGGAGATGGACCGCGAGATCGCCGCGTCGCTGCGAGAGATCCCCTACCTCTCGACCGGCACCGTGACCCTCGGCTACCGCCGCGCCGACGTGCCCCACGCGCTCGACGCCTCGGGCCTCGTCATCCCCCGCGACGAGGGCCGCAAGGCCCTGGCCGCCACCTTCATCTCCAGCAAATGGGCGGGCCGCGCCCCGGAAGACGGCGCGCTCCTCCGCGTGTTCGTCGGCGGCCACCGCGACCCCGGCGCCCTCACCAAATCCGACGACGAGCTCATCGGCCTCGGCCGCGAGGAGCTCGACCGCCTGATCGGCGTCAAGGCCGACCCGATCCTCACCCGCGTCTTCCGCTACGAGAAATCCAACGCCCAGCCCATCGTCGGCCACGGCGCGCGAATCGAAGGCATCCGCAAGCGCGCCGCGGCCCACCCCGGCCTCTACTTCGCAGGCGCGGCCTTCGACGGCGTGGGCATCCCCGACTGCGTGCGCCAGGCCAACGACGCCGCCGCCGCCATCGCCGCCCAGCGCTGAGCCGCGTCGAGCGGTGACGCGCCTCCTCTCGTCGCGCGCATTGCGTCGGTGATATCGTCCCGGGCCGCATGTGCGAGCTGCTCGGGATGGAGTGCAACGTCCCCACCGACATCGTCTTCTCCTTCTCCGGCCTCCGCCAGCGCGGCGGCAAGACCGGCCCCCACGCCGACGGCTGGGGCCTGGCCTTCTACGAGGGCCGCGCCACGCGCGTCTTCCTCGACCCCGCGCCGGCCGCGCAGAGCCCGCTCGCGACCTTCCTGAGCGAGAACCCGATCAAGACGCTCCTCGCCATCGGCCATATCCGCAAGCGCACCCGCGGGCCGACGACGCTCGCCAACACCCACCCCTTCGTGCGCGAGCTCTGGGGCAGGCACTGGGTCTTCGCCCATAACGGCACCTTGCCCCGGGTCCGCCGGCACCCCACCGGCCGCTTCTTCACGCCCATCGGCACCACCGACAGCGAGCATGCGTACTGCGTCCTGCTCGAGCGGCTGCGGCGGCGTTTCCCGGAGTATCCGCGCAAGGTGAACGAGCTGTGGAAGGCCGTCGCGGAGATCGGCGGCGAGCTGGGCGAGGACGGGTCGTTCAACTTCCTGCTCGGCGACGGCCGCCACCTCTACGCCCGCTGCGGCACGCGCCTCTGCTACCTCATCCGCCAGGCCCCCTTCGGCCTGGCCGCGCTCGCCGACGACGACGTGCGCATCGACTTCTCGACCGTGACGACCCCGCGGGATCGGGTGGCCGTGGTCGCCACCTGCCCGCTCACCACCAACGAGACCTGGACGCATGGCAAACCGGGGGAAATGTGGGTGTTCGATCAGGGCACCCTGCGGGCCACGCTCCCTTCCCGGCTCTCCTGAAAAGCGCGAGCGCAACGGGCACACGAGCGCGCGAGCGCGCCGGGACCGGGCTTCGACACGCCGCGCCTTGACGGACCGGAGATCGGGCGGATACGGTTAGGAGCCAGGGTCGGCGCGGCCCGCTCCGCTCCGCTCGCCCCGCCGGGCGAACGTGGCGCGGGCCCCGGGAGCGCCCCAGGAAAGGTTCCTTCGCCCGGTAGAATCACACGTGAACGACTTCGACGAAAAAACACGTGTGACCCAGGTGATCCAGCCGCCTCCGGGCACGGGCGCGGCGAGGAACACCACCGACTGCCTGGTGGTGATCTACACGAAGGAGCCCACCCTGCTCGGCAAGCGCTTCGTCCTGGAGCAGGACATGACGCGGGTAGGCCGCGGCGCCGATAACCAGATCGTCCTCGACGGCGATTCCGTCTCCCGCCGCCACGCCCATTTCGAGCAGCGCGGGGTGAGCTGGCTCGTCGTCGACGACGGGAGCACCAACGGGACGTACTGCAACGACGAGCAGATCTCCCGCGAGATGGTCCTCAAGAACGGCGACCGGGTGAAAATCGGCCCGACGATCTTCAAGTTCCTCTCCGGAGCGGACGTAGAGGCCCAGTACCACGAAGAGATCTACCGGATGACCATCATGGATGGTCTGACGCAGATCCACAACAAGCGGTACCTCTACGAGGCGCTGGAGCGCGAGATCATCCGCGGCCGGCGGCACGAGCGCGATCTGTCGATCCTGATGTTCGACATCGACCACTTCAAGCGCATCAACGACGTGCACGGCCACCTCGCCGGCGACTTCGTGCTGAAGGAGCTGGCGAGGGTGGTGCAGGCGCGCATCCGGCGCGACGAGGTCTTCGCCCGCTACGGCGGGGAAGAGTTCGCGATCATCCTGCCGGAGACCTCGCTCGACGGCGCGACGGCCCTCGCCGAGACCTTGCGACAGAAGGTCTCCGAGCACCTGTTCGTCTTCCAGGCCGACAGCATCAAGGTGACGATCAGCGTCGGCGCCGCCCTGCTCGAGGACAGCGACCGCGGGGCCAACGACCTCATCAAGCGCGCCGACGAGCGCCTCTACCAAGCCAAGAACAGCGGACGAAACCGGGTCTGCGCCTGAAAACCGCTCCTCGTGGAAACAAGGGCGGGCGGGGCAGCCCCAGGGCCAAGGAACCACGATGCCTCTCAGCGAGATCCCGCTCCCCTCGGCGGACGCCTCGGGCGATGACCCGCCCGAGATCCACGCGCCCCCACCCGGCCCGATGTCCCGCGCCGCGCTCGGCCGCCTCGACGCGCTCGAGTGCCCCGCCTTCGGCCACCGGCGCGACGCGCGCGCGACGGCGAGCGGCGCCTCCATGGCCCCGATCATCCTCGCCTCCGGCAAGGGCTCGAACCTCTTCGATGTCGACGGCAACCGCTACGTCGACCTGATCGCCGGCTTCGGCGCGCTCCTGCTCGGCCACTCGCCCTCGTCGGTGCTCCGCGCCCTCGACGGGCAGCAGAACCGCCTGCTCCTCGGCCTCGGCGACGTCTACTCGGCCGACGTGAAGATCGCCCTGCTCGAGCGGCTCTCCTCGCTCCACCCGGGCCTCCGCCCGCGCGTCATCCTCGCCCAGAGCGGGAGCGACGCCGTCACCGCCGCCGTGAAGACCGCCGCGCTCCACACGGGAAAACCAGGCCTCGTGGCCTTCGAGGGCGCCTACCACGGCCTCGGCTACGCGCCGCTCGCCGCATGCGGCCTGCGCGAGAGCTACCGCGCGCCCTTCGCCGGCCAGCTCAACCCGAGCGTGCGCTTCATCCCCTACCCGCGCGCCGAAGCCGACCTCGATCGCTGCCTCTCCGCCGCCGAGCGCGCCCTCGCCGAGGTCGACGCGGGCGCCCTGCTCTTCGAGCCCATCCTCGGCCGCGGCGGCTGCGTGGTGCCGCCCGATCGCTTCGCCGGGGAGCTGTCAACGTTGTGTCACAAGCGGGGCGCGCTGCTCATCGCCGACGAGATCTGGACCGGCCTCGGCCGCGCCGGCTCGATGGTGCGCTCCACGATCGCCGGCGCTTCCCCCGACATCCTCTGCTTCGGCAAGGGCCTCGGCGGCGGCATGCCCCTCTCCGCATGCGTCGCGCCGGACGAGATCATGTCCGCCTGGGCGCGCGAAGACCGCGGCGAGGTCGTCCACACCTCGACCCACGCCGGCTCCCCCGTGGCATGCGCCGCCGCCATCGCCACGCTCGACGCGCTCCGCTTCAAGCGCCTCGTCGTCCGCTCCCGCGAGCTCGGCGAGACGGCCCTCGCGGCCTTCAAAAAGGCCCTCGAAGGGGCCGCGGGCGTGGTCGACGTGCGCGGCGCCGGCCTGATGATCGGCATCGAGCTCGACGCCCCCGAGCGAGCCCTGCGCGCGATGGCCGGGATGCTCTCCCGCGGCTACCTCGTGCTCACCGGCGGTACGCGCGGCGAGGTGCTGACGCTCACGCCGGCGCTCACCATCGGCGACGAGCGGCTGATGGACACGGCGAAGACGCTCGGCGAGGTCCTCCACGGATCCTAGGCAGATCGCAGGCTGATCGTGCATCCCTCCGACGAGAGCGACGCGCTCCACGCGCGCGTCCAGGCCTTCATCAGCGCGTCGCTCGACAGCCGACCGACCGAGCCCTTCGACGATCTGGCGCTGGCGATCGCCCGCTTCCAGGCCCGCCATGTGCCCGCGATCGCCCGGCTCGGCAGGGCGCGCGCCGTCGATTTCGATCGCGCCGCCCTCGCCGCCGAGATCCCCGCCGTGCCCACCGATGTCTTTCGCCTCGCGCGGATCGCCGCACACCAGGCGAGCGACGACGTCGCGCTCTTCCGCACGAGCGGGAGCACGCAGGGCAAGGAGGCGCGCGGCGAGCACCCGCTGCGGCGCACCGACACGTACGCGATGGGCGCCCTCGCCTGGGGCCGCCGCTTCCTCTTCCCCGATCGCGACCGGATGCGCGCGATCATCCTCGCCCCGCCCCCCGCCGAGCTTCCGGACTCGTCGCTCGGCTTCATGCTCGACCTCTTCGCCCGCGCCCTCGGCGGCGCCGCGAGCTACCACCTGCGCGAGGGAACGCTCGACACCGCGTCGGTCGAGGCCGCCGCTACCCTGGCTCGATCCGCGGGCGATCCAGTGATCGTGCTCGCCACCTCCTTCGCGCTCGTCCACCTGCTCGAGGCGAGCCCGCGCGGCGATCTCCGCCTGCCCGAGGGCAGCCGCGCGATGCAGACGGGAGGCTTCAAGGGCCGCTCCCGCGAGGTCGCGCCCGACGAGCTGCGGCGCGAGGTGAGCGCGCTCTTCGACATGCCGGAGAGCCACGTCGTCGCCGAGTACGGGATGACCGAGCTGTCGAGCCAGCTCTACGAGGCGACGCTCGCGACCGCGCTCGGCCACCATGACGGCCCCGCCCACCACGGGGTCTACCGCGCGCCGCCGTGGATGCGCGTGACCGCGGTGGATCCAGGCTCGCTCGCGCCCTTGCCCGACGGCGAGGCCGGGCTCGGGCGGATCGTCGACCTCTGCAACGTGGACTCGGCGGTGGCGATCCAGACGGCCGATCGGGTGCGCGTGCTGCCCGAGGGCGTGGCGCTGCTCGGTCGCGCGCCGGGCGCGGTGCCGCGCGGGTGCTCGATCGCGATCGACGAGATGCTCGGCCGCGGTTGACCCGCGCGCTTGACCTCGCCGTCCCGCCCGGCCAAGGCAAGCGGCCATGCTCCATCGCCGCGCATTCGCGATCGTCCCTTCGCTGCTCCTCGCGCTCGCCGCCGCTTGTGGATCGCAGCCCGCGTCGACCACCGGGAGCGGCGGCGGGACGACGACCGGAGCGACCACCGGCGACACCACGACCAGCACGATCACGGGCAGCGGCGGTACCGGAGGCAGCGTCGAGGAGGTGCCGCCCAAGCCGGCCGATCTCGTGACCTACCTGACGGGCAATCCGGAGGACGCCGTCGTCACACCCGAAGGCCCAGGGCTGATCCTCATGGGCGGCGGCACCGATGTGGACGAGGCCTTTCAATGGCAAAAACCGCTCGTGCAAGGGGGTGACGTGGTGGTGCTCCGCACCTCGGGCGCCGACGGATACAACGATTACCTCTTCAGCCAGATCGGCGGTGTCGACTCGGTGGAGACGATGCTCGTCACCACACCCGCGCTCGCCGACGACCCGTACGTGACCTTCAAGATCCGCCACGCCGAGGCGGTGTTCCTGGCCGGCGGAGATCAAGCGACATACCTCGAGACCTGGAAGGACCACGGCGTCGAGTCCGCGCTCATGGACGCCTGGGCCCGCGGCGCGGTGATCGGTGGCACGAGCGCCGGCTGCGCGGTGCTCGGGGAGAGCATGTTCGCCGCGTACAACGACACCGTGTATTCGGACGAGGCGCTCGCCGACCCGTACAACATGTACATGACGATGGAGCGCGGCTTCCTCTCCTTCGCCCCGCTCGCCTCCTCCATCACCGATACCCACTTTGCCGAGCGCGATCGGATGGGACGGCTGGTGGCCTTCCTCGGGCGGATCTTGACCGACGGATGGTCGAGCACGGGCAAGGCGCGGGGGCTCGGTATCGACGAGGCGACCGCGCTGGTCGTCGACGCCACGGGGCATGGAAAGGTGCTCGGGCAGGGCGCGGTGTACGTGATCGACGCAGAAAAGCCGCCCGCGGTGTGCGAGGCGGGCAAGCCGCTCGTGTTCTCGGGGCTCGCGCTGCGCAAGCTCGTGGCGGGCGATTCGATCGCGCTGCCTTCGGGGGAGAGCGACGTGCCGCCCATGCCGCTCTCGGCGTCCGGTGGGGCGCTGACGCCGGCGAGCCCGTACTGACGCGGCCCACGGACACAGACGTGAGCGGGGCTCGACGAGGCCGGCCCGGGGGCTGTGGTAGAAGCTCGGCCATGCGCCGACCCGCTCTGTTCATCTTCTGCCTCGCCGCCCTCGCCGGCTGCGCGAGCCAGCCCAAGTGCCCTTCCGCCGACAACGCCGCACCGCCCGCGCTTCCCGCGCCCACCGCGAGCGCGCCGGCGAAGAGCGATGATTTCCAGATGGAGGCCTATGCCTTCGTGATCCTGCGCCGCGGACCGGCCTGGACGCCCGAGAAGACCGACGCGACAGAGGCGCTCCAGAAACAGCATATCGGGCACCTCCAGGCCATGGCCAAGGCCGGCAAGCTGGTGGTGGCCGGGCCCTTCGACGAGCAGCCCGACGAGACCATGCGCGGCCTCTGTCTCTATCGCACCTCGCTCGCCGAGGCGCGGGCGCTGGCCGAGCAAGATCCGGCGGTGAAGGCCGGCCGCCTCCGCGTGGAGGTCATGACCTGGTGGACGGAGAAGGGCGCGTTGACGTTCCCGATCGCCGCGGAGATGGCGAAGGGAAAGCCGAGCGCGCCCCCGTGACGATCACCACCACGAGCGACACGCGCCGCGCCGGCTGGTCCGCTGCCCGTGCAGCGGCTGGATCCATCGAGCCCCAGGCTGGGTCTTGCGAGCCCCTGGCTCGGTCGCGCAAGGCCGCCCGTACGCCGCGAAAATCGCCGGGAGCATGACCTTTCGTCACTGGCACGCCTGCTGCTTTGTCGGACGGAAACCCCATGAGCTACCTCCGTCACGCCATCGCCTCTCTCTTCTTGCTCGGATCGGCCGCGACCCTCGCCGCGGGGTGCGCAGCCCCGCCGGAAGACCTCGAGGACGAGGGCGAGTACGGTGTCATGGAGCAGGAGATCAGCTCCTCCAAGACGGTCGGCAACTGGTCCAAATTCCCCGACGGCGAGCAGTGCCTCGCCGCCATCCAGATGTTCTATCCGGCCCGCTTCGGCGCCGACGTGCCCTACGCGGGCGAGGGGTGGAAAGGCAATTGCGGACCGCACGGCGCATGCCACATCTGGCTCGACAAGATCCCCGACGCCGGCGAGTGGGAGCGCATCCCCAACGACGGCAAGCACCTGCCGACCACCTACGACATGATCGTCTATCCCCCCTCCGGCTCGAACATCTGGGGTCATATCGCGAGCGTGGATCACGTCGAGGGCAAGACCATCTTCGTGATGGACGACAACTACGTGGCGCACGAGAAGAAGGCCTCGAAGCCCCACACCGTCTCCACCAAGGCCTACGGCTGGTACCACCTGAAGAAGCTCGGCGCCGCGGGCCCGAGCAGCGGTGGATCGTCGGGCGGGAGCACCGGGAACAGCTGCGTGGCCGGCGGCACGTACTGCGGCGGCGACAAGGTGAAGGGCGCCTCCGACACCCTCTACGAGTGCCAGGCCGACGGCTCCGCCAAGAAGCTCCAGGAATGCTCGCGCGGCTGCGCGGTGCGCCCGGGCCGCGACGACGCATGCCGGACCTGCGTGGTGGGCGGGCTCTACTGCGGCGGCGACAAGCTCGAAGGCGACAGCGGGACGCTCTACAAGTGCAACGAGCAAGGCCTCGGCGATCTGGTCAAGCACTGCGCCAAGGGCTGCGCGGTGCACGCCGGCTCGGACGACGCCTGCAAATGAGCCGGCGGCGGCGCCCATGGTGATCGCGCCCTCCCGCCGCGCGCGGGTGCTCGACGTGATCGCCCTCGGCGCCCGGATCGCCGATCCGGCCGATCCGCTGGGCCGCGAGGCCCGCCATACGCTGATCGCGACGAGCGGCCTCTCGGTCGAAGGCGTGGAGCTCGCCCTCACGAGGCACCTGGAGACGTCGATCTCCGCGCCTGATCTCGACGCGCTCCTCGCGTGGTGCGGCGAGTCCCCGCGCGCCTGGGTCGTGCTCTCCGCCAACGTGTGCACGGCGGCGCTGCGGGCCGTCGCCCTCGCCCTCGCGACGTCGCCCTCCGTGCGCCTCCGCCCCTCCCGCCGCGAGCCCGGCCTCGCCCCCCTGCTCGCCCGCGAGCTCGCGGCCCGGGGGCTCGACGTGGCGCTCGTGGAGCAGCTCGATCCCGCGCCCGGCGACGAGGCGCACGCCTACGGGAGCGACGAGAGCTTGCAGGCCATCGCCCGCGCCCTGCCGCCCGGCGTGCGCTTTCGCGGCCACGGGACGGGGCTCGGTGTCGCGGTGATCGGGCAGGACGCCGGCCAGGAAGAGGCGGCGCTCGCCCTCGCCGGCGACCTCGTGGCCTTCGACCAGCGCGGGTGCCTCTCCCCGCGGGTCGCGCTCGTGGACGCGGATGAACGATGGATCACATCGTTTTTCGACGTGCTCCACCGGACCCTGCTGGATCACGGAGCACGCGTGCCCCGCGGGCCGCTCGACGAGGCGACGCGGAGCGCGCTCGCCCTCCACCGCGCCTCCGCCGAGGCGATCGGCGAGGTGCGCGCCGGCCCGCACCACCTGCTCGCGCTCGATCTCGCGCCCCGGGCGCTGTTGCTCCCGCCGGCCGCGCGGGTGCTCGGGGTGGTGCGGGCCTCCGCCGGGACCGCGGGCGCGCTGCTCGGGCCGATCGCGCGGCATGTGACGACGGTGGGGTCGATGGGCGGTGACGCGCTCGTCGACGCCGTGCGCGCGCTCGCGCCGGGGGCGAGGGCGGCCACGCTCGGGGAGATGCAGCGGCCGCCGCTCGATGGGCCGGTGGATCGGCGGTGAGGAATGCGGGCCGCTAGCGGCGGCCCTGGGCGCGATCGCGCCGGACGCGCCGCGCCGCCGCGGCGATCGCCGTCATGGTCAGCCCGAGGCCCCACCAGGGCGAGCCTGGATTGCCCGGCCGCGCCACATGGCAGTAGGGGTTGACCGGGACAGGGATATCGTCCTCGTTTTCACACTTGCCCTCGCTCGTGCATGCGATGACCACCTCGGTCCCGGGGCTGATGCAGTCGTCCTTCGCCTTGCAGGTCTGGAGGCACTCGTGCGCGCCCTCCGGGCATCGGAGGTTCCCAGGACACTGCATGTTGCCGCCCTGCGCCTTCGGCCTCCGGAGGGTGCCCTTGCCGTCGCAGAGCGGCTCCGTGAGCGGGACGCAGACATCATCGACACAGACATGATCGTCGATGCAATTCTCGTCGTCCGCCAGCCTGTCCTTCTCGCCGCCGCTGCCTTTGCTCTCGCACGCGGTCTTGCAGGTGTGCGCGTCCTCGCAGTGGAAGCCGCCGCAGTCGCGGGGCACGTCGGTGAAGCCGCCGGCAGCGTCGCAAGGGTGCTTGACGAGGATGGCCGGGCCGACGGCGCTGTCCTGGCAGTCGGCGTCGGCGTGGTCGGTGTTCGCGTCCGGGTACTGGCACGCCACGGAGCTCACATCCGTATCGCAGTAGCCGGCACACCTGTCACCCATGCTCCCCGCGCAGCTCTGGCGCACATGTGGGGGTAGGCCCGGGTGGACATCGCCCTTGGGCACGTCGTGGCACTCGCCGATGTGGCCGGCGACATCGCACGCCTTGCACTGATCGCCGCACGGTTTGTCGCAGCAGAAGCCGTCGATGCAGTTGCCGGTGCGGCACTGGTCGTCGGCCCCGCACACCAGGCCGTCGGCCATCTTGTCCACGCAGGTGCCCGGGTCTCCCTCGGGGCTCGGCACGCCGAGATCGCACCAGCCGGTGACGGCGCAGCTCGCGTCGCTCGAGCACCCGGTGGAGCAGAGGTTGTCCTTGCCACAGATCGCCGGCGTGCAGATCTTGGTGTCGTTGGTGTCCTCGACCGAGCCCTGGCCGTTGCACTGGCTGTGGACCTCGACGTCCATCTGCTGGGAGTCGCTGATGACCTTGGTGACGCACTGGATCCGAGGCTCCGAGCCTTGCTTGCTGGGACCGCAGGTGCCGTTGTTCGGCGCTTCCTGGAGGTCCGCGCTGCATGCGTAGCAGTCGGCGTCGCACAACGTGTCACAGCAGACACCGTCGACGCAGTACCCGGAGGCGCACTCGGCGGCGACGGTGCACGGGTCACCGTCGATGCGGAGCAAGACCTGGGCGCCGTTCATGGCCGCGGCGCCGTTCGCCGAGGAGGAGGCGCCGCCGGTGACGAGGACCGTGTGCCCCGCGCCCGAGAAATCGCCTGCGTTCACGAGGATCGCGGCGTGGTCGCCGCGCGCCGCCATGGGGACGATGGCGCCGAGGTCGGTGAAGGTCTTGGTCGCCGGCGAGAAGAGCTCGGCGCTGCCGAGGGCCGATGCTTGCTTGAACCCACCGGCGACGAGGACGCGCCCGTCGGGCAGCAAAGTGGCCGTGTGGTTGGTCCTGCCTGTGGCCATGGAGATGGCCGGAGAGGCGACGGCGAAACCCTCGTCGTTGCTGTCCTTCGATCCGTCATCGTAGAGGTCGGCGCTGTCGGCCTCGATGCCGCCGACGGTCGCGGAGAGGCCGCCGGTGATGAGGACCTTGCCCGTGTCGCCGAGCAAGGTCGCGGTGTGGTAGCCGCGCGCGGTGGTCATCGCCGCGACGGCGCCCTGACCCGGAGCGATGGGCAGGAAGGTCTGCGTGGAAGGGTCGAAGAGCTCCGCCGACGGGAGCGCGACGAGCTTGCCACCGCCGAGGACGAAGCCGCCCGTGAGGAGAACCTTGCCGGTGTTGAGGCGCGTGGCGGTGAGGGCGCTGCGCGGGAAGGCCATGAGACCCACCGTGGCATCGAGCTGGCTGATGACGCTGGCCGGCGGGCTGCCAGGGCCGAAGCCGGAGAAGAGATACGTGTACGCCGTCTTCGTGGGCTGGTTGAGCGGAGGCGCCGTGCCGCCGGCCAAGAGCACCTCGGCGTCGGCGATCGGCGCAGCGGCGTGATCGAAGCGGGGCGCCGCCATGACATGGCCATCGGTGACGAAGACGCCGCTCACCGGGTCGTAGACTTCGAGCGATCCGATCGGCGCTCCAGCCGCATCCGCGCCACCCGCGACGAGGACCGGTCGATCCGGCCCGGGCCCCGGTGGCAGCGCGATCGGCGCGAGCAAGGTCGCGGTGTGCGCGCCCCGGGCGACGGTCATGCTGCCGGTGACGCTGAAGCGACGGCTGAGCGGGTCGTAGATCTCCGCGCTCTTGAGCGGCGCGCCGCCCTCGGCGGAGAAGCCGCCCGCGACGAGGGCGAGGCTCGTCTTGCTCGTGGGGTTGAGCAAGGTGATGGTGTGCCGCGCACGCGCGGCGAGCATGGTGTTGAGCGTGGCGACCCAGATGGGATCGACGAGCGCGGGGTAGCCGACGCGCGACGCCGACCAGTCGACGTCGATCGCGCAGGTGTCCGCGCCGGGCGAGGTGAGCGGGCGGCCGAAAGGCGCGCGCGGGCTGCGATCGACATCGCACCCGGCGACGTGGAGCTCGGCCGCATGACGTCCTTGGGCGTCGATCACGTACGGCGGCTCGACGCGGAGGACAGGCGCGCCCTGCGCGTCGAGGATCTCGAGGACGCCCTCGACGAGGCGGAGGCCACGCGCGGCGCCGAGATCGAGGCGGTAGCGGAGGTGCTCGCGCGCAGGGCGCGCGGCGTAATAGACGAGGTCTTCGACGCCCTCGGGGAGGACGCGAACGAAGAGATCGCCGCGCGAGGGCGCCGCCCCCGGATACACGGCGAGGTCACCGTCGCGCCCACCTTCGAGGTCGCGCACGTCGTCGAGCGCGATGGCGACGCCGATCGCCGAGGCCTCGTCCGTGAGGCGAATCGGGCGCGCCGCCGACACCGGGAGCTCGACGGACGCGATCTTGGCGCCGGCCGAGGCCGCGAAGGCCGCCGGGAACTGGCGGCGGATCGCGCGCGCGAGCGCCGTCGCCTCCGGCGAGGAACGAAGCTCCACCGAAGGCGGAGCCTCACCGCGGGTGGGAGGATCGGACGTAGCGCATGCCGCCATCACTCCCCCGCCGAACAAGAGAACGCCCGGCAAAAGCGGCCGAGCGAAGAGCCAAGCATGCACGTGATCCCTCCTCTTTCTTCGTGAGCTGCCAGGTCGCTCCCAGAAGCGCGAGCGCTTGCGTGCACCCACCCCCGGCGAGCCGGCGGAGCCGAGTATACAGGTCCCGGGGCGTTCGCCAAGATGCTCGTCGCGCACCGAAGCACCGTCTCGCGGGAGGACCGCCACCGCTAACGACGCGAAATAACATGACAATCCCGATTTGTCCCGGGGGGTCTATTTTTTTGATCCACGGGACAAAAAGGCTGGTATTGTTGCTCCCGTACAGGGGAAGAAGGGGACACATTTCGAGGGGAGCACAACGTCAACAACGTCCAGGGGGCTGCGCGGGGACGAGACCGGTTGGAAATTGTCCTGTTTACCAGGGCGTGCACGATCACGCCGTTGACTCGGGAAGTACAATGAAGGCAAACCATATGAGGGGGACGTCCGCCTTCCGGCGGCCGGTGTGGGTGCGGGTGCTTGCGGCGCTGGCGATCGTCGTGGCCGGCGGGGTGGTGCAGGCGGGCCCGCCGGACATGGATAATGACAATGTACCGGACTCTACCGATAACTGTCCTTCGGTGCCCAACCACAACCAGAAGAACGTCGACAACGACGCCCTCGGCGATGTCTGCGACAATTGCCCATTGGTCGACAACGACAACCAGGCGGACACAGACATGGACGGCCTGGGGGACGCGTGCGATGACGATGATGACAACGACGGCATCCTCGACGCCATGGACAACTGTCCGCTTGTCGTCAATATCGGTCAAGGCGATCTCGATAATGATGGCATCGGCGACGCTTGCGATGTCGATGCCGACGGCGACGGCGTAGCCAACGCCACGGACAACTGTCCACTGGTCGCCAACCTCTCGCAAACGAACTCCGACGGCGACGGGTTGGGCGACGCATGTGATAACTGTCCCAACACCAACAACGCCGACCAGACAAACGCAGACAATGATCAGTGGGGCGACGCATGTGACACTTGCCCTAACGTCTTCACGCTTGACAACGCTGACGCCGACGCCGACGGGAGGGGCGACGTGTGCGACAATTGCCCTCACGTGGTGAACCCCAACCAAGAAAATGCAGATGGCGACAATTTTGGGGACGCGTGCGACAACTGCAAACTGATCTCGAACAACGACCAGGTGAACAGCGACAGCGACACGCTCGGCGACGCTTGCGACAATTGCCATCTCGTCCCGAACGACAACCAGGCGAACGCCGACGGCGACATGCTCGGTGACGCATGCGACAATTGCACGCTCGTTGTGAACAACGACCAGGCAAACACCGACGGCGATGCGTTCGGCAACGCATGCGACAAATGCCCGCAAACAGCGAGCGCCGCCAACGGCGACGCCGACGGCGACGGTCTCGGCGATGCCTGCGACAACTGCGAGATCTTCTTCAACCCCAACCAGGAAAACACAGACGGAGATGCGTACGGCAATGTCTGTGACAACTGCCCAGGCGACCCGAACGACAATCAATTCAACGCCGACGGCGACAATTTCGGCGACGTCTGCGACAACTGCAAGTTCGTCACAAACAACGATCAAAAGGACTCCGACGGCGACGGGAAGGGCGACCCCTGCGACAATGACGCGGACAACGACGGCATCCCGAACCTTCTGGACAATTGTCAATTTGTCGCCAACGCACAGCAACAAGACGCCGATGCCGACGGTCTCGGCAACCTCTGCGATCCGGACAACGACAACGACGGCGTTAACGATTACAATTGCCCGCCAGGGTTCGCTCTGACGTTAGGGATTGGCAGCTATTTTTGTGCCGACCCCGACGGCGTAACTACGCCGCTGCTTCACCTCGACAACTGCCAGCTCATCGCCAACCCGACCCAGGCAGACATGGACAACGACGGCGTCGGCGACAAGTGCGACAACTGCCAATCCGCCGTTAATTCGACCCAGACAGACACGGACAACGACGGGCTCGGCGACGTTTGCGACAATTGCCCCATAAACGCCAATCCCTCTCAACTGGATTTGGACGGCGACGGGCTCGGCGACGCATGCGACGCTGACGCTGACAACGACTGCACGCCAGATGTTGTCGACAACTGCAAGCTGTTCAGCAATCCTCCGCTCAACTGTGATCCCTCCGCCGGATGCAATGCCCCCGAGTGCTCGGACCTCCAGCCCAACAACGACGGCGACATGCTCGGCGATGCCTGCGACCCAGACGACGACAACGACGGCCAGCCCGACGCCGTCGACAATTGTCCCTTCGTCGCCAACCCCGGCCAGCAAAACAACGATGGCGATACCCAGGGCGACGCCTGCGACGCCGATGACGACAACGACGGCGTGCTCGATGTGAACGACAACTGTCAGTTCGTCTCCAATGTCCTCCAGCAGAACAACGACAGCAACTCCCAAGGCGACACCCAAGGGGACGCCTGCGACCCGGACGACGACAACGACGGCATCCTCGATGCAGCCGACAATTGCCCCTTCATCTCCAACAACGATCAGGCCAACCACGACGGTGATCCTCAGGGCGATGTCTGCGATCCGGACGACGACAACGACGGGATCACCGACACGGTCATCAAGAGCTTCGGCGGCGCCCTCGTCTCGGCCGTTCCCGGCGTCCTGGATAACTGCCAGTTCACCTCGAACGCGATGCAGGAGGACAACGACGGAGATAAGATCGGCGACGCCTGCGACAACGACGACGACAACGACACTGTGGCCGACGGGGCCGACAACTGCCCGTTCACCAAGAATACGCAACAATTCGACAACGACAGCGACGGCCTCGGTGATCTCTGCGATCCCGACGACGACGGCGATGGCGTCGACGACTTCCAGTGCTCAGCGAGCGCCCTCAGCCTCGGAGTCGACGGCTATTTCTGCTCCAACGGCAGCGCGCTCGTCCAGAAGGACAACTGCCAGTTCACCGTCAACCCCGGCCAGGAGAACAACGACGGCGACAACAAGGGGGACGCTTGCGACGTCGACGATGACAACGATGGCATCGACGACTTCCAGTGCTCGGCCGGCGCCATGAGCCTCGGCATCAACGGCTATGTCTGCTCCAACGGCGGCGTCCTCGCCGCATTCGACAATTGCCATGACATCGCCAACAACGATCAGGCCAACAACGACGGCGACGCCATGGGCGACCTCTGCGACCCGGACGACGACAATGACAGCGTCCTCGACACCGTCGTCCCGAGCTTCGGCGGGGCGCCGGAGCCGGTCGACCCGGCCAAGGTCGACAATTGCCAGTTCATTCCCAACAACGACCAGGCCAACAACGACGGCGACGCGCTCGGCGACCTCTGTGACCCGGACGACGACAACGACGGGGTCACCGACACCCTCGTTCCCGCCTTCGGCGGCATGCTCCAGCCGGCGATTGCCGGCGTCATGGACAACTGCCAGTTCGGCGTCAACAGCAACCAGCAGGACACCGACGGCGACGGCAAGGGGGATGTGTGCGACGACGATGACGACAACGACGGCATCCCGGACCTCGTCGAGCTCCAGATCGGCACCAACACGCTCAGCAAGGACAGCGACGGGGACGGCATCGACGACCCCATCGAGGTCTGCCCCGACCCGCCTGCGGCTTGTGACCTCCTCACCCTCATCGTCGCCGAGAACACCGATGGCGATGTCTTGCCCGACGCCATCGACCCTGACAGTGACAATGACGGGGTGACGGACAAGGAGGAGGCCAAGAACCCCCTCGTGCCCAGCTTTCCGGCCGACACCGACGGCGACGGCGACCCCGATTTCCGGGACACGGACTCCGACAATGACGGCATCGATGACGACATCGACAA
The DNA here is from genome assembly GCA_046351295.1 of Byssovorax sp. Taxonomy (GTDB): domain Bacteria; phylum Myxococcota_A; class Polyangia; order Polyangiales; family Polyangiaceae; genus JAXLYT01. The sequence continues at coordinate 22,201 of JAXLYT010000007.1, forward strand.
CTGCCGCACCCAGGCCAACCCGGATCAGCAGGACATCGACAACAACGGCATCGGGGACATCTGCGAGCCGAACGGGGACATCGACATCGACAAGGATGGCATCCCGAACGGCGTGGACAATTGCCCTGTCGTCTGGAACGCGGGTCAGGAAAATGCCGACAACGACGGAATGGGTGATGTCTGCGATCCGGACGACGACAACGACGGGGCCAACGATGTCGCGTGCGAGGCGGGCCAGCTCTGCGACATTTCGACCTGCGATCCTGCCGCCCAGCCGGCCCTCTGTCACCCGGACGACAACTGCCACTTCGTCTCCAACCACGACCAAGACGACAACGACAAGGACAAGATCGGCGACGCTTGCGACGTGGACGACGACAACGACGGGATCCCCGACGCCGACGACAATTGCTCCCTGGTCGTGAACATCAACCAGGCCGACATGAACGGCGACAAGATCGGCGACGCGTGCTCGGACCTCGATCACGACGGGATCTCCGACGCCGACGACAACTGCCCCCTGGCGGCGAACCCCGAGCAGGAGGACAGCGACACGGATGGCTTGGGACAGGTGTGTGACAACTGTCCGGTGGTCGCCAATCCCGACCAGAAGGATGTCGACAAGGACGGGCACGGCGACGCTTGCGACAACTGCGCTGCCATCGCCAACCCTGGCCAGAAGGACAAGGACAAAGACAAGGTCGGAGACGCCTGCGACTCCTGTGAGAAGCCGAACATCGGCGACAAGAATGGCAACAACATCGATGACGCCTGCGAGGAGCAAGGCGCAGGAGGAGCGGGCGGGAGCGGGGGTGGAGACATCATCACGGGCACGATCGGCGGCGGTTGCCGCATCGGCGGGGGCACCGACGGCCTCTCGCCGGTCCTCGCCCTCGGCGCGCTAGCCTTCCTCGCGGCGCGCCGGCGGCGGACGGCGCGGGCCTCTCACCTCACCTCGACGACCAAGAGCGGAGCTGTGTCATGAGATCGCATCATTCGTTGACCCTCGCGGCCGTGCTCGCGGCCGCGCTGCTCGCCCCTCGCCAGGCCGGGGCGCAGATCAAGATCGCGGGCTTTGCGCTCGAGCGCTTCGCCCCCTCGGCCGCGGGGGACGCCTTCTTCGGTGTCCCCTCGCCCTGGGCGCCGGGGCACCTCGTCCCCCGCGCCTCGCTCGTCTTCGACTATGCCTATCGGCCGCTGCACTACGACGGCGGCGGGCAGAGCACGGATATCGTCAACGCGCAGGGCTTCTTGCGGGCCGACGTCTCGCTCGCCCTCTGGAATCGCGTCCTCGTCGCGGCCGATCTCCCGGTGGCGCTCGTGGACGGCGGCAATGCTCCACCGGCGGCCTCGGGGGTGGATTTTCACCCGCCCGGCTCACCGGCCTTCGGTGATGCCCGCTTCGACCTCCGCGCGCGCATCCTCGGCGACTACCATGATCCATTTCAGCTCGGCGCGGGCGGCGCCGTCTATGTACCGAGCGGCTCGCGTGAAGCGTACACGGGCGACGGGGCGGTGCGCGGCGCCCTGCATTTGAACCTCGGAGGGCGCATGGGCCACTCGATCGGCTTTGTCTGGAGCGCTTCGGGCGGCGCGCTCCTCCGGGCGAGCGGCGCGCATGCGGTGACGTTCGGCGCAGGGGCGGGGCTCACCGCGTTCGAGGATCGGTTGCAGGTCGGGCCGGAGGTGTATGGCAGCGTCGAGCTCGGTGGCACACCCATCCTCGCGACGGGGACCACGATTCGCTCGCAATCTCCTTCGAACCTCGAGGTGCTCCTCGGGGTCAAGGCCAGGGTCGCGAGCGACCTCTTCGTCGGCGCTGCGGCCGGGCCCGGGCCGCTCGACGGCGTGGGCACGCCGGCGTTCCGTGCGGTTGGCATGATCGGCTGGGCGCCCTTGCCCCGGCCGGCGCCCGCGGGCGGGCCGGTCGTTCCGGTCAACCGTGATCGTGACGGCGACGGCATCCGTGACGATATCGACGCTTGCCCTGACACCGCGGGAGAGCTCCAGGCCGATCCATCCAAGGACGGGTGCCCCATCGCGGACCGCGACGGCGATCGGATCATGGATATCGACGACGCTTGTCCGGGGATCGCCGGCGTGCGCAGCGCCGACGCCACCAAGAACGGGTGTCCCAAGGACAGCGACGGGGACGATATCCATGACGGGATCGATGCTTGTCCCGACCTCAAGGGGGTCGCCAGCGCCGACCCCAGGCGCAACGGATGTCCTCCCGACGGCGACGGCGACGGCGTGGCCGACGCAACCGACGCTTGCCCCGAGGTCGCCGGCCCTTCGAGCACCGACCCCAAGTGGAACGGCTGCCCGGATGATCCCGACGGCGACGGCATCAAGGGCGCGGCAGACGCCTGCCCCTACGAGAAGGGCGCGGCAGACGCGGAGCCCCGGCAAAATGGCTGTCCCAGGCTCGTCCGTGTCAACAAGGACGAGATCGTCCTGCGCACCAAGATCCGTTTTCGCATCGACGGCCGGCGGAAGAGCGAGACCATCGACCCCCTCTCCGGCGACCTGATGAGAGAGATCCGGGACGTGATCAACGAGCACCCGGAGATCACCAAGATCGAGGTGCAGGGGCACACCGACGACGCCGGCACCGAGCAGTATAACCAGAGGCTCTCCCAGGATCGCGCGGAGGCGGTGCGCGCCTGGCTGATCGACGCCGGCATCCCGGCCGATAAGCTGGTCGCGAAGGGATATGGCTTCTGGAAGCCCGCCGCCGACAACCGGATCAACGTCGGCCGCACCCGGAACCGGCGCGTCCAGTTCATCATCCTGGAGCGGACGTCGCGCTGAAAAGGCTGCGCCCCGGGACCGCATCATCGCTGGTCCCGGGGCGTTTTGCGCCGCGATCAGAAATCGTACCGGAAGCTCCCGCTCGGGATGAGCACCACGGGGAAGTCTCCCATCAGGTCTTCACGCTGGTAATTGCCGAGGCCGGCCGGTCCGGCGGCCATGTCTTGCGTGTTGTTCCAGGTGGGCTTGCCGAGCGCGAAGAGCGCCAGCGCCTCGACCCCGGCGCCGACCACGAAGTGGTTCTTGAACCGGTAGCCCACCCGCACCTCGGGGGCGACATAGCCATACACCGCGAGCGCGAGGCTCGATGAATCGTGCAGCGGGTAAGGTGCGCTGCCCGCCGGCGTGACGCTCGCGCGGGTGCGCTCGTCCCTCACCTGTCCGACCATGGCGCCTCCACCGAGGCGGATCAGGATCGGAACGCTCTCTCCGATGCGATAGGACACGGCGACGCCGCCGAGGAACGAGGACAGGCGCAGCTCGTCGTCGGCGGTCGCGGGCACCGAAGGAGCGGTGTTGTCCCTGGGGTTCAGGGTGAACACGGTGCCTCGCTGGGTGAGGCTCTGGGTAGCGAGCAGATATCCGGCGGAGAGCCCGAAGCCGAGGCCGTTGCCGAGCTCGTAGCTCGCGTGGAACATGCCCGCGGGGCCGAGGCCCACCGAGCGCGCGCATGTTCCCTGGCAATTGCCGGCGAGGCCTCCGAAGGAGGGCGCCACGGCCAGCCCGGCGCTCACGTCGAAGACGAACCTCGATGGTTTGCGCCAGACGAGAGCGTCGTTGTCCCGTTCGAGCCCGACCTTGAGCACCTCGCGCCCGCCCGGCTCGATCGTGACGACCTTCTCCTGACCGGTGAAACCGTCGGCCCGGATCTCGATCCGGTGTTTGCCGGCCCGGACGCGCCCGATCCAGGTGCCATGGCCCACCGACACGGAGTCGATGGCCACGTCGGCGCCGGCCGGGGTGGGCTCCACGTGGAGCGAGGACTCCAGCTCTTCGGCGGGCAGGCTCAACGCGGTGACCTGCTGCGCCCTCACGTCGGCCGTGACCGGCTGCGTCCCTGTCTTTCCCTGGCTCGACCGGAGCAGCACCACGTGCTTGCCGATGGACACGCTCCCTTCCCAGGGTGCGACGCCGACCGCGGCGCCGTCGACGACCACCTCGAGCGCCCGGCCCCCCTGCTCCACCACCTTGAGCCGCCCCGACGCGGAGAGCGGCTGAAGCTTCACGACAACGGGCTTCGTCTCCCCGCCGGCCACGTCGATCTTGGCCTCGAAGGGGTTGTAACCCTCCTTGAAAATACGCACGAGGTGCGCCCCCGCCGCGACGCGCAGGGGGGCGACCGGCGGATATTCTCCACGCGCCTGCCCGCTGATCACGATTGCAGCGCCCGGCTCGGCGCCGGCGATCTCGATGGTCCCGACGAGCGCCCGCAGCTCGGCGATCTCCCGCTGCGCCTCGGCCTTGATGTCGGCCGGGACGTTGGGGAAGTTGCGGAGCAGCACCTCGTACATGTCGAGCGAGTCGTCGAACCGGAGGAGCTTGCGCAAGGCGATGGCCGCGTTGCGCGTCGCCTGCCGGGTCGGGAAGAGCTCGCGCGATCGGTAAAATTCGGCGAGCGCGGGCGCCCAGGCTTCTTGCTTGAAGAGGGCTACCCCTTTTTCGAAATGCTCCCTGGCCTCCTGCTTCTGGGCCTCGGTCGGGGCGGCATCCGCGTCGGCGGCAGCCTTGGGAACATCGGCCGGCTTGGGCGGCGCGCCCTCGGGCGGGGCCTCTGCGGCGGCGCGGGCGGAGAGGAGCGTCAGGCCGAGGACACCGGCATTGCGCAGAAAGGTCAGTCGCTGTGACATGGCAAATCCCCCAGTAAGATCAAAACGGGCCGCTCATTCCGGCCATTTATCGTCAATCGGCGTGCTGGGCTTGGACGGCGGCCCCTGCACGGGCTGCTTCACGGTGGTTCCAGCGGTGGGCACGGGCGGGCCAGCCGGCTTCGGCCCTGCCGCGGTGAGCGCGATCTTCGGCGGCTGCGCCCCGTTCTCGCTGATGGTCACGTCCTGCTCGGTGTCGAGGCTCCCCTTGTGGACATGGACTCTCCGGACGCTCCCCAACGTCCCTGTCAAGCTGACGATCCCGTTTTTTATGGGGGCCTTTTCGTCATCGATCTCCACGGCCGCATCCTCGGGGATGATCACCAGATTGACGCGCTTGATGCCGGGATCGGGCGCGACCGTGGGGGCCTGTGTCGCGGTGGCGGCGGTGGGCGCTTGCGCCGCGGTCACCGCGATGGGCGGGGGATCCGGCGGTCGCTCTTTTTGCTGGCGGGAGAGCAAGAAGGCCGCGCTGCCGGCGGTGATCACCACGGCGGCTCCGGCGAAGCCGAGCGCGAGCTTCCATGACGAGCTGGGGGCCGGGGCCGTCGCCTGCGATTGAACGAGCGCGGAGGCGGTGGCGCCGCCGGGGTGGGTGGTCGCGGCCGGGTTGGTCTTCGCGCCTGCGAGCGACGCGGTGAGCGCGAGCTTGGCGGCGATCTGCCCGCGCGCGGTGTCTTGCAGGGGCATGATCATCTCCTCGGAGATGCTCCAGCCCTGGGGCAAGAGCGCCCGGATCGCGCCGAACATCTCGGCGGCGCTCTGGTAGCGTTCGTTCGGGTTGTGCCGCAGCGCGCGGTGGACGATCGACGCGACCTCCATGGGCACCCAGGGCGCGACCTCCTGGATATGCCGGGGCCACTCGGAGCAGATGGCGAGGATGAGCTGGCCGAGCGCGCGGACATGGTGATACGGCGTCTGGCCGGCGAGCAGCTCGTACAGCACGACGCCGAGCGACCAGAGATCGGCGCGGTGATCGATGGCCTTGCTGTCGCCGCGCGCCTGCTCGGGCGACATGTAGAGCGGCGAGCCGAGCAGGCTGCCCGTCTGGGTGAGGCCCGCGCCCTCGGTGTCTTGCGCCTGGTCCATCTTCACCTTGGCGATGCCGAAGTCGAGGAGCTTGACGATGAGCTCGCCCGCGTCGCGCTTGGCGAGGAACAGGTTCGCGGGCTTGATGTCGCGGTGAACCACGCCGCGCTCGTGCGCCTTTTGCAGGCCGAGGCACGCCTGGGCGACGACGCGCAGGCCGAGCTCGGGCGCGACCGGGCCGACGCGCTTGAGCACATGCTGGAGGTCTTCCCCCGAGAGGTACTCCATCACCAGGAAGGGGTGCCCGCTCTGCCGATCGACCCCGGCGTCGAGCACCTGCGTGATGTGCTGCGTCTCGATCGAGCCCGCTGCCCGCGCCTCGCGCTCGAAGCGGGTGACCGCCTGCTCGTTGCGCAGGAGATCGGCCGAGCTGATGACCTTGATCGCCACCCGGCGCCCCGTCGCCGTGTGCTCTCCCTCGTAGACCGACCCCATGGCGCCCGCACCGAGGAGGCGGATGATGTTGTATTTCCCGTCGAGCTGTGTCCCCACCACTGGAGCACCCCCTTGCTTTCTCCACCCTAGGCGAAGACACGCAGCGCGGCAATGGATCACTCGTCGCGCGCGGCCGGCGCCGCATTTTTTCGCGCAAACGTGCGCCCGCCGCCGCGAGGGCTCAGCGCAACGCTCGCCTCACCGCCCCCCGAACCGGTAGGTCATCGCCGAGCTCACGTCGAACCCGATCAAGAACCCGCCCTGCGACAGCGCGCCCATCCCGAAGCCGCGCAGCCACGGCGTCTTGCGCTGGAACATCAGCGCCCCCGCGGTGATGTAGAGCATGTCGAGCCCGGCGTTCACCGCGAAGAAGCTCCCGCCCGCGTGCCGCTCGTGATCGAGCGCCGGTCGATCGACGAGCGACCTCCGCAGGGACGAGGTGCCGAGCGCGCCCGCCACGGCGAACACACTGTTGACGATGGCGAACGACAGGGTCATGACGCCGAAGCCCCGCCGCTCGGCGCGGCTCGGCGCGACCTTCGGCATCCACGGCGGATCGAGCGTGAAGAGCGCGCCGCCCACGAGGCTCGCGGCCGACCAGACGCCGAGGGTCGTCACGATCGTGTTGCGCGAGAGCATGAAGCGATCGCGCTCGGCGGCGAAGGGCTGGGCGCTGCTCGACGGATCGTCGGCCCGCGCAGGCCGCGGCGCGAGGAGCATCGCCGCGGCGAGGAGGGCCGGGGCGAGCTGTCTCGGGCGCATCGCTCGACGCTATCACGGGCCCCTTCGCCGAGCCTGCCCAGACGGGAACGAGGGCGCTACGATGGGCGTCGTACCCGCTCGAACGACCCGCATGCGCATCGCCCTCCTCTACCCCCCGCCCTGGAAGATCCCGGCCCCCGGCGAGGCCCCCGATCCGCGCGACGGGCCGCCGAGCGGCTACCGCGAGGGCGACCTCGACGCCGATTTCTACCAGATCCCCTATGGACTGCTCTCGCTCGGCGCCCAGGCGATCCGCGCCGGCCACCAGGTCAAGGTGCTGAACCTCTCGGCCTTCCCATGGAGCAAGGTCGACGAGGTGATCCGCGCGCTCGACGCCGATCTCTACGGCATGTCCTGCTGGACGGCGAACCGCCGCGGCGTCGGCCTCGCCGCGAAGGCGATCCGCGCCCATCATCCGAGCGCGCATATCCTCGTGGGCGGGCCGCATGCGTCCCCGCTCGCGAAGGAGATGCTCGCCCACCACCCGGCCATCGACACCATCTCGATCGGCGAGAGCGAGCCTGCCTTCCTGGAGCTGATCGAGCGGCTCGCCGCAAAGCGACCGACGACCGGGATCGCGGGCACCGTGTACCGGAAGGACGGGCGGATCGTGACCGGGCCGAACCGGGCCGCCATCGAGGACCTCGACACCCTCGCTTCACCGCACGACTATTTCGACACGCATATCCTGATGACCTCGCGCGGCTGCCCCTGGGCATGCACCTTCTGCGGTGCCGAGACGACCTGGGGGCGTGGGTTTCGAGGCCAGTCGGTGCCTTATGTGCTCAGGGCGCTCGAGCGGGCCGTGTCGCGCGCCCCGGTGAAGATGATCCAGATCAAGGACGACACCTTCACCACCAACCGAAAGCGGGTGATGGAGCTTTGCCGGGGTATTCGAGAGCGAGGCATTCGCTTTCTCTGGAGCTGCGACACGCGGGTCGACGTGCTCTCGGACGAGCTCTTGCGCGAGATGCGCCTCGCCGGGTGCGAGCGGCTGAGCCTCGGGGTCGAGTCGGGCGCGCCATCGATCCTCGCGCAGATCGACAAGAAGATCACCGTGGAGAAGATCATCGAGTCGACGGAGCTCGCGAAGAAGTACGGGATCAAGGTGCGGTATTACATGATGCTCGGCAACCGCGGAGAGACGGCGGAGACGTTCCGGCAGACGCTCTCTTTCCTCGACCGGGCCAGGCCTCACGAGGCCATCTTCTCGTGTCTATCCATTTACCCGGGGACGCGGGATTTCGAGGACGCCGAGAAGGGCGGTTGGCTCGATCGCGAGGTGTATTTCACCGGCGATTTCCAGGAACTGAAGACCCCCTTCGACGCCAGCGAGGAAGACACGGCGCTGATGAACGGCTGGTTCGCGGAGCACAGCGGGCTGCGGACCTTGTATCGAGAGGACGCGGCGGCCTATCGCAAGATCCTCGGCGAGCTCGGCGATCACCACGCGGCGCACATGGATCTGGCGGGCGCATGCATCCGCGAGGGGCTGCTCGACGAGGCGGAGGCACATGCGAAGAAGGCGCTGGACCTCGGCTATCCGGCGCCGGGCCTCGCGCTCAACGACCTCGGCGTGATCGCCCGGCTGCGCGGGGACATCGTGGGGATGATGGACCGCTTCAGCGAGGCGGCGAGGCGCGATCCGCAGCATTTCGTGCTGATCAGGAACGTGAACGCGGCGCGCGCGTGGTTTGCGCAGGGCGGGCCGGGCAAGGGCTTGCCGCTCGCGCTGGAGGCGAAGCACGATTTCCAGCTCCTCGAACGGACGGTGCAACCGACGCTGCCAGGGCCCTTGCCGGAGCGATATGCCGTCTGGGAAGAGGCTTTGCCCGTGCCGGCCGAAGGGTTCATGAAGACGCCGGACGTGGAGGGGAGCCGCGCGGCGCTCGGGCCGCGGGGGAGGCTCAAGGTGGTGGGGTCTTGAGGGGCGCTACTGGATGGGCGGGATCGCCCCCATCTGGATGCGTTTCTGGAAGGGGATGAAGGGGCTCTTCGCGCTGTAGGCGAGGAGCGGGAAGAGGAGCCTGGGGTTGGCGAGGGCCTCGGCGCCGCGGTGCATGTGGAGCATCTCGTAGAAGATCCGGCAGGCCTCGACATCCGTGGAGGTCAAATCGATGAGGTTGGCGAAGGCCCACTGGAGGGCGGAGAGGCCGGGCGGGCGCTTGCCCCGGGCCTTGTCGAACCGGAGATCCATCGTCGTCGAGAGCATCCAGGGCACGGTGACGATCTCGGCGACCTTCCTGCGCATCGCGGCCGTCAGCTCGTCGAGGCTCGCGCCGCGCCGCGCCCGGTCGATGAGCGCCTCGTTGAGGGCCTGGGCGCACTGGAAGCTCATCAACATGCCTTGCCCGTAGATCGGGTTGAGCGAGACCACGCTGTCGCCCATCACGAGCAGGCCGCGGGGGAAGCGCACCATCTTCTCGTAGTGGAACCAGCGGCTCGTCGGCACCTTGTGCGCGGCGCCCTCGCCCACGGGCTTCGCGTTACGCAGGGCCTCGTACACCTCGGGCACGGGGAGCGCGCGCGCGTGGGCGAGGAAGCCCTCGTGGTCCTTCGGGCAGTGATCGCCGAAGTAGGCCGTCATGCTCGCGATCCACAGGCCGTTCTCGATCTCGAAGATGAAGGCGCCGCGCTGCTCCGGGGGCCGCGAGTAGGCCACGAGGAAATACCAGTCGCCGGGGGGGTTTTGGGGCTTCTCGAAGAGGTGGCTCGTGTAGGCGAGGTCGACGCCGATCGCCTCTTCTTCGGGCATGCCGTAGCCGAGGGCGTCGAGCCAGCGGGGTACGCGCGTGCCCCGGCCCGCGGCGTCGATCACCAGGTCGGCGGTGAGGCGCTCGCCCGTGCCCTCGACGAGGACGCCGATCACCCGGTCGGCCTCGACGAGCAGCTCGCCGGCCACCTGCTCGTAGCGGATCGCGATGTTGTCGATCGCCTCGACGCGCCGGCGGATATGCCATTCGAGGAAGGGGCGCGAGGCGCTGACGCACTCCATGCCGGTGGTGAAGCGCGGCTTCCAGCCGCCGTAGTGGTTCATGGCCACGGCGGTGCCCGGGTCGACGAGCAGGGCGCCGGCGGCGGTGATCTCGTCGATCAGGCCGGGGAAGAGGCTGCGCACGAGGCTCGTCGCCGCGCCGAGCAAGAGGTGGGCGTGGCGCATCTGCGGCGCGCCCTTGCGCGGCACGGGGCCCTCGGGGCGGCTGTCGCGCTCGAGGACGATGACCTCCGCGAAGGAGTCGGACAGCACCCGGGCGGTGACGAGGCCGGTGATGCTGCCGCCGATGACGATCGCTCGCCCGTGGCGGGCGGCGGAGGGAGGGACGTTGAAGGGTACGGCGTTGCGAGGAGCGCTCACCCGCGAACGATACGATGCGGAGGGGGGCCGGACAACGTGCCGGAGCGGCGCTTTATCCCCGCTTGATCCCGAGCGATTTCACCTTGTTCGAGAGGGTGCGGATCGGCATCCCGAGGCGCCGCGCGGCCTCGCTCTGGTTCCACCCGACGCTCTCCAGCATCTGGCGGATCGTCGTCGCCTCGATCTCCTGCATGCGCGCGCGCAGATCGCCCACGCTGGGGGCGCCCGCCGCGGGCTCGCCCATGTTCGTCGCGCCCATGCTCCCCGGGGGGATCGTCGCCATGCCCCAGCGGGGCGGGGGCGGTGGAGGAGGCGCCGCCGCGGCGGCCATGCGGATGCGATCGGGCAGGTCCTCCTCGCCGATGGTCGAGCCGCGCGCCAGGATCGACGCGCGATCCAGGGTGTTGCGCAGCTCGCGCACGTTGCCCGGGAAGGCGTAGGCGCGGAGGCATGCGAGCGCGGCCGGGCTGATGTCGCGCGCGCGGCCGCCGGCCCCGGCGCCCTGGGCGAGGAAGCGGCGGCAGAGGGGCTCGATGTCCTCCGGGCGATCGCGCAGCGCGGGGAGCTGGAGGACCATCACGCTCAGCCGGTAGTAGAGATCGGCGCGGAACTGACCGGCGTCGCGCAGCGCTTCGAGGTTCCGGTGCGTCGCGCCGACGACACGCACGTCGACCGCGATCTCCTTGGGTGAGCCGACGCGCGCGAAGCGGCCGGTCTCGAGCACGCGGAGGAGCGCGGCCTGCGCGGGGAGGCCGAGCTCGCCGATCTCGTCGAGGAAGACGGTGCCGCCGTCGGCCTCCTCGAAGACGCCCTTCTGGCGCTGCGCGGCGCCGGTGAACGCGCCCTTCTCGTAGCCGAAGAGGGTGCTCTCGACGAGCTGCGCGGGGATGGCCGCGCAGTTGACGCTGACCATGGGCTTGTGCGCCCGCGGGCTGTGATCGTGGAGGAAGCGCGCCACGACCTCCTTGCCGGCGCCCGTCTCGCCCTGGAGGATGACGGGCACGGCCGAGGCGGCGACGCGCGCGGCCATGTCGAGCACGGCGCGCATCGAGGCGGAGACGGCGATGGGCCCGTCGGGCGTGGATTCGCCGGGGCGCACGGCGGCCTGATCGGGCGCGGTGACCTCGACGAGGGCGAGGGCGTTGCCGAGGATGACCTCGGTGCCGGGCTCGATCTCGGCGCGGCTCACGCGGGCGCCGTCGATCCAGGTGCCGTTGGTGGAGCCGAGGTCCTCGACGACGACGAAACCCAGCGGATCGAGGGTGAAGCGCGCGTGGGCCCGCGAGAGCTTGGTGCTCGGGACGAGCAGGGTGGCGGGCGGGGTGCGGCCGACGACCACGGGGACGCCGGGATCGAGGGCGGCGCGCTCGGTGCCCTCGCGGTGGTGGACGACGAGGGAGAGGCGGCGCTGCTGCTCGGCGTGGCGGCGGAGGAGCGCGAGGACGTCCTTCACCAGCGAGCGGCTCTGCTCGGTGGGGCAATCGTCGGGATCGGTCCGGCCGGCCATCTGTCGGGGGATCCAGGGGTGGATCGGAGAAAGGTGGGTACCACCGGCCCGGCGGCGCCGCGAGGCTCCTGTTGGCCAACGGGCGCTCGCGCTGGCCAACGATCGCCAGCGCTGGCCAGGCGCGCTGGCCAAATCTGGCCAGCCCGGAGGCGGGCCCGGCCGCGGGATCGGTCGAGATCGCGACCGGACGCTGAAATCCAGTGGGATCGCCACAATCCGACGGGGCGGCACACCGCGTGCTTTGGAGGAATGCGGAGCCCGACGACGATGACGAACGCGACCTCTCTCTGGAACGACCCCGAGCTGGCCACCCTGCGCAACGAGCTCTTCGGCGAGGAGATCCCGGTGGACATCACCTTCGACGGGTTCCTCCCCGCGCCGAGCGCGCCCGCCGCGCCTGCGCCGGTCGCTCCGCGCTACGACAGCCTCGCGCCGATGGCGCTCGCGGCGGTCGCGCCGGTGGCCGAGATCGCGCCCCAGGCGGCCGCGCCCCGCGAGCCGCGCCGCTTCGTCATGACGGCCATGGTGGCGGCGGCGGCCGGCCTGCTCGGGCTCGCCGCGGGCGCGTTCACGGTGCCCCGCGCGCTGCCCGCCCAGGAGGCGGTGGCGGCCGCGGCGGCCCCGATGACGATGCTCGTGGCCGATCCGGCGCCCGTCGCCGAGGTCGCTCCCGCCAAGCCGATCCAGGCCCGCGCGGCCCAGGCGCAGGCCGTCAAGGCCGCTCCGCGCACGGCTCAGCCCGACGCGATCGCCGCGATCGCCCCGGCCGCCAAGGCCCCCGCCGCCCCGCCGATCGCGGCCGCGATGACCCCGCCCGAGGCGCCCGCCGCGCTCGACAACGCCGCGCCGCCGGCGGACCTGCCCTCGCTCGGCGCCGCGATGGACGCGGCGGCCCAGGCTCCCCGCGAGCTCCGCCCGAGCGAGGCGGCGAAGGCCCTCCGTGTGCGCGCGGCCGGCGTGCGGAGCTGCCTCGGCGACCAGAGCGATGTCGCGCAGGTCCCGGTGAGCGTCACCTTCGTGCCCTCGGGTCGGGTGAGCACGGTCCGGATCACCGGCGGCCCGCTGCTCGGCACGGCGACGGGGAGCTGCGTCGCGGCGGCCCTGCGCTCCGCCGTCGTCCCGGCCTTCGACGGCGAGTCGGTGACGGTGAGCACCAACGTGTCCGCGCGTTGACGCGCTACACGCTCGACGCGCGCGCGTAGTCCTCGGCGTCCACCCACGACATCCGGCCGAAGCCGCCCACGTAGCGGAGCGCGACGGGCGCGAGTCGGTAGAACGCAAAATCCTTGAAATCGACGTAGCTTGCCGCGTCCGGGTGGGCGGCGAGGAAGATCGCCCGCGCCGCGGCGCGCTCGGGCTCGGGCACGCGGCGGCAGGGGCCGAGGAGCGTCATTCGCCCAAGGGCGAGGGGCGAGCCGTGTCGATCGAGAGGCTCGGTCATGAGGATCGACGCGTCCGCGCAGCGCTCGAGGTTCTGGGTGTGCTCGGCCAGGGTAGACAGCAAGAGGATCGGTCGGCCTGCGGCGTCCGCCGCGAGGGTGACGAGCGACCCGAAGGGGTAGCCGGCCGGATCGCGGCAGAGCGTCGAGAGCGTGCCCGATCGCGCGCTCGCCGCGAGCGTCCGACAGCGCTCGGCGTGGCTCGGCGCGCGGGCCGGCGGCGCTTCGACGGGTGCTCCCGGCGCGGCCTCGGGCGAGGCCCCGGGTGTAGGTCGCGCGCCGTCTCGATCGTTGGATCCAGCGTCACCATCATGGGCATCCTGGGAGAGAACCACAGGCGCTGGGCGTTCTCGATCGTCGGACATGCGGGCCGTCGTAGCACGACCGCCGCGTCATGCCCCGAGCCGAGGCGGACCGAACCTGCTACGATCGAGCGCCTTCGCCCCAGGCGGCGGAACCGATGACCACCCCGAAGCCCACGGGCCTGAGCCCGCTCCCCGTTTCCCGCCCGCCGTCCTCGCCCGGCCTCGGCGTCTCGCACGACGAGCTGCTGGAGACCGCGCGCAGCGTGTCGCAGCGCAACGAGGAGAAGATCGTCGAGCGCAAGCGGGAGCTCGTGGCCGCGGCCGAGGCGATGGTCACCCGCGAGCAGGGCGTGCGCAGCAGCCGGCGCAGCGCCTTCCTCCTCCACCTCGCGGCCTGGGCCGTGGTCAACGGGGCGCTGGCCTCTGTGGTCTCCTTCGCCCTCGGCGGCACGTGGTTCATCTGGCCCCTGGCGATCTGGAGCCTCGCGCTCACCGCCCACGGAGGCTGGCTCGTCCGCGAGCAGGACAGGGGCGTGGCCGAGGCCGAAAAAGCCCTCGCCGCGGCGCGCGAGGAGCTCGACAAGTACGTGCTGCACACGCCGGGGCCGCCCCGCGCGTCGAGCCCCTCCAACCCTTCGAGCGACCCGGCCGTCTCGTCGCAACCCGCGTCCTCGCAGCCGCGACGCGCCTAGCGCGACAAGCCGCTCAACACCCACGGAACAGAGGCCGCAAGGGCGCAAGGGGCGCCGGGAATTCGCAAGGATTTCTGGTCTTTTCCTTGCGATCCTTGCGCCCTGGCGGTCCTCTTCTCGTCTTTTCGGCCCCTAGACCGACGCCTCGTCCTCGGCCCCGTGGCACTGCGCGAACGGCTTGCCGCTCCCGCACGGGCATTCTTGATCGTTCTGCACGACGGGCTCGGGCGGGGGCGCCGGGACGGGGGCGGGGCCCTCGTCGTGCTGCGCGACGGCGGCGCGCAGGCGCTCGGCGTTGCGGAGCAGATCGGCCTCCTCGAGGGCCAGCTCTTCTTCGGGCCGCTTGACCTGGATCCGGAACAGGTTGGTGAGCACGTCGGAGGAGACGCGCGCGACCATGTTCACGAACAGGTTGTAGCCCTCCTTCTTGTACTCCTGCTTCGGGTCCTTCTGCCCGTAGCCGCGCAGGCCGATGCCGTCGCGCAGGTGATCCATGTCGGTCAGGTGATCGACCCAGGCGCGATCGAGCTCCTCGAGGTAGATGCGGCGGAAGGCGCGGAGCACGAGCTCCATACCGACCTCTTCCTCGCGGATCTTGTAGAGCGCCTCGGCGCGATCGAAGAGCTCGTGGGCGAGCAGCTCGGGGTCGGAGAAGTGGCTCACGTCGTCGGGCAGATCGACGCCGAAGTGCTCCTTGAAGCCCTGGAAGATGCCGCCCCAGTCCCAGTCCTCCGGCGGCTTGCGCGGCGGGCAGCTCTCCTCGACCATCGCGCCGATGATCCGGTCGATCAGGTCGAGCAGGCGCTCGCGCTGCTCGGTGAGCGCCACCGGCACGAGCTCGACGAGCTCGTCGTAGATGCCGAGCACGTCGTCCTCGCGGCCCTCCACGTCGATCTTCACGCCCCAGCGCGCGTAGATCTCGTGCACCAGGTTCTCGGCCTCGACGAGCTTCTCGATCCCCTCGAAGTCCTTGCGGGTCACGTCGCGCGGCTGGCCGTCCTTGTCGCGGGGCATGACCGGGTCGCTCGCGAAGACGCCGAGCAGGCCGCCCACCTCGGGCACGATCGTCTTCTTCAGCTCGGCGAGCGGCTTGATCGTGCGCTTCTGCCCGGTGGGCTTGCCCTCCTCGTCGAGCACCTCGGGCTCGTAGCGGCCGACGAGCAGCGCCTGGCGCATGTCGTAGATCGTCTTGCGCTGGGCGCTCATCACGTCGTCGTACTCGAGCAGGTTCTTGCGGATGTCGAAGTTGCGCTCCTCGACCTTCTTCTGCGCGTTCTCGACGCTCTTCGTCACCCACGGGTGCTCGATCGGCTCGTCGTCGGGCATGCCCATGCGCTCCATCAGGTTCTTCACGCGGTCGCCCGCGAAGATGCGCATCAGGTCGTCCTCGAGGGAGAGGTAGAACTTGCTCATGCCCGGGTCGCCCTGGCGGCCGGCGCGCCCGCGGAGCTGGTTGTCGATGCGGCGCGACTCGTGCCGCTCCGTGCCGACGATGTAGAGCCCGCCGATCTCGCGGACCTCGTTGCCCTCGGCCTCGCACGACTTCTTCAGCTCCTCGACGAGCGCGTCGAAGGCCTCGGGCTCGGCCTCGGGGATGCGGTGCTGCTCCTTGAACTTGAGCTTGGCGAGCATCTCCGCGTTGCCGCCGAGGATGATGTCCGTGCCGCGGCCGGCCATGTTGGTGGAGACGGTGATCGCGCCCTTGCGACCGGCCTGGGCCACCACGTAGGCCTCGTTCTCGTGGTGCTTGGCGTTGAGCACGTTGTGCTTGATCCCCTTCTTGGCGAGGATCCGGCTGATCGCCGTGCTCTTCTCGACGCTCGTGGTGCCGACGAGCATCGGCTGCCCGAGCTCGTGCTTCTCCATGATCTCGTTGATGACGGCGGTGAACTTCTCGCGCTCCGTCTTGTAGACGAGGTCCTCGTAGTCGTTGCGGATCGTCGGCTTGTTGGTGGGGATGATCACGCAGTCGAGCTTGTACGTGGCGTGGAACTCGGCCGCCTCGGTGTCGGCCGTGCCCGTCATCCCCGCGAGCTTCTTGTAGAGCCGGAAGAGGTTCTGGAAGGTGATCGTCGCGAGCGTGCGGCTCTCCTCCTGGATGCGCACGTTCTCCTTCGCCTCGACGGCCTGGTGCAGGCCGTCCGACCAGCGCCGGCCGACGAGCACGCGGCCCGTGAACTCGTCGATGATGAGGACCTTGCCCTCCTTCACCATGTAGTTCACGTCGCGCTTGTAGAGCGCGTGGGCGCGGAGGCACTGGTTCAGGATGTGGAGCGTCTCGAGGTTCGCCGGGTCGTAGAGGTTCTTGCCCTTGAGCGAGCCGATGCCCGAGAGGAGGCGCTCGGCCACCTCGGTGCCCTCGTCGGTGAGCGTGACGGTGTGGCCCTTCTCGTCGACGACGTAGTGCTCTTCTGCGCGCAGGCGAGGGATGATCTCGTTGATCCGCTGGTACTTGTCGCTCGACCGCTCGCCCTGGCCGCTGATGATGAGCGGCGTCCTCGCCTCGTCGATGAGGATCGAGTCGACCTCGTCGACGATCGCGAAGTTGAGCGGGCGCTGGTTGTACTCCAGCGCGGAGAACTTCATGTTGTCGCGCAGGTAGTCGAAGCCGAACTCGTTGTTCTGCCCGTAGGTGATGTCGCAGCGGTAGGCCTTGTGCTTGTCGGTGTCGCTCTGCTGGTTGACGACCACGCCGGTCGACATGCCGAGGAAGCCGTAGAGCTTGCCCATCCACTCGGCGTCGCGCTTGGCGAGGTAGTCGTTCACCGTGACGAGGTGCACGCCCTTGCCCGAGAGGGCGTTGAGGTAGCAGGGCAGCGTGGCCACGAGCGTCTTGCCCTCGCCGGTCTTCATCTCGGCGATGCAGCCGTCGTGGAGGACCATGCCGCCGATGAGCTGCACGTCGTAGTGGCGCATCTTGAGGATGCGGCGGCCGGCCTCGCGGGCGACGGCGAAGGCGGGGACGAGCAGGTCGTCGAGGGTCGCGCCGTTGTCGATCTTCTCGCGGAACTCGGCCGTCTTGGCCTTGAGCGCGGCGTCGGAGAGCTTCTTGAGCTCGGGCTCGAGCTTGTTGATCGCTTCGACCTTCGGCTTCATCCGGCGAATCGCCCGATCGTGCGAGGTGCCGAAGATCTTCTTCATCGCCCAGGTGATCATGTGGTCTTGCTGCCTTGCTGCTTTGCTGACGTGGCGGGGCCGCCCGCGAGAGAGGGCCGCCGGTGGAGAGGGCCGGGGGCGGGGCAACCTAGTCGTTACCGCCGGGCGGCGCAATTCGCGGAGAGCTGCCCATGCCTGCCCGTGCTCCGAGGACCCGTCAACCCGAGGGGAAGGCTGAACATTCCGGCCCTTCGAACGCCCTCTGGACGCCCTCTAGACGCAGAGGGCGGGCGGACCTGTGCGCGTCAGTTCAGCTTCTTGGGGTCGAGGGGCGCGCTCCCGGGCGGGGCGTCCTCGACCACGAAGGCGCCGGGGGACCGGAGCGGCTCGGCGGGGCGGTTCGACGGGCCGCGGCGATGCCAGCGGAACGTGACCTTCTTGCCGAGCTCCAGCACCGACCCCTCGCTGGAGAGCTTGAAGCGCCGGATGCGCCGGCCTGCCACCCGTGTGCCGTTCGTGGTGCACAGATCGAAGGCGTAGACCTCGTCGTGATCGCGCAGGAGCAGGACATGGGCCCGGGAGACCGCGTCGCAGAAGATGCGGCGGAGCCCGCCGTCGAAGCAGTTGAGCGCCCGGCCGAGCAGCACGCCCGCGTCGAGCGCTTCGAGGGAGATCTCCACCGACGCGCCCATGCCGCCCCGCTCGAGGGTGACCCGCACGTGGTTGGGCGACGCGCTCGGGCCGATGAGGTCCTGGATCTGGGAGACGGGGGCGGAGGGGACGACCGGGAAGGGCTCGTGGATCGAGGGGCGCGAGGTGCGCAGATCGCCCGGCAGGCCGGGGATGAGCATCGAGTCGAGGGTCAAGCGCGAGCGGGTGGCGGCGTCGAGCTGCTGGGTGCGGGCCGCGGTGGCGAAGGGCTCGCGCGCGGGGCTCTCCTCGGCGGCGGCGCCGATCGGGAAGCCGCAGATCACGTGGCGGCCGAGGCGCACCGCGAACGGGCCGGTGGCGGTGACGGACCACTGCGGGTTGTCGTCGTCGAGGAAGAAGGGCACGTCCGTCTTGAGGTCGATGAGGCGCAGCGCCACGGTGCCGTTGTCGAGGCGGACGCAGGTGGCGATCATGTGGCGCAGCCAGATCGTCGGGTCGCCGGGGAGGACGAGGTCGCAGCGATCGTGCGAGCCGACCACGGCGTAGCCGTCGCCGCCGATGCGGATGTCGACCCAGGAGACGTTGCCGTCGAGCGACCGGAGCAGGCGGTAGCCCTGCACGGCGTCGCGCCCGGGCGTCTCGTCCGGCAGGAGATCGCGGGCCCTGGCGTACACCTCGCGCATCGTCGTGCGCGTCACCCGGGGCCGATCGTTGCTCGTCCCCTCCCCGGCCACCTCCACCACCCGCGGCATGATCACGGGGGCGATCGAGGCGTTGCTCCCGCGCGTGTCGCCGTCGATCACGGGCGATCCCTTCTCGGGCGATCCCTTCTCGGGCGATCCCTTCTCGGGTGGATCGGCGGCCTTCGACGCCGGATCGTCGTCGAAGCGGGGCACGGCGGCGGGCCTGGGCGCGAACGGCTTGGCCGACATGGGCTTGGCGGACACGGGCGCCTCGGGCTGCGCGCCGAGCTGCTCGCTCCGGCGGGAGACGGGGCCGAGGGCCACCCAGTCCGACGCGCGCGCGGCCCCGAGGCTCTGCTCGGCCTGGACGGGGAGGCGGCCGAGCGAGAGGTGCGCCACCTCGCCCTCGAGCAGCGTCACCGTGCCCGTCATCGGCGCGGCGGGCGCATGCTCGGAGAGCGCCTCGGCCACGGCGAAAGAGGTGTCGATCGTCCCGCTGATCCGCTCGAGCGGCTTGAGCAGGATCGCCCCGATCTCCTGGAGCAGCGCGTCCACCGCGGGCCTGCCCACCTGCCCGCTCGCGCTGCGCGACGGCGCGTCGAAGAGATCGGAGAGCAGGTCGTCGGCCTGCGCGGCGAGCGCGCCGGGCGTCGGGTACGCCTCGAGCCAGAAGCCGCCGTCGTGCGGGAAGACGAGCAGCGCGTTGGCCTGCGCGGGCGGTGCGACGGCGGCCGCGCGGGCCGCGTCGATGTGGCGGAGCTTCTCGCTCTGGAGGTAGGCCTCGTACGAGCGGGTGTGGCTCGGCGCCGCGGTGCGCGAGAGCTCCTGCTCCACGTGCTGCCAGATCGCGGACTGCTCGGCGGCGTAGCGCCCGTGCCGCGCGAGCTGCTCGCTCATGTTGCGCGCGGTCGACCAGCGCGTGCGCAGCCCGGCGCGGCCCTCGATCGAGAGGGTACGCGCCGTCCTCTCGTCGCGCGGGGCCCAGCGCCCGGCCTCGACGCATTTCACGGGCACGCGCGCGGCGCCGCGCGGCGCGATCACGGTCGATCGCTCGATCGCCCGCGCCTGCCAGCCGCCGGAGAGGATCAGGTGCGCGGGCACGAGCAGCGGCGCGTCCCCCGCGTTGTCCGCCTCGATCTCCGGCACTTGCCCCGTCTCTTCGAAGCGGAGCGCGACGCCGGGCCGCGCCACCTCGACGCTCGACGCGCCGGGCCCGATCGAGAGCCACGCCGCCCACCCGAAGCCCGCGGGGACCACGTCGAGCACCGACCACGACAGGCCGAGCCGCGCCAGGTTCGTTCCCCCGCTGCGGCTCGGCGACGCGACCGTCCCCGAGCCGCCGTCAGAGGGCTCCGATCCACCTTCCCGACTGGGCTCTGCCACCTTGCCTCGGCTCATGATACTCCAAACGCGGCGCTCGACGCCCGCACTGAGGGGGCCCACCGAGCCCCGCTAGGATGCCTCCGCTTTGAAGTCGGGGCGAGCCCGATTCGACCTGCTCGCCCATCTTCGCTCGGCTGTCCTCCGGACGCGCGATTTTTCTTCGCGATCGATTTCGGCACAGGCGGCGCGCGCAGGCTCCCGGCATGGCGCCGGGGCAGGGAATCTGCCCCGTTCTCCCGACAAACAACGCCCTTGTAGGGCAAGGCCGGAGTCGCCGCCGATTCCCTTCGGGTTTTTTCCCGAGCCTGGATCAGGGACAACCGCGACCGCCGCATGAGAGCCTCCTCCATCAAGCGCATGAACGGCAGCGCGCGCGCGAGGTAAAGGCCTCACGGCGCGCCGGCCGTCGCGGCGGGGCCCGCGGAGGCCCCCGCGGGAGGCACGTAGGCCTCCGCCTCTTTCCCCGTCACCTGGCCGAGCTCGACGCGGATCACGAAGCTCAGGAGATCGTCGCTGAGCACACCCCCGAAGAGCCGCCCGTTGATGAAGGTCCGGGGCGTGCCCGTCACCTTGATCTGCGCCCCCTCGTCGGCGTCCTTGCGCACCGCCGCGAGCGCCGTCGGATCGCCCATGCAGGACGAGAACGCCGCTGGATCCAGGCCCACCTGCTGCGCGTGCTGCGCATGCCGGTCGCCGTCCGCGCGCTCGAGGTCGTGCTGGGTCGCGTAGAGCAGGTCGTGCATCGGCCAGAACTTGCCCTGCCGGCGCGCGCACTCCGCGGCGATCGCCGCGCCGCATGCAAAGGCATGCTTGTCGTGCTGCACGTTGCCGTTGCAGCCGGTGTTCATCGGGAAATGCTTGAAGACGAAGCGCGCCTCGTTCGCGAACTGCTTGCGCACGACCGCCATGCCGCTCTCCAGCTTGCGGCAGTAGCCGCACTGGAAATCGGCGAACTGGACGACGGTCACCTTCGCGTCCTTCGGCCCCACGCTCGCGTCGTCGTCGTCGATCGGCACGGTCCAGCGCTTGGTGGGCAGCTTGCGCGCGCCCTTCGGCGGATCGGCCTCGGCGCCGTCGTCGGCCGCCCCTCGGCCCGCGCCCGCAGGGCCGCCCGATCCTGCCGGCGCCGTCGCGCCCGGCTCGCCGCCCGCGCGCACCGCCTCGCGCGCCTCGGCCTCCAGCGAGGACCGCAGCGCGCCGTGGCCCGCGAGCGCGAGCCCGAGCGCGCCGGCGCCGAGCCCCGCGGCGATCTGCACGGCGCGCCTCGCGCCCTCGTCGAACGGTCGCCGCAGCTCGTCGAGGAGCGCCCTCGGCCCCCGGCGGGCCGCGACCGCGGTGAGCACCAGGGCCGAGACGTTCACCGTGTCGAGCGTGAGACAGAAGAGGCAGAGCGTCTTGAGCTTGCCCACCATCACGGCGAGCAGGTACGCCGAGTACGCCACCGCGCCCCACGAGAGCAGGTGCCCGAGCGCGAGCGCGAGGCGGGCGCGCCCGGCGCCGGCTCCCGCCCCCGCGCGCCGCGCGTGGAGCGTGAGGAAGCCCAGGACCACGTAGAAGGGCACGGCGAACGTGGCGATCGCGACGCCGAAGATCTCCGACTCGTCGCTCGTGTTCACCGCGTCGCACGAGAGGTGCTCGCCGAAGTTGCAGAGGCTGTGGAACGAGCCCGTGCCGTGGAAGAGCTCGAGGTGGGCCACCGCGAGGTAGACCGCCACGACCACGCCGAGGGCGAGCAGCCCGAGGAGCGCCGCGAGCGGCCCCGTCCGGACGGGATCGGCCGCGGCCTCCGCCTCGACCTGAGCCGCGGCCACGGCCTCCGCCTCGCCGCGGCTCTTCGTCTTGCTCTTGCGCGGGCGCGCGGCGCCGTCCGGCCTCGGGGTCGTCATCGTCGGCGGCCAGAGCCTAGTGCATGCGCCCGCCGCGGGCGAGATCCGCCTGCGCCGGAGGCTTGCCCGGGCATGCGTCATTTCCAGCCTCGACAGCGCTCGCGGCGGCGCGCATCGTCCCGTATCATCCGCCTCCTCCCACTCCCGGGACCTGCTACGGGACACGGCATTGTTCATGGGTATCGAGATCAAGTCCGAGAGCGACCTCAACGCGATGCGGATCGTCTGCCGCATGGCGGCCGAGACGCTCGCCGTCGCGGGGCGATCCCTCCGCGCCGGCATGACCACCGACGACATCAACACCATCGTCCACGAGGACACCCTCCGCCGCGGCGCGAAGCCCTCCCAGCTCGGCTACCAGGGCTTCACGAAGAGCGTCTGCGTGAGCCGGAACCACGTCGTGTGCCACGGCGTCCCGGGCCCCGAGCGCCTCCAGGACGGCGACATCGTCAACATCGACGTGACGAGCTACTACGGCGGCTTCCACGGCGACACGTCGGCCACGTTCTACGTCGGCTCGCCCTCGCCCGAGGGGCACCGGATCACCCAGATCGCGAGCCGCTGCCTCGACCTCGGCATCGCCGAGGTGCGCGAGGGCGCCCGCCTCGGCGACATCGGCGCGGCGATCCAGGCCTACGCCGAGGCCCAGGGGTGCAGCGTCGTCCGGGACTACCTCGGCCACGGGATCGGCCGGCGCTTCCACTGCGCCCCCGACGTGTCGCACGTGGGCAAGCGCGACACCGGCGTCCGCCTCCGGGCCGGGATGGTCTTCACCATCGAGCCGATGATCAACCTCGGCCGCCCCGAGACCGTGGTGCTCGACGACGGCTGGACGGTCGTGACCCGGGATGGATCGCTCTCGGCCCAGTTCGAGCACACCATCGCCGTCACCCGCTCGGGGTGCGAAATCCTCACCGCACGTCCCGCCTCTATCGCTGCGCGTCAAGACCTGCGCGCATGAACGTCTCGCGCCCGCGAGGCAGACGACTATACTGCCCCGCATGGCTGAACAGCGCGCCGAGCACCCGGGGCAAGACGCCTCCTCGCACCCGCACCCCACCGCCGCGGAGCTGATCTACGACTGGAACGAGGTGGGCCGCAAAGGCCGGCTGATCCCGAAGGACGTGACGTTCTTCGACGAGACGCTGCGCGACGGCCTGCAGAACCCGTCGGTCGCCGACCCGAGCATCGACGGCAAGCTCAAGCTGCTCCACCTGATGGCCAAGATCGGCATCCACGTCGCCGACATCGGCCTGCCCGGCAGCTCGCCCAAGGCCTTCAACGACGTGCTCCGCATGTGCCGGGAGATCACCGACAACCGGCTCCCGCTGCGCGTCGCATGCGCCGGGCGCACCGTGGCGAGCGACATCACCCCGATGATCGAGATCTCCCAGCGCGCGGGCATCCCGGTCGAGATCTACGCCTTCATCGGGTCGAGCCCGATCCGCCAGGTCGCCGAGGAGTGGGACCTCGAGACCATCGCCCGCCGCTCCGCCGAGGCGATCGACGTCGGCGTCAAGGCCGGCCTCCCCGTCTGCTACGTCACGGAAGACACCACCCGCTCCCGCCCGGAGATGCTGGCCCGCCTGTTCAAGACGGCCATCGATCACGGCGCCTCCCGCCTCTGCCTCTGCGACACCGTGGGCCATGCGACGCCCGACGGCGTGCGCAACCTCATCCTCTTCACGAAGAGCATCATCGCCGGCCTCGGCGCCAACGTCGGCGTCGACTGGCACGGCCACAACGACCGCGGCCTCGCCCTCGAGAACGCGCTCTG
Source organism: Byssovorax sp. (assembly GCA_046351295.1). Taxonomy (GTDB): domain Bacteria; phylum Myxococcota_A; class Polyangia; order Polyangiales; family Polyangiaceae; genus JAXLYT01. The sequence goes on from JAXLYT010000007.1 coordinate 45,940, forward strand.
GGCCCTGGAGTTCGGGGCCGATCGGGTGCACGGCACCGCCCTCGGCATCGGCGAGCGCGTCGGCAACGCGCAGATGGAGCTCATCCTGTTGAACCTGAAGCTCCTCGGCCTCCTCGAGCACCAAGACCTCACGCACCTGCTCGAGTACTGCAACACCGCCGCCCAGGCCGTGGGCTGGCAGGTGCCGATCAACTTCCCCCTGGTCGGCCGCGACGCCTTCCGCACCGCCACCGGCGTCCACGCCGCCGCGATCATCAAGGCCGAGGCCAAGGGCGACTCGTGGCTCGCCGACCGCATCTACTCCGGCGTGCCCGCAGGCATGTTCGGCCGGAAGCAGGAGATCTGCGTCGGCTACATGTCCGGCGCCTCCAACGTGAACTACTGGCTGCGCCAGCGGAAGATCGAGCCCTCGAAGGAGCTCGTCGACGCGATCCTGAACCGCGCGAAGACCACCGACCACATCCTCTCCGACGACGAGATCCAGGCCGTGGTCGACCAGCACCGGACGCGGTGATCCACCGCACGCCCAGGTACATGCAGCCCGAACGTGCGCGTAGCCCGGGGTTAAAACCCCGGGCCACACGAAGGAAGCCCGCCTTCGCGGGCTTGGGTGGGAGCTTCTCTCTGCCACGGGTTTGATCATGTATAGATCGATCGGTCGATGACCGATCAACCCGCCGCCCGGCCCACCCTCCTCACCTTCCCCCGCGCGCTCGCGCTCTCCCTCGGGCTCGGCTTGCTCCTGCGCCTGCCGGCGCTCGGCGTGGGCTTCGTGGGCGACGAGGCGCTCCAGCTCTCCGCGCTCGAAGGGCGCGCCTCCTCGGGGATGACGCGCTTCGATCTCTGGCGCTTCCACAGCGGCGATCCGGCCGAGGGCATGCGCCTCATCCACGACGGCTACCTGCAATGGTGGGCGCGGCCCGACCTGAAGATGGCCTTTCTCCGCCCGCTCTCCAGCGTCGTCTTCGCCGCCGAGCATGCCCTCTTCGGCCGGAGCCCGCTCGGCTATCACCTCTTCAACATCGCCTGGGCCCTCCTGCTCGTCGCGGTCGTCGGCCTCGTCTTCCGCCGCGTGCTCCCCGGGGCGATCGGCGCGCTCGCCACCTTGCTCTTCGCCATACAAGGCATCCACTGGGAGACGGCAGGCATGGTGTGCGCCCGCCATTTCCTGATCGCAGGCGTCTTTGCCTTCACGGGCTTCTATCATTATCTCCGCTACCGCGAGGAGGGCCATAAACCGAGCTTGATCTTTTCCCTCCTCGGCTTCGCCGTCGGCCTCGCCGGGGGAGAAGAGGCCTTGCAGGTGCTGGCCTACGTGCTCGCCTACGAGCTCGCCGCGGCCGAAGGATCGTGGCTCACCCGCGCAAAAGCGCTCCTCTTGCCCTCGATCCCGGCCGCGGCCTACCTCGGCGCCTACAAGGCCCTCGGCTATGGCACCTTCCGGATGGCGCCCAATTACACCGACCCCTTCGCCGAGCCCCTTCAATGGTTGAGCCACGGCCCGAGCGCCGCCCGCCTCTCGCTCGCGCTGCTCTTCGGCGTCGAGGGTTTTGCGGGCGAGAGCGGCTCTTTCAAGCTCACGCCCGACACCCGCTTTTACAACCTGCGCTGGGTGCTCGTCCTCCTGCTCGCGGCGGTGATCGCCGGCCTCTTCACCTTCCTCTCGCGGGCACCCCAAACCCTCCTCGACAAGGACGAAAAGCGCGCGCTCCGCTTCTTGCTCCTCGGCTCGCTCCTCTCCTTTGCGCCGGTGATCGGCGCCGTCCCCGGGCCGCGCCTGCTCGTCCTCCCCGGGGTCGGCATCGCCGCCGTGGTCGCCGCCCTGCTCCTCGCGGCCCTGCGCGCGCTGCGCGACAAGGCCGCTCCCGGCCGGCTCGCCCTCGCCGCGCTGGGCGCCCTCCTCCTCTTGATCCACGGCCTGCTCTCCCCCGCCCAGCTCGCGTTGAACCTCCGCAGCCTGAGCAAGAACCTCGCCCGATGGACGCAGAAGAACGAGGCGCTCATCGCCCAGGCCGAGCTCGACAAGGGCCGCGATCAAGACGTGATCGTGATCGCCGCGAGCCCCGGGAGCGGCGCCCTGGAGCACAAGCGGCTCTCGACGCGCGACTCGGCCTTCGTCGTCCTCTCGGTGCTGCCGGTGGAGCACGAGCTCGTGCGCACCGGGCCGAACACCGCCGAGGTGCTGATCCACGCGCCTTCGAGCAAGCCCTCGACCGAGAAGGGGTATCCGGCGGTGGGCCAGAAGATCCATTTCCAGGGCGATTTCACCCTCGAGGTGCTCGAGGCGGTGGGGACCAACATCGAGGACAAGAACGCGCCGACGAGGCTCGGGCTCACCTCCGCTCGACCGCTCGACGACCCGGGGATTCGCTTCCTGATGTGGAGAGACGGGGCGCTGCGCAAGGTGACGGTGCCGGCGATCGGAGAGAGGGTGTCTCTCCCGCTGGTGCCCGAGGGGCGCAGCGCGCCCAGGGCGCTTTGATCGACGAGCCCGGGGCTCCAAGCCCCGATTAAGCCCCCCTCCCGCGGCCCGACGCACGGTGGGCCCGCCATGACGCACCGCCCCCCATCACGCTTCCCCTCCTCGTCCTCCTGGCCCTCCCCGCGCTGATGGTTCGCTCCGCTGCTGGGGCACGCTCCACAGCGATGGGGACGAGCCCTCGGTCGAGTATGGCGAGGCGCCCGTCCAGGTCGAGTGAGCGCGGCGTGACGGGGGAGCGACGGGGGGTCTCGCCTCGGGGCGATACCCGGCTCCGTCGTGAAGCCGAAGAGGTCGCGGGTCACCCGACCTACCGCTTGAAAGTCTCCGCGATCTCCGGCATAACGATAGTTCATGCCGAGAATCGAAAAGGCGACCTCCACCCGTCGAAGGCCCATCTGATCCCGCGCTCGTAGTGCGGCGCAACACGCAGGTTCCCCGCCGATTCCCGGTGACCACCACCGACCTGCCTTCCGCCGACTCCAGAGCCGGCGACGAAGGCGGTGGAGCGTCCATGAACCGCGTTCCTCCCTGGCAGCGCCGCGCATCCCTGGCCCTCGTCCTGCTCGCCTCCACCGGCTGCGACCCTGCCGAAGCGCCGAGCGCCCCGCCCACCACCACGCAGGCCAGCGCCCCCGCCGAGCCCATCGGCACCGCCCGCGAGGCCGCGCAAGCCCCGCCGACCTGTGTGACCTTGCTGCGCGGCGGCGCCGGCAACGGCTTCGACACGATGCTCAACCAGGAGGCCGGCGCCACCACGACCAACTACGGCGCCACCACCCTGCTCGGCGCCGGCTCCGCCCAGGGCACCCTCCGCTACGCCCTCCTCAAGTGGGACCTCTCCCCCATCCCCGCCGGCGCCACCCTCGTCAGCGCCACGGTCTCGCTCTCGCTCGGCTCCACGGGCGCCGGCACCCCGCGCGTCCACCTCGTCACGGCCCCGTGGACGGAGAACACCGTCACCTGGGCGAGCTTCGGCAACGGCTTCAACGCCGCCGTGCTCACGAGCTTCAGCAACGGCTACCCCAGCTCGCCCACCGTGACCTTCGACGTGCTCGCCACCGCCAAGGGCTGGATGAGCGGCGCCATCCCCAACCAGGGCCTCTTGCTCGAACAGCAAGAGCCGACCCTCACGCGCGTCAAGAGCGCCGAGTACAGCGTGACCTCGCAGCGCCCGTCGCTGAAGGTCTGCTACCAGCCGAGCGCATGCGCCGCCGGGACCGCCGACTGCGACGGCAACGCCGCGAACGGCTGCGAGACGAGCCTCACCACGACGAACAACTGCGGCGCATGCGGGGTGAGCTGCGAGGACAACAACCCCTGCACGGTCGATGGCTGCGTCGCCGGCGCCTGTGTCCACCCGGCGGCCGCCGGCGGGACGGCATGCAACGATGGCAACGCCTGCACCTTGAGCGATTCCTGCCAGGCGGGCGCGTGCGTCGGCGCGAGCCCCAAGACCTGCGTCGCCTCCGACCAGTGCCATGTCGCGGGCACCTGCGACCCGGCGACCGGCGCTTGCTCCAACCCGACCGCGGCCGAGGGTACGTCGTGCAACGATGGCAACGCCTGCACCCTGAGCGATTCCTGCCAGGCCGGGAGCTGCGTCGGCGCGAGCCCCGTCGTCTGCGCAGCGACGGATGCTTGCCACGCCGCCGGCGCCTGTGACCCGGCGACAGGGGCGTGCTCCAACCCGACCGCGCCCTGCTGCTCGGACGGCGTTCAGAACCAAGGCGAGACGGGCGTCGATTGCGGTGGGCCTTGCCCGGCCTGCGCGACGTCGATGCTGCTCGCGGCCCAGGGCACCGGGGGGACGCCGGGCGACCTCTTCTTGATCGACCTCTCGGCGGGCACCATCTCCACGGTGGGCCCCCTCGGCGTCGGCCTCACCGGGCTCGCGGCCTCTCCCGCGGGGGTCATCTACGGTGTCACCTCCAGCGGCCGCACCCACGCCGACATCGTCGTCGTCGACCCGTCGACGGCGGCCGTGGCCATGGTCGGCTCGCTCGACGACGCCGCCGCGAGCGACCACAACCACTGGACCTCGCCCGACCTCACCTTCGTCGGCGACACGCTCGTGGGCTGGTCCAACCGCGATTTTCGCCTGCTGTGGATCGAGACCTCCACCGGCCTCGGGCACGCTGTCGGCAACGCGAACCGATGGCCCACCGGAGGCGCGCTGGCGGCCTCCGCCGACGGCAAGCTGTTCCTGGCCGACAACACGTCGCTCGACGCCGTGACGCCCCAAGGTGCCCTTCAGTTCGTCGCTCCCCTCGACATCTCGGACAGTCGCATCCTGGCCATGACGTTCGTGGGGACGACCCTGTACGGGGTCCGCGGTGCCTGGGGCGGCGCCGAGCAGCTCGTCACGATCGACACCACCACGGGCGAGACGACGACGGTGATGAGCCTGCCCTCGGGCATCGACGCGCTCACCAGCGTCGGCTACTCGGGCCCTCCGCTCAGCGACTGCGCCGACGGCGTGCAGAATGGCCTGGAGGCGGGCGTCGACTGCGGCGGCCCGTGCTTCGCGCCTTGCCCGCCGCCCTCGTGCGTCGTCGACGACGTCCTCGCGAGCGCGCTGGCGACCGGCGACACGACCCAGGGCCAGGATCGGTACAGCGGCTCCTGCGGCGGAAACGGCGCGCCGGAGCACACCTTCGCCTGGACGGCGCCCGCCGCAGGAACCTACCGGTTCGACACCTACGGGTCCGCCTTCGACACCGTGCTCTACGCGCACGACGGCGACTGCAACGGCGCGGAGCTCGGCTGCAACGACGACGCGGGCAGCCCGCAATCGAAGCTCGTCCTCGACCTCACCGCGGGGCAGACGATCTTCATCGCCGTCGATGGGTTCAACGGGAACGCCCAGGGCTCCTTCACCCTCAACATCGGGCCGGACTGCGATGTGATCGCCACCATCCCGAGCAGCTCGCCGAGCTGGTCGTCGAGCAACGCCTTCTGGGGCAACCACCGCGCCGGCTCCTGCGGCGGCGCAGACGGGCCGGAGTCGTTCTGGCAGTGGACGGCGCCGGCCAAGGGCCTCTGGCGATTCAGCACCACGAGCAGCGCCCCGGGGACGGACACCATCCTTTACGCGCTCGACGGCACCTGCGGCGGGCCCGAGCTCGGGTGCAACGACAACGCGCCGGGGAGCCTCGCGTCGACCCTCGAGCTCCAGCTCGACGCGGGGCAGACCATCGTGCTCGCCGTCGACTCGCCTTCGCCTGCGGCCGCAGGCAGCTTCACGCTCACGCTCCAGAACCTGACGCCGAGCTGCGGGGCCTGCCCGGGCGCGTGCCCCTGCGCGCCTCCCGCGCTGCTCATCGCGCAGGAGAGCGGCGGCGCGGCCGGCCCGCTGCTCCACTTCGATCCGACCACGCAGGCGCTCTCGCCGCTGCCCGCGCCGGCCGCGCCCCTCGCGGCGCTCGCCACCGCGCCCGACGGCACGATCGTCGGCGTCGTGCCCGGATCCAGCGGCCCGGCCGAGCTCTTCGACCTCGACCCGGCCACGGGCGTGACGCTCGATCTCGGCCCGCTGCACGAGGGCGCGAGCGGCCTCGGGATCCCGGCGGTCCCGGATCTCACCTTCGCCGGCGGCCGCTTGATCGGCTGGATCGACGCGCAAGATCGCCTCGGCCGCATCGACACCGCGGACGCCGCCGTCACGCCCTTCGGGCTCGGCGTCGACTCGATCGGCGCCGCCATCGCCGCGGACCAGAACGGCAACGTGCTCGTCGCGCCGGATGGTCTGAACGGCGCGCTCTATCGCCTCGACGGCAACGGGAACGCGACCTTCCTCGGCACCATGAACGGCGCGCTCGGCGACGTGCGGAGCATGACCTTCGCCAACGGGATGCTCTACGCCGTGGCGAGCGACGGCATCTCCACGACCGAGCTCGTCTCGATCGATCCGCTCAACGCCGAGGTCACCCTCCTCGCCGCCCTCCCGCTCGGGGCCATGGCCGTGACGACCGCGGCGTACCACGGCCCGACCGCGCCGACCTGCGCCGACGGCGTGCAGAATCAGCTCGAAGCGGGCGTCGATTGCGGCGGCCCTTGCGCCGCCGCGTGCCCACCCGCCGTCTGTCCCTTCCAGATCGCGATCCCCAGCGGCAACGGGACGTATCAGGCCGGGACGTTCCTCGGCAACCACGCGGCCGGCTCGTGCGGTGGAGCGACCGGCCCCGAGTTCCTCTCGCAGTGGACCGCGCCCGAGGGCGGGCACTGGCGGCTCCACACGACGCCGCTCGCGGTCGGCGTGGACACCGTCCTCTACGTTCGCGACGGCGACTGCAACGGCCAGGAGCTCGCGTGCAACGACGACGCGCCGGGTGGCGGGCCGGGATCGAGCGTCGATCTCCACCTCGCGGCCGGACAGCAGGTCTGGATCGGGGTCGACGCCCGGACGGGATCGACCGGCGGCTCGTACATCCTCTGGTTCGACAACCTCTCGACCTATTGCAGCAAGGGATCGACGCCGAACGGGGCCGCGTGCGATGACGGTAACGCCTGCACGCTCGATGACGTCTGCCAGGGCGGCGCCTGCGTCGCCGGCGGCAACGTGGCCTGCGCGCCGATCGACGCATGCCACGTCGCGGGCACCTGCGATCCGGCGACGGGCGCCTGCTCGAGCCCGACCGCGGCCGATGGTACGTCGTGCAACGATGGCAACGCTTGCACACACGCGGATGGCTGCCAGGCCGGCGCCTGCACGGGCACGGGGCCCGTGGCCCTGGGCTCCGCGACCGGCGTGGGCGTGGCGTCGGGGACGACGCTGGGCGCCGCCGACAACGCGAGCCCCGGATGTGTCAACGGCAGCGGCGGCGACGTGGCGTACACGTACACGGCCGCGGCGACGGGCACCCATGTCTTCGAGGTCCACAGCCAGTCACCGGCGCAGCACCTCGTGTACCTGCGCGCAGGCTGCGGCGGCGCCGAGCTCGCCTGCAACGGGAAGAGCTTCGTGTCCGCCGCGCTCACCGCGGGCCAGCAGATCGCCCTCTTCGTCGACACCAAGGCCGGCAAGATACCCGGCGCCTTCACGCTCGACATCACCGCGCCGCCCACGTGCCAGGACGGCGTGCAGAACCAGGCCGAGGACGGCGTCGACTGCGGCGGCCCCTGCCCCGCGTGCGGCGCCGGCACCTGCGCCGACGGCGTGCAGAACCAGACCGAGACGGGCGTCGACTGCGGCGGCCCCTGCGCCTCCTGCGCGAGCCCGTACCTGCTCGCGGCCGCCGGCGCGCACGGCGCCGCGGGGCAGCTCTACCAGATCGATCCGCAGACGGCCGCGGCGACCTCGATCGGGAACGTCGGGTTCGCGCTGACGGGCCTCGCGACCGCGCCGAGCGGCGCCGTGTACGGCGTCACCAGCCAGCAACCGAGCTACGACGGCTCGACGCTCGTCACCGTCGATCCGCAGACGGGCGCGGGCGCGTCGATCGCCCCGCTCCGGAACATCACCGACGGCCACACGCTGCTCACGCCGGACATCACCTTCGCCGGCGAGGTGCTCTTCGGCGCGGCGCGCAAGACCTACGGCATCGTGACGATCGATCGCCACACCGGCTTCACCACCTCGCTGCCGAGCGCGCCGCCGGACGGCTTCGGGCTCGGGCTCGCCGCCGACGCGAGCGGCGCGCTCTACCTGGCGCCCGGAGGCCCCTCCGGCCCGCTCGTCCGGATCGACCCGGCGACGGGCCAGCACCAGACCGTGGCCACGCTCGACGGCCCGGGCGAGACGATCTCCGCGATGACCTCCTGGAACGGCACCCTGTACGCCGTCGTCAGCGACTGGGACGGCGCGTTCTGGCTCGCCACCATCGACAAGACCACGGGCCACATGACCACCGTGGGCCCGCTGCCGGCCGGGATCGACGCGCTCGACCAAGGGCTACTCGGGCATGCCGGTGCCGGCTACCGACGGGACGAGGAACGGCGGCGAGACCGGCGTCGACTGCACGGCGAATCCTGCGGTCCTTGCCCGGCCCTCCACCTGCCCCGCGACGAACCTCGGGAGCGGGACGGGGCCCGTGAACCTCGCCGCCGCGACGGCGCCGAGCGTGGACGAGCAAGGGAGCTGCGGCGGCGCCGCGGCGCCGCAGGTCTCGTTCTCGTGGACGGCGCCGGCGACGGGCTCATACTTCTTCTCCACCGCGGGGACGGGCTTCGACACGGTGCTCTACCTGCGCGACGCCTGCGGCGGGCGGAACTCGCCGACGACGACGACGGGAGCGCGCCCACCTCGCGCGCCCTGGTCTCGGTCGTTGCAGGTCAAACGTCGTCGGCTTCGTCGACGGCCACACCGACCCGAGCGTGCCCGCGGGCTTCGGGGCGGCGGCGGAGAACGGGCCCGTCTCGCTCACCATCACCCCGAGCGCGTGCAACACGACGATCTGCGCGGCGCTCGACGCCTGCCACCTGCCGGGCGTGTGCGACCCGTGGACGGAGCAGTGCGGGCCGAGCCCGGTCGGGCCCTCGGGCACCCCGTGCGACGACGGCGACCCGAGCTCCGCGTTCGACTCCTGCCAGGGGGCACGTGCGGAGGCTGCGTGGTCGACGGCATCTACGCGGTCGACGAGCCGATGCACCTGCGCCGACTGCGCGACGAGCTACGCCTGCGCGTTCGCCTGCAACCACGACGGCCACTGCGACACCTCGAACGAGACCTGCTCCTGCGCCGACTGCCAGAGCGGGGCCTCGTGCGCCATACCTCGCCACCGCGGGGCTCATCGGCGGCACCGTCTTCTACGACGACAACCTCGACGGCCAGCAGATGCCGCCCGACGCCAACAGCAACGGCGGAGAAGGCGCCCGTCACCAGCGTCATCGTCTCGCTCGCGACCGATCCGGACTGCGACGGGACGGCGGACACGTCGATCGCCACGGTCTCGTCCGGCGTCCTCGACAGCAAGTACCAGCTCTCGGGGCTCGGCGCGGGCTGCTACGTGGTGAGCGCCGTGGTCCCGGCGAGCTTCGTCGTGACGGCGCCGCCGCAGAACGCAGGCGCGGTGAGCCTCGTGCCGGGGACGCCGGCGGTGGTCGACATCGGCCTCTTGCAAGGCGCCGCGGTCGGGCCACCTCCACCACCCCCGACGAAGGAGCTGCCCGCCGGGCTCATGGTCACCCTGCCGGTGGGACCGGATGGCAAGCCGATCGTCGCCTCGATACCGATCCCGGGCATCCCGGACAGCGAGGCTCGGCTCGTCTACGACAAGGACCTCGACGATCCCGTCGCGCGGATGGGCGAATGCCTGGGCCAGGTGATGGGTTGCTTCGACACCAACGTCGGGCCCATCGCCGGGTGCGTGCAGCTCATCCCTCTCTGCGCCACCGACGCCGGCGGCGACGGCTGCTGCCCGCCGGCATGCGTCGCGCAGTTCAACGCGGCCCTCGCCGCGGGCGCCACGGAGGCCGGCGCCCTCGCCGCCTCCTTCTTCCACAGGACATGCCTGACCGCAGCCTCAGCGCCCAGCTCTCCAGCGCCAGGATCACGCCATGACGCGGAGCAAGACGATGAAGAAGACGCTTTGCCTCATCACGCTCGCCGGCGTCGCGGCCAGCGACCCCACCCTCGGCTACGACTCACAGTGTTTTCCCGGTGACCGGCGCGGCTCCCTGAGCATGGGACCGGGGTCTGCGCCGCTCGAACGTGCCGCGCGCCGACGAGGGCCCGGCCGGCGCGCGCGGCACGTACTACGGCGAGCACACCTTGCTCGCCGGAAGCAGCCATGGAGCGCGCCGGCCTCTCTCTCCTGCTCGGGGAGCAGTACCGCAGCGAGCACCCCTGGCTGTCGTACTTCCCGACGAGCGGCTCGATGCTCGGGTTCTCCAGGCACGAGCCGGCGCAGCCCGGCGCCGGCGTCGCGGCCCGCTTCACGAGCCCGGTCACCCTCCCGGAGATGGCGCAGCTCCCGGACTGGAGCCTGAGCCTCGCGGACTTCGTCCTCGGCAACGAGCACTGCCTGTCCTCGACCGTGCCGCGGGCTGCCGAGGAGGTGAAGGCTGCCACGCGTTTGAGGTCACATGGGCGCCGTCAACTCGACCCATTTCTTGCCGCAGGCGCGCGCCATGTACGACCTCTACCACGGCATCGCGCTCGACAAAGCCGCGCGGTGCAAGGCGCTGAAAGACCAGCTCTCGGCGCTCCCCGCCTCGTTCCCCCTCAACGACCACCGCGACCGCATGCTCGACGAGGTGGTCCCGCGCTGCGAAGAGGAGGCCCTCGCCTTCGAGGCGATCGGCTCCCACTACCTCGGCGACGCCTGGTCCTCCGGCCACATGTGGGAGCGCTGGGGGTCGCCGAACTATCCGGCCAACCCGCAACAAGGGGGCGAGCTGCTCATCACCGGGATGGTGTCCGGCCTCATCCACGGCTGGCGCCTGGTCGTGGACGACAAGATCGACGACGCCATTCACACCCTGCAAACGACCCCCGACTGGTCCCTCCCATCCGCCCTCTGGAGCCTGACGAATTACCAGGATCTCGAGCGCATGCGGCATGATCAGCTCTGCCACCCGGGGATCACCGACAAGACCACGGGGCTGGTCGATGACGTGCTGGCCGTCTCCGGCAAGGACGCGACCGGCAATCTCTTCAAGATGGGAGGCGACACTTACCTCCTCCCCTGCAAGGCCAACATCTACGCCGGCAACATCATCGAGCAGGCCATCAACACGGGCTCGTCGCTCTCCGTCCAGCGCCGGCGGATGATGAGCTGCCTCACGCGCGGCTTCGCCGAGGTCTACGCGGCGGGTCCGAGGACGATCGGCGATCTCGCCCCGTTCATCGACGACGCCGCGGTGTCGAACGTCCGACGACATCTGCTGGAACCAGCGGGCCACCAACCTCTCGATGTCCCTCGCCTTCCCGGTGAGCGGGATGCGCAACGTCGACAAGGTGCTCACGGGGGCGCTCGGCGGCGTCGCCGCCGCCAACGCCGTGGTGAACACCACCTGGTTCGGTCGGCTCAAGCCCGACATGGTGAACGGCATCGCGACCGATCAGCTGAACAAGGTCCAATCGCTCGGGGGGATCGACGCCACGGTGCTCAGCACCAAGCTGCGCTGGTCGATGCTGACCCTGGCCGCTTCGATCAAGCAACTGCGCGCGCTCAGCCCGGACGGCACGCAGGCGGCGACGGGGGGTTTGCAGAGCGGCGACTCGAGCAACGGCCCCTTGACCCCGAGCTTCATGGGCTTCGCGCCCAACCACGTCTACAAGCCGCTCATCGACGACGATCAGGTCGACTACCTGGAAGACCACGACGTCTCGGCGTGGGCGCTCGATCCAGGGCAAGGGCGCCGAGCTGCTCCACCGACCAGGACTTCGGCGCCGGCACCTACTGCGGCGCGATCAGGAAGTGCACCCCGCTCGAGAGCGCGGTGACCCTCGCGCTCGCCGCGGCCGAGCCGCTGACGATGTGCCAGAAGACGACGCCGGAGATGATCAGCGCCGCGTCCGCCAAGTGCGTGCACGACGGCGCGGGCTCGCCCGCCTGCCAGATGTGCGGTGAGCTCGTGGCCCCCTTCGTGCGCAACGCCTGCTCGGGCTCGACCTACGTGGCGTTCACGCCGGACGGCTTCTTCGACAACCGCTCCCTCTGCGAGACGCTCGGCGCAGCCACCCAGGTCTCGCCCATCCACCTGGCGTTCAAACGCGGCGTCCCCGGGGACCTGGAGAAGGTCGCGAGCGCCTGCAAGGAAGGCGCGCCGGCCGACACGGGGCTCGTCTGCGGCGTGCCCTGCGTGGAGACGCTGGATCAGCCGCCGCTGCTGACCGACTATGGCCAGCGCTTCCACGACCCGTTGTCGTGGCCGCTCGCCGAGCAGAACCTCATCCAGGCATCGATCCCGACCAACCAGCCGAGCTACTTCACGAACGGGTACGACGGCTGCGCCGGCTACAAGTCGTCCACCCTGCCCGAGAAGGGCTTCAAGTTCATCCCCGAGACGGACGGAGAGTACGCGCTCGCGTACTTCACGGGGGACCGGAGCTGGCTCGAGGCCTGGATGATCGGCTGCGCCAACCCGCCCGTGCCGGGCGTGAGCGCGTACGGCAATTGGCCCTTTTACATGGCCGGCGTCGAGCTCGACGCCGGGCAGCTCTACTGGTTCATCGAGAACCCGTACAACAACGGCGTCACCGATTTCAGCTTCTACTTCGTGCAGAACTGCCCTGAGCCAACGCGTGACAGTCCACGATGGGCTCGCCTTGTCGGGCTTCGACGACACGCCGCCTACCCCGCATGTCCTCAGCCCCGATGGCTTCCACGACGATGCTCTGGCGAAGCGACGACACGTACCTGGTCGACCTCTCCGGCGGTTCCTACTTCATCAACACCGTCTCGTCGGCGCCGGGGACGGGCTTCGCGTTGTCGTACGGGTGCAGCAACGACAACCACTCCGATGCGTCGATGGTGCCGTACCCGTACTTCACGTCGGGCCCATTGGCGGCACGCAGCACATCAAGCCGTGGGGCGGCGCGTACAACATCGTCATCACCAAGGACAAAACCCTCTGCGGAGGCAAGGACGACCTTACCCAGTTCTGCAACCCCGATATCGCGTGCAACCCCTGGGATCCTCCCGCGCCCGGCGCGCTGCAATGCTGCGGCTCGCAGTACTGGCGCACGGACAATCCGGCGCAGGGCTGCAAGTGACGGGCCGGGGCAGCGGCGCAGACGACCGCGAGAACCGGCGACACCGGCGGCGGCGAGCCGCGCACATGCCGCGCGGCCGAGCGGCCGCTTCACGGGTGCTGGACGATCGCCGTCGGCACCGAGAGCCCGCCGCTGCCGGGGCTGGCGAAGTACCCGAGCGCCGTCCCGGACCCGTCGAACTTGAGCACCGAGTTGTCGCCGACGTTGGTCACATAGGCTTTGCCGTCCGACGCGATGAGGATGCCGAAGGGGATGTTCAGGGAGCCGCCCGAGGCCCAGTTGCCGAGAAAGCTGCCCGTCGCCGGGTCGTAGCGCCGGATGGTGTTCGTCCCGCGGCTCACCACGAGCAGCTTGCCCGCGGAGTCGAACACCAGGCCCTCGGGGGTGTTGAGCCCGCCGCCGTTCACCAGGACCGAGACGAAGGCCCCGGTCGTACCGCTATAGACGATGACCTGGTTCGAGAAGCGGCTGCTCACGTAGAGCTTGCCGTCGGGCGCGAAGTAGAAGCAGTCGGGCCCGCTCAGGCCGCCGCCGCTCGCGAAGGTGCCGATGAAGGCCCCCGTCGAGCCGTTGTACTTGAGGATGCTCGCCGTACCCCGGTTGCCGACGTAGAGGTTGCCGTCGGGGCCGAAGGCGATCCCGATGGGCGTGCTGAGCCCACCCGTGCCGGCGGCGATGAAGAGGCCCATCGAGGCGCCGGTCGTGCCATTGAACTTGTGGACCGTGCTCGACGCATAGCTCGCCACGTAGAGGTTGCCGTCGGGGCCGGCGGAGCCGTCGGGGCCACTCAGCCCGCCGGAGGCGAAGTTGCCGGTGAAGGCGCCCGTCTTGAAATCGTAGGAGAGCACGGCGTTGCTCGACTCGCCCGTCACCAGGATGCTGCCTCGGCGCAGGTCCCGTTCACGCATTGCGAGCCCGCCGCGCAGGCCTTGCCACAGACGCCGCAGCTCGTGTTGCTCGTCTGGAGGTTGAAGTCCTCGCAGCCCGTGGCCGTGCTGCCGTCGCAGTCGCCGAAGCCGGCGTTGCAGGTGTACCCGCAGGCGCCCGTGGTGCACGTGGAGGTGGCGTTCGACGCGCTCGGGCAGCTCGCCGCGCCGCGCCGTTGTCGACCGCGCCGTTGCAGTCGTTGTCGAGGTTGTCGCAGAGCTCGGCCGACGGCTCTGGTTGGCCACGCAGGCGGGCGTCGCCGAGCTGCCGCTGCAGGTGTTGGTCCCCACCGCGCAGACGCGCCGAGGAGGCCGGTCGCGCAGGCGCCCGTCGTGGTCCCGGAGGCGACGAAGGCGTCGCTCGGGCAGGCGCTGCTCGACCCGGTGCAGGTCTCGGCCACGTCGCACACGCCGGCCGAGGCGCGGCAGACCGTGCCCGACGGCGACTTCGCATCGGCCAGCGAAGCGGCGCTCGCTCCATCCTGCTCCTCGGCCACGTCGCACGCGCCGCGGACGCGCAGCAGACGGTGCCCGCCGCGGCCCTGGCGTCGGCCGGACAGTCGGGCGAAGCGCCCGTGCAGGTCTCGGCGGGATCGCACGCCCCGGCCGAGGCCCGGCACAAGGTCCCCGCCGGCTTGATCTGCCCACCGCACACCCCGCTGTTGCAGGCGTCGTTCCCGGTGCAGTCCGTGCCCATCGTTGCAGCTCAAACCATCGCTCAGGTGCGGGTCGCAGGCGTGCAGCGCCCCGTTCACGCACGAAGTTCACCGATCACCTGGCGAAGCGCCCGCTCCGCAGGCGACCGTCGGCTGATCCTCGTCCACCTGGCCGTCGCAGTCGTTGTCCTTTCCGTCGCAGATCTCCGCGTCGGGGACGACCTCGCCCGTGCACGCGCCGAAGTGGCCGAGCGTGCAGGTCTGCACGCCCGCGTGGCAGAGGCCGACGCCGAGCGTCTGGGCCGAGCCGGAGTAGCAGCTCTGCGTCGTGCCGTTCACGCAGGCGCAGCCGTTTGTCATTCACGCCGTCGCAGTCGTCGTCGGCGCGCCGTCGCACACCTCGGCGCTGGGCGCACCGGGCGTGCACACCTGCGCCTGCCCGCCGGCGCAGGCGGGCACGGTGCGCTGGCAGGCCCCGATGCCGCAGGTGATCGAGCCGAGCCCGTCGTCGGTCTGCCCGTTGCAGTCGTCGTCCTTGCGTTGCACACCTCGGGCACGGCGCAGGCGCCGCCGCAGTCGATGCCCGTCTCGTCGCCGTTCTTCACCCCGTCGGTGCAGGTCGCCGGCTGGCAGTGGTCGCCCACGCATACGCCGCTCGCGCAGTCCGCGCCCGTGGCGCAGCTGCCGTTCGTCGAGCAGGCCGAGCACGATCCGCCGCAGTCCACGTCGGTCTCGGCGCCGTTCTTCACGCCGTCGGCGCAGGTCGGGATCTGGCAGACGCCTGCGACGCACACCGCGCTCTGGCAGTCGGCGGCGACCTGGCAGCCCCGCCGTTGGGACAGGGCGCGCAGCCTCCGCCGCAGTCGACAGCGGTCTCGCCGCCGTTCTTGAGGCCGTCGGCGCAGCTCGGCGCCTGGCAGCTCCCGCCGAGGCACACGCCGCTCGCGCAGTCGGCGCCGGCGCTGCACGATGAGCCCGCCGCGCAGGGCAGGCAGGGACCGCCGCAGTCGATCGCGGCCTCGCCGCCGTTCTTCACGCCGTCGGCGCAGGTGGGCGCGGCGCAGGTCGACGCGGCGCAGACCGCGCTCTCGCAGTCGGGCCCGCTCGCGCGGTGAAGCCCGGTCGCGCAGGGCAGGCACGACCCGCCGCAATCGACATCCGTCTCGCTCCCGTTCTGGGCGTGGTCGCTGCAGGCCGGCGCGGCGCAGATGCCCCGAGGCGAACCTGGCTCGCGCAGTCGCCGGCGCTGTCGCAGTGGGCGCCGTCGGCGCAGAACAGCAGCTCGCAGCCGTTGGTGGGGTCGCCGTCGCAGTCGAAGGCGCCGGCGTGCGGCGGGCCTTGCAGGTCCCCGCAGACACGACGTGGTCGCGTGGGGGAGCGCGCAGACGACGCCGCAGGCGCCGCAGCTCGCCGTCGAGGTGAGGTCGGTCTCGCAGCCATCGGCGAAGGCGCCATTGCAGTCGGCGAAGCCGAGATCGCAGGCCCCGATGGCGCAGGTTCCGGCGGCGCAGGCCGCCGTCGCGTGAGGCGCGACGCAGGAGACGCCGCAGGCGCCGCAGGTCGCGGGCGTCGCGAGATCGGCCTCGCAGCCGTCGCTGGGGTCGCCGTTGCAGTCGGCAAAGCCCGCGGGGCAGACGATCTTGTAGCAGAGGCGGAGCACCGGCCGCTGCGTGGGGACGGCGTACTCCTGGGTCTTGTACTTGGTCTGGAAGGCTCCGCCTTGCTCGATGAGCAAGCCATGGTTCGGCGCCGTGCCGTCGAGCCAGGCCTGCACCTGCGGGGCGACGTTGAGGACCACCGTGCTGTTCGCGGTGCTGAAGCTCTTGAAGGGCTGGGCGACGAAGGCGTTGCCGAAGCTCGACCAGGTGACGGTGGCCTCGTCCCAGGGCGCGGTGACGAGGTGGACGTTGGCGGTGGCGGCGCCGTTGGTCACGAGCCCGAGGGTGAGCGTGGCCGAGACGACGGAGGCGTTCGGCGGGATGGTGCTCGTGGGGAAGCGGAAGAGCGCATAGAACTGGCTCGGACCGCCGCCGATGCTCGCGCCGGAGAGGGCGAAGGTGCTGGGCCCGAAATTGGTGTCGGGCTTCTCCTTGCTGAGATGGACGTCGTAGGCCTTGAGGGTGCCGGCGCGCTTGAGGTCGACGCAGATCACCGCGGCGCTGTCGGCCTGCCGCACCTCCTCGGTGCGCTCGGGGGCGCTCTCGGCCGCGGGGGCGAGGGCGTCGCTGCAGCCGGCGGCGCTGCCGAGGCCGAGGGCGACCAGGGCCGTGAGGCCGAAGAACGCGCGGGAGACGCCGCGACGGGCGCGCGGGCCGCGCTCCCCCTGCGCCGCGTTCGCCGCTCCGTCGTGTACCCGCGCGATGGTCCTTCGGATCATGGGGCTCTCCGATGTCGATCGGCGCCGGCCCAGCTCGAACGAGGGTCGGCGTGATCGTACCATTTGTTCTCCGTTCTTCTCGGCCGTCAAGCGATGCGAGCGAGCGGCATCCCCCGGCGGCCTCGAGGTCCCTGCCCCGCTGATCGCGACGCCCCGCGCAGGAGAGGTCAGTCCGCGGCGCGCACCCAGCCGTTCCTGAGCAGGTTGCCCCGCCCCGTCGGCCAGAGCAGGCAGTTCTCGGCCGAGCCGGGCACCGTGTACACGAGCACGCTCTCCACCTTGTCCTCGGCGTCCTTCAGCGACACCACGATCTCGACCGTCCCGTCCCCGTTCACGTCGGCGAGCGCCGGCACGGGCATGGCGCCGCGGCGGGGCAAAGGGATCTCGTGGAGCAGCTTGCCGCCGCCGTCGAGCATGAAGAGCGCCCCCTTGCCCTGATCGGTGGAGTAGGTCGCAAAGACGATCTCCGGGATGCCGTCGCCGGAGAGGTCGCCCACCACCACACCGCCCGTGAGCACGTTGGGATCCGTCGTGTACGTCAGGGACCAGAGCTCGGTTTTGTCGGCGGTGACGGCGTGGATCTTCCCGTCGAAGCCGGCGAAGAGCAATTCGGGGCCGGGGTGGGTCGGGTCGAGGTCGGCCACGGTCACCTGGTTGGTCTCGGCGACGATGTTGGTCCCGTCGAAATCCCAGAGGCCGGAGAGGTAGGGAGACACGTAGAAAGGGCTCTCCCAGCCGGCGAGGCGGCTCGCGTCCTTGTGCAAGGCCCAGAGGGCCACGCCGAGCTTGCGGTTGTTCTGCGAGGCGTTCTGCACGCTGCCGAGGATCACCACCTCGGGGGTGCCGTCGCCGTCGAGGTCGGCGATGGCCGGAGCGCTGTTGGTGAAATGGGCCTGGAGCGCCGTCTCCTCGTCGTCGGCGTAGCCCTGCTTCGCGAGGGCGAGATCGAGCAGGTAGCGCACGCCTGGGGTCTTCTTGGCGGGGAACATGGCGTTGGCGTCGAAGGCCTCGCCGGTCGATCGCTCGATGCTCAGATAGGCGTCGTCTTGCCCGACCACGATGTCGGCCTTCCCGTCGCCGTCGAGGTCGCCGGCGGCCACGTTCTGATCGTAGGCCCCGGCCAGGTAGCATTTGCCGTCGGCCGCGCAGCCGCTCACCCCGGCGGCGTTCGGTGGGAAGCCCTTCATCACCGCGCCGCCCGCGTGCCAGACGATCATCATGTCGGTCGGGCTCGAGTGGCCGGGCGCGGCGATGAGATCGAGCTGCCCGTCGCCGTCGACATCGGCCGCGGCGAGGCTGCGCATCTCGTCCTCCCACGTGACCGGGAAGCCGGACATCACCGCGCCCGACGCGTCGAGCACGGTGACCTGCTCGCGGCTCGCGATGGCCACCTCGAGCTTTGCGTCGCCGCGGAGATCGGCGACCACGGGGCTCGACCAGATGCGCCCCTTCGCGTCGTGCGTCCAGCGCAGCGCGCCGTCCGCGCCCCACACCTCGAGACGCTCGTCGCGGGCGACGATGATCTCCTTCGTCCCGTCGCCGTCGAGGTCGGCCACCGCGGGCGACGCGAGCCAGGCCTCGTGCCAGCGGTCCTTGAGCGTGAGCAGCAACGCCGGCTTCTGCGCCGTCGCGCTCCCCTGCGGCGCGGCCTTGCACGAGGGCGCGGGCGGGAGCGGCCCGCCGGTGCCCGCGCCCGTGTCCACGGGCCCTCCGCTCGTCGAGCTGCTCGATCCGCCGGCGCCGGTCGCGTCGCCGCCGCACGAGGACGCGAGCGTGGACGCGCCCGCGGCGCCGAGGAGCAGGGCCGCGAGGGTGGCGAGCGAGGAGCGTTCCGGGCGGCGGGAGGTGGGGTGCTGCATGGGTCGATCCTACGCCCCCGGGCGGCCGGCGAAAAACCCTCGAAGCGCCGCCGCGCGGAGGGTCGCGAGGTCACGGGCTCGCGAGCTTGCAACTGCCCGCCCCGCCGGGAACAAATCGCGCTAAGCCTCGCTTCTGCCCCCCAGACCACGGAGCCAGGTGAACCAACCTCGGGGCGAGACCCCCGCCGAGCGCACCCCGGGCGACGAGACCCTGCTCGGACGCCTGCTCGTGGCGCTCGCCGCGCTGATCTGCCTCGTCTTCACCGGCTCGCTCTACGACACCCTCCTCCACCTCCCGCTCCCGCCGCCGATCCCCGCGCCCCCGGTGCCCGAAGAGGTGGGCGAGCGCGACGCGCAGCTCACCATCGAGGTGGTCGACGAGGGCGAGCACCGGGTCGAAAGAGCGAGCGTGCGCGTCTTCGCCATCCGCAACAAAAAGGCTTATTTCGCAGGCGATCGCGACACGGGCCCGGACGGGAAGGCGCGCTTCGCGGCGCTGCCGCGCGGCGAGGTGTGGGTGCTCGCCTACGGCCCGGGCCGCTCGCGCGCGTCGCTCAAGGCGGTGCTCGAACAGGGCGAGCGCGAGGAGCGGCTCACGCTTCATGCGGCGCAAGCGCTCGACGTGATCGTGGTCGACGACAACGAGCACCCGGTACCCGGCGCGATCGTCGAGGCGCAGACGGCCGATCCGCTGCCGTACCAGGCCATCACCGGCGAAGACGGGGCGGCCCGCGTCGATCGCCTCGGGCCGCCGCCCTACCGCGTGCGGGTCTCGAAGCGCGGCTACGACGACACGGTGAAGGGCAGTGTCATCCCGGGCAAGGCGCCGCTCCGGCTTCGTCTTTCGAGGCTCGCGTCGCTGCTCGTGAGCGTGAAGGGGATCGACGGACAGCCGGCCAAGGGCGCCACCGTGCTCTGCGCCGGCACCGGCCTCTGGCCCGCGCGGAGCACGCAGGCGGGCGACGACGGCAAGGCCTTGATCAGCGGCCTGCACGGGGGCGCGTACGACCTCGTGGCCCGCCTCGGCGACGACGTGAGCCCCACGGAGTTCGCGGTGCCCGCCCCGCGCGGCGAGGTCAAGGCGGTGGAGCTCGTGCTGGAGAAGGGCAAGCGCGTGTCGATCACCGTGACCGACGGGCCGGGCGAGGACGCGCCCCGCATCAAGAACGCCGCGGTCGTGCTCGCCGAGTCGGGCCTCTCGTCGTTCCCTCTCCAGGGCCGCACCAACGAGCAGGGCGTCGTCGTGCTCGGGCCGATCGGGCGCACATCGGCGGCGGTCTCGGCGCGCGCCGAGGGCTTCGTCGAGCGGAGCGCGGTGGCCGTGGAGGCCGAGGCGACGGAGGCGCGCGTCTCCCTCGTGCGCGGTGGTGTCCTCGTGGGCGACGTTGTTGACGACCGGGGTTTCCCGGTGCCGGGCGCGACCATCGAGGTGATCGGCGTCGACGACGAAGGTCTGCCCATCGACGTGTCGAGCACGATGATCGACTTCCGCGACGAGCACTTCGAGGCGACGCTCGGCGGCCCGCGCCCGCTCGTGCCCATGGGCGAGCTCGGGGTCATGCCCGGGCCCATCCCCGATTTTCCCCATGGAATGGGCTCGTTCTCCGACCTGCCGCCCGGCACCGGCCTCGGCGGGACGACCGAGCCCGGGAGCAACGCGCTCGCCGGCGGCGCCGCGCGCGGCGGCGATCCCTGGGTGACCGCACGCGACGGGACGTTCCGCGCCTCGCCCGTGCCGCCCGGCCGCGTGCACGCGCTCGTGCGCCACCCGAGCTACGTGGAGACGCTCTCCGAGGTGGTGACCGTCCGCTCGGGCGCCGAGTCCACCGTGCACGTCGTGCTCCGCCAGGGCGGCTGGATCGAGGGCCGCGTGATCGAAGAGGACAAGATGCCCGTGGCCGGCGCGCGCGTCGAGCTCGCCGCGACGCACGGCTCGCTCGAGCTCGTGGCCTACACCGCCGACGACGGGACCTTCACCTTCGCCTCGGCGCCGGACGAGGTGCTGCTCTCGGTGGCGCGCGCCGAGGCGCCCTCCGAGATCGTCGCCCGCGGCGTGGTCGACGTGCCCGATCGCGATCGGCGCGAGGTGGAGATCGTCCTCCCCAAGGCGCGCGACACGGTGTCGATCCGCGTCGACGACGACCGCGGCTACCCGATCGATCGCGCCGAGATCCGCGCCGTCTCCCTCGAGCTCGACGCGCCCCTCCGGAGGACGCTCTTCACCGACCGCGACGGGATCGCCGCCCTGCCGAACGCGCTCGGCCTGCCGCTGCGCCTGACGCTGCTCCGGCCCGGAAAAGCGCCCCGCGTCGAGGTGGTCGAGTCGGCCCCGAAGGAGCTGACGCTGGTGCTCGCCGAGGGCGTGCGCGCGCACGGACAGGTGACGGCGCGCGAGGGGCGCGATCGGATCGCCGGGGCCGAGGTGACGGTGTTCACCGCGAGCGGGGCGCGCCACACGAAGACGGACGACGAGGGCACGTACACGCTCGACGACCTCGCGCCGGGCCGGGTGCGCATCCGGGTGTCGGCCGAGGACCACGCCGACGGCGAGGCGGTGGTGAAGGTGGCCGGCGATCGCGATCACCCGGCCGATCTAGGCACGATCGACCTCGCCGAGGCGGGCGAGGTGAGCGGCGAGGTGGTCGACGGGAGCGACGATCCGGTCGCCGGCGCTCGCGTGGCCGAGGGGAGCGTGCCCACGTACCTGCCGCTCGGCCCGTTGCCCCGGGGCATCGTGGTGACCGATCGCAAGGGGCACTTCGTGCTCGGCGGCTTGCCCGCCGGGAAGGTGACGCTGGAGGCCTATTTCACCGACCTCGGGAAGGCCTCCGTGGAGGGCGTGGAGGTGCGGGCCGGGCGAACCACCGACCGGGTGAAGATCGTGCTCGACGGGGAGCCCGCGGCGAAGCGCGATCCGAAGGGCGCGGCGAGCCTGGCCGTGACGCTCGGCGAGCGGCAGGAGGGCAAGGGCGCGACGGTGGTGGTGATGATGGTGCCCCCGGGGAGCGAGGCGGAGCTCGCCGGGATCGAGCCCGGCGACGAGCTGCTCGCGGTGAACGGGCGCGAGGTGCGGTCGATCGAGGCGGCGCGCAGGCGGCTGACGGGGCCGCTCGGAGAGGACGTGCTCCTGTCGCTGCGGCGCGACGAGGGCGGCGGCATGGAGAGCTGGCTCGTGCGGGTGCGGAGGGAGCGCGTGCGGCGGTGAGCGATCAGCGCGCAACGCGGTCGGCCGGCCTCACCGTCTTCTGCGCGATCCACCCCTCCAGATCGCCCTGCGAGGCGACCCCGGCGCGCCGCCCGACCTCGCGCCCCCCGTCGAACAGGAGGAACGCCGGGATCCCCTGGATCCCCCGGCGGCCGGCCTCGTCGCGCTCCTCGTCCACATTTACTTTGAGCACCAACAATCGCCCCGCCGCCCGCTGGCCCACCTTCTCCAGGATGGGCGCCGCCGTCCGGCAGGGGCCGCACCAGGCGGCCCAGTAATCCACCAGCACGGGCACCGGCGACTGCGCCACGGCCTGGCCGAGCGCGGCGCCGCTCACGGCCTGCGGCGCGCCCGTCACGTCGAGGCGCGCCTTGCACTTGCCGCACACGGGTTTGTCGCGCGCGCGATCCTCGGCCATCCGGTTCAGCGATCCACAGTGTGCGCAACGAAAGATGGCCATGATCAACGCGTCTCCGATCTATTGCCCTCCATGATTCATGCGTCGCGTCTCTTTGCTTCGCAAGGTCACGGCGGCGCCGAGCGGCCGCGCGCTCAGGCCACGTCGCGTCGCTGCTGGGCCTCGGCCGACAGCTTTTCCAGGGTCCGCGCGGCCTCCTCGGCCGTCCCCTCCGCGGGCGCCCAGGGGTGCAAGTGCACGCCGTGCGCCATCAGGTGCACCGCGGTGCGCTGGTAAGCCGCGATGCCGGCTCGATCGCTCCCGCTCTTCGGCATGCCCTCGGGCGGGCTCTGATCGAGCGGCCCCGAGAGCGCCCGCGGGGGCACCACGTCGAGCCAGAAGTAGCCGCAGGAGTGGGCGGTGGAGCGGTCGGGGTTTCGCTTCGGCGCGTCCTCCGGCACCACGAACAGGAGCTCGACCTGGCCTGTCCGAAGCTCGGCGCGTGCCTCTTCGTCGCTGTCGTCGAAGGTGTAATGAAAGGCATCGACTCGGCCCTTGCCGACATCGCCCTTGCGGCGGTTGGCGTCGGCGAGCAGCGTGAAGCGACGCTGTTGCGAGGGGGAGAGATGAAACTCGAAGAGCGAGGGGAGGCTCACCCCCTCGTGGGTCTCGCGGTAAAGATAGACCACCACGGTCATGGTCGTGCCGGCGGAGAAGGCGCCGCGCTTCGCCGAGAGCACGAGCTTGCCGACGCGGCCGGGGTCGAGGCCGAGCTGCGGATCGATGAAGTTGTCGTTGTTCCCGCAGCGGATGTGCTCGCGCCCGTCCCAGCCGAGCACGAGGCCGTCGACGCGCTGGAGGTTGTCCTGCGCGTCACCTCGCTTGGAGACCCAGAATCGCGCCTCGTAGTCCGGAGGATCGTCGCTCACCACCACGCCGTCGTCGTCGCCGAGCGGCGCGGGGAACCGGGTGCTCATGTCGTCGTACTGCCGAACTTCAGCGCCGGTCGGATCGGGCAAGCCCTCTTGGCTCAACCATTGTGACATCCGATCATGGCGAGCGGCGTCGGTGAGCATCACGGCGCCCCAGCCGGCGCCGGAGCGCTTGTTGGCCTCGGCCCAGCATTGCAGGATCGTCTTCTCGTCGCGCGGGGGTTTGCCGCCCGTGAGCGGGGGGAACACGAGGTCGACGAAGCGACGCATGATGATCGCGCCGACCTCGTCGCCCGGGTAGGCCTGCGCGTAGCCGAGCACGCCGTGGAGCACCTCGTCCGGGGCGCGATCGCGGAAGGCGTCGAGCCACATCGGCGCCACGCCGGGGCCGCAGTTGGTGCACGCGGGCACGATCAGGTACTTCAGGCGCTTGCCCCGCGGCGCGTCGCGATCGCCCATCAGGTTGGCGAGGTACCACCTCCGCTCGCCGGGAGGGCGCTCACCGGCGGCGCGGCCGAGGGCGTCGCCGTAGACGCGCCCCTTGCTGCCGTGGCCGCTCACGATCACGAGGTCGGCGAAGCGCGCGCCGGGCTCGTCGTCGGCGGTGAGCGAGGGCTCGGGCGACGAGACGACGCCGGGCCGGAGGATCCAGCGCCGCGTGAAATCGTCGCTGTCGTCCGGTGTCCAGAGGGCGCCCTGCTCCTTGCCCGAGGTGGAGCGGTAGACGCGCACCTCGAGCGATCGGCGCGCGTCTTCGTAGATCACCTGCCCCCTGGCGCCCTTCTTCTCGCGCAGGCCGCCGAGCAGGTTTTGCCAGCCCATCGACGTGAAGCCGGCGGAGAATGCGGCGCCGTCGCGCGGGTCTTGAAACTCGAGCCAGGCGAAGAACCGGTCTCTGTTCAGGCAGCGCAGCCGGTCGGGCATGATCTGCTCCACGCGGTGGGTGCCGCCGGAATTTAACGCAAAGGCGCAAAGGCGCAAAGGCGCAAAAAAGACCGGAAATGGGCCTGCTTTTGCGTCGCCGCTCCGCTGCGCTTCGGCGTCGCGATTTCGGGCGAGAGTGGGGAGCGAGGGGCGCGCTATCCTCCTCGCATGCTCGCCAACGGCCTGTACCTGATCGCCGATCGCGCCGTCTCGGCGTTCGGCGCGCCGCTCGCCGAGCGCTACCGGAAGACCTTGATCCTCGGCGCCCTGCGAGAAGACGTGCTCTACGTCCCGCTCCTCGGCCGCGTCACCGAGTACCCGTCGTTCAGCCATTTCTACCGGCCCGGCGTCCCCGGGGGCTTCTTGCCGCTGCTCTGGCCCGGGCCGCGCCTCTCGGCCGATCGGCTCTACCGGCGCGCGCTCGCCGCCCACGCGGAGGGCAAGACGGCGGCGGCGTTCGTCCTGCTCGGCCGCATCGTGCACCTGCTCGCGGACATGAGCATCCCCTCGCACACGGCGCGCGCGGCGCACGATCGCGATCCGTTCGAGTGGTGGGTCGAGGGCAACCTCGACGCGCTCGCGGCGCTGCCGGTGCCCGAGGTCGCGCGGGCCGCGGCCGCGTCGGATCTGATCGAGAACCTTGCGCGGACGTCGATGACGTTCACCCCGGATCACACGAACCACCCATGGGGGCGCTTCCTCGCGCGGCGCGGGCTGCGCAAAGGCGTGACGGCGCGCGAGGCGGGCGAGCAGGCGCGGGTGCTCGTGCCGCTCACGGCCGGCTATGCGGCGGCGCTGCTCGGCATGTTCTTCCGCGATCGGGGGCTCGCGGTCGAGGCGTCGTGAGCGCGCGGCCCCTCGTGGGGCGGCCGTGGTAGCGTGCGGGCGATGACGCTCGATCGCCGCGCGCTCCGCCGCCACTGGACCCTCGATCCGGAGATCACCTTCCTCAACCACGGCTCGTTCGGCGCTTGCCCCGTGCCGGTGCTGGAAGCGCAGAGCGAGCTGCGGGCGCGGATGGAGCGGGAGCCGGTGCGCTTCTTCATCCGCGAGCTCCCGGGGCTCGCGGAGGCGGCGGCGGCCGAGGTGGGCGCCTTCCTCGGGGCGGACGCGGCGGACCTCGCCTTCGTCTCCAACGCCACGATGGGGGTGAACACGGTGCTCCGATCGCTCGACCTCGCCCCGGGTGACGAGCTGTTGACCCACGATCACGCGTACAATGCGTGCAAGAACGCCCTCGATTTCGTGGCGGAGAAGGCCGGCGCGAAGGTGGTGGTGGCGAAGGTCCCCTTCCCCGTGGCCTCGCCGGACACGGTGGTCGACAGTGTGCTCGCCTGTGTCACATCGAGGACGCGGCTCGCCATGATCGACCAGATCACGAGCCCCACGGCGCTGGTCTTCCCGGTCGACCGGCTGGTCTCGGCGCTCGCCGAACGGGGCGTGGACACGCTCGTCGACGCGGCCCACGCGCCGGGCATGGTCCCGCTCCACCTCGATCGCACGGGCGCGGCGTACACCACCGGCAACTTCCACAAGTGGACCTGCGCGCCCAAGGGCGCGGCCTTCCTCCACGTGCGGCGCGACAGGCAGGCGCAGATCCGCCCGCTCTCCATCAGCCACGGGGCCAACGCGCCGCGCACGGAGCGATCACGCTTCCGCGTCGAGGCGGACTGGACGGGGACCATGGACCCGACGCCGGCGCTCTGCCTCCCGGCGGCCTTGCGCTTCCTCGGATCGCTCCTGCCCGGGGGCATGTCCGCGCTCATGGAGGCGAACCGCGCGGAGGCGCTCCGCGCGCAGACGACAATCGCCGGCGCGCTCGGGGTGGCGCCCCCTTGCCCACCCGAAATGGTGGGCTCGATGGCGTCGTTCCCCGTGTCCGCCGATGGTCCGCCGACACCACCGCTCGGCATCGATGTTTTGCAAGATACGCTCTACCAGCGTTTCAAGATCGAAATCCCCGTCTTCCCCTGGCCGCCGCTCGGCAAGAAGATCATCCGCTTTTCCACGCCGATTTACATCGGCGCCGAGGAGATCGCGCGACTCGCGTCGGCGCTCGGCGAGCTCGACCTCGCGGGCCGCTCGCGGCGCGAGGGTCACCGGTCGTGACCGAGCGGTGACGTAAAAACGACCGAGAATCGAGGCGCAGAGGGGCTCAAGGGGCGCGGGGTATGGCCGTTTCGGTGTATGCTCCGCGATTGCCCGAGGGCGCATGCGCAAACGGAAGATCCTGCTCGTCGACGACAACGACATCTCCCGGGAAATGATCCGCTTCATCCTGGAGAGCCGAGGCTGGGAGGTCGTCTCCATCACCGCGCCCTTCCTCTTCACGACCACGCTCGTCCGGGAGCGGCCCGACATCGCGCTCATCGACCTCGGGCTGAGCTCGCTCTCCGGCGATCAGCTCGTCCGGCTCGCGCGGATGAATGGCCGGGTGAGCTGCCCGCTCGTGCTCCACGCCGACAAGCCGGCGGACGAGCTGCGCGACATCACCCACAAGGCGGGCGCCGACGGCTTCATCGTCAAGAGCGGCAACGAGAAGCAGCTCGTGATGAACCTCGAGTACTTCCTCCGCTTCGGCGCCTCGCGCGACAGCGAGCCCGCGTCGAGCCGCGGCGCGACGGACTCCGCGCCCCCGAGCTCGCGCCGCATGCAGGAGCCTTCCTCGTCGCGCGATCCCGCGTCGCGCGATCCCTCGTCTCCCGCGTCGCGCGAGCCTTCGTCCCCCGCGTCGCGCGAGCCGAGCGGGCCGCCCACGAGCCGGCGGCTCTCCGGGAGCTTCGAGGCCGTCCCGCCCCCGCGGCGGCGCCTCTCCGGGAGCCTCGACGCCGTGCCCCCCTCGTCGAGCCGGAGCGGGGAGATGAAGCCGCAGAAGCGGCCCGGGAGCGGGCTCTACCAGGCGGTGGTCGCGGCGCTGGAGATCCCCCCGAGCAGCACGCGCGACCCTTCCTCGTCGCAACGGAGCGCGACCGCGCCGTCGCCGCGGAGCGCGACCGGGACGCTGACCAACATGCCGGCGGCGAGGCCGGTGAGCGCGCCTTCGCCGGGCACGCCGCCCGCGAGCGCGCCGACACCACCGGCGCCTCTCGCGCGGGAAGACGCGGCGCCGACACGCGAGTCAGCGCCGATCCGGCGCGAGCGCACCAAGACGCTGAGCTGAACGCGGAAAGCCAAGATCCGGGGCGGGGCTGGAGCGGCGCCCGTCCGCTCCGTGCCCGGTGACCTGGAAAGAAGAAGCTCAGTTCCTCGACTTGAGCATCACGATCTCGCGCCCGCCGCCGAGGCGCCAGCGCAGGGTGTGATCGCCGACGAGCTGCATCTCGGCCTCGTCGCGCACGCCCTCCTCGCGGAGGAAGCTCAGCACCACGGTCTCACCGTCGACCCGGGCCACCTTGAAGGTGCCGGTGCGGGGGGTTTCGGCCGGGATGGTGACCGTCACCTTGTTCCCCGAGAACTCCATCGCGGTGCCCTTGACCCAGCCGGTGGCCTTCTGGAGCTGGGCGGTGGGGACATTCTCGATGCTCTCCCCGAGCCACCGGCCCTGGAGCCGGTCTTTGGGGGACTTTTCGCAGCCGGCAGCGGCGGGCAGGGTGATCGCCAGGGCGAGCGCTGTTGGGATGCGTGAACGCATGGACCTCCTTCGGGATGGCGCCGGGCGGGTGCGCCGTCCCATTGCTGGCTCGAATGGTAAGAAGCCTGGATGCGGGCGGCCAACAAATGTAGGACAAACAGCTACATTGGATCCGCGGCACGCAGCGCCCTTCTTCCGCCGGGCGCTTCGCGCTATGGGGGTCGCGCTCCCACCCCTGCCCGCCCCTCGTCCTCCTCGACCCCTCCGGCTGCCTTGACCTCGCCGTTCTTTCACCGCCGCCTCCCCGCCCCCGAACGCAAGAAGCTCCTCGACCGCGTGATCGCCCGGATCCGCGCCGAGGTCGCCGCCGGCCCGGCGGTGGTGGTCTTCGACCTCGACGGCACGCTCATGGATAACCGCCCCCGGGTGGTCGCCATCCTCCACGAGCTCGGCGAGGCCTGGGAGGCCTCCCACCCCGACGCGGCCGCGTGCTGCGCCCGGGCCGAGCCGGACGACATCAGCTACGGGTTCATCGAGAACCTCTGCCGCCTCGGCGTCACGGACCCGGCCCTGCACGAGGAGGGCTTCGAGTTCTGGAAGAAGCGCTTCTTCGCCGACCTGCACCAGCGGCACGATGTCGAGGTGCGCGGCGCGCGGGACTTCGCGCGGGCCTGCTACGCGGCGGGCGCGGTGCTCGTGTACCTGACGGGGCGCGATCTGCCGAACATGGCGCTCGGCTCGTTCGCGAGCCTGCGGGACCTGGGCTTCCCGATCGGGGTCATCGGCACGGAGCTGGTGGTCAAGCCGACCTTCGATATGCCGGACACCGATTTCAAGCGCGACGTGGCGCCTGATCTCCGGCGGCTCGGCAAGGTGATCGCGTCCTTCGACAACGAGGCCGCGAACGTGAACATCTTCCTCGACGCCCACCCGGGCTGCGAGGGGGTCTTCCTCGACACGCAGTACGCACCCGACCCGCCCGAGCTCGATCCGCGGGCGCTGGTGATCCCCCACTTCGACGTGGGCTCATGATCGCCCTGCGCCCGGCCCTGATCGGCCTGGCCCTGCTCGGCGCAGGCTGCGAGCCGGCGACCTCGCCGCTCGTGCTCAACAACGACGCGGGCGCGAGCCCCAACGCGAGCATCCTGCCCGCCCCGCTCGCGACCGAGCCCGCGCCCGAGCTGCTCGACGCGGGGGCGCCGCCGTTCCGCGCGCCGGTGCCCGCGCCGGGCGATCCCTCGGGGCGCCCAGACGCAGGGCCGCCTCCTCCACCGCCCGCGCCGCTCACCAATGAGCCCCTGTCGCCGGACGCGCTCGGCGGGCGCGAGGTCGCCGGGGTGAGCCTCTCGGCGGTGTTCCGCTGGCGCGATCTGCCGCCTCCGCACCGCGCGCCCGAGGTGTCGGCCGAGGGGCTGCGGGAGGCGCAGCGGCTGACCGCGCTCGGCTGGACGGTGGACCTCGCCGAGGCCGGCCGGATGCGGATCGCGTTCACGTCGCACGCCATGTTCCTCCCCGCGCGCGCCGAGATCCGGGCCCGCAGCGACCGCCTCGGCAACGTGGTGGTGTGGCCCAACGGGGCGCTCTACCGGGTGATCCCGCCGGGCGCGCTGCGCACGCTGTTCGGCGAGCGCCGGGTGGACGTGACGCCGCTCGCGATCACGGCGCCGCGCCCGCAGGGCGAGGGGAGGCGGCTCGGCGTGGCGACGCGGAAGGCGGAGATCGTCTCCAGCCTGGGGAGCCTCAAGCTGGAGATCGGGCGGGTGCCGGAGGCGGGCGAGGGCGGGCCGCTCCTGTGCCGCGCGCTCGTGGAGCTCGTGGGGATCGATCCCAAGGTGCAGGTGTGCCAGGCGGGCGAGGTGCCGCTTGGCGCGGCCTTCGCGTGGCAGGAGGGCGGGGGCATCGGCTTCGAGGTGCTCTCGGTGACGAAGCAGGCCGACCTCGGGGCCTCGGCGATGCTCGATCCGCCGCCGAGCGCGGCCTACACCCCGGCCGGGCTGCCCACCGTGCCGAACGACATCTTCCTCGGCCGCGAGGAGCTCGCCGGGCTGCGGACGAGCGCGATCCCCCTGCCGGCGCCGAGCGACCCGACCGCGCCGGGCGAGGGCTTCGTGGCCGTCAACCACACCGACGTGCTCACCTACGTGCTGCTCGACGGGATCCCGGTGGTCGCGGTGCCGGCCGGGAGCGAGCGCTTCGTGATCGGGCCGCCGCGCGGGCGCTACAGCATGCAGTTTCGGACCTTCCTCGGCGAGACGGTGACGACGCCGATCACCGTCGAGCTGCCCGCGCGCATCCACCACGGCGCCCTGCCCGACGCAGGCGCCCCCGACGGAGCCTCCCCGTGACGCCGACGACGCCCATGACAGCGGAGCAAGCGGCGCGGGAGCGCCTGACCTCGCGGATGACCCTCGCCGTCCGCTTCTGCGAGACGGACCTGATGGGCATCGTCCACCACGCGAACTACCTGACCTACTTCGAGGCGGGCCGCGTGGACTGGCTGCACCGGCGCGGGATCTCCTACGAGGCGTGGGTGAAGCGGGGCATCCACCTGCCCGTCGTGGAGACACGGCTGCGCTACCGGAAGGCGGCGCGCTTCGACGACGTGCTGACGGTGGAGACGACGCGCGCCGAGCAGACGCGCGTGACGGTGACCTTCTCGTACCTGATCCTGCGCGGCGACGAGCGCATCTGCGAGGGCGAGACGCTGCTCGCATGCGTGGGGCACGACCTCGCGCCGAAGCGCTTCCCGGAGGACATCGCCGAGGTGTTCCGGAGCGCGGAGATCGCCGCGTCCTCGCAACACTGAGCCCGCTAGCAGTAGGCGCGCGCCCGCCGTGGTGATACCCCGGCCCGCATGACGCAAACCCATGTCGCCACCATGCTCTCCGCCGAGCAGATCGCCGCCCGCGTGCGCGAGCTCGGCGCCCAGATCGCCGCCGACTACAAGGACCGCCGCCTCGTCCTCGTGTGCGTGCTCAAGGGCAGCTTCGTCTTCACGTCCGACCTCTGCCGCGCCATCGACGGCAACCTGCGGATCGAGTTCCTCGGGGTGCGCAGCTACGGCGAGGGGACGAGCACGAGCGGGGTCGTGCAGATCACGCAGGACCTGAGCAAGCCCATCGAGGGCGACGATATCCTGATCGTGGAGGACATCGTCGACACGGGGCTGACGATCGCCCACCTCCTCGAGCTGCTCCAGACGCGCCACCCGGCGAGCATCAAGGTCTGCGCCCTGCTCCACAAGCCGGCCCGGACCAAGGTGGAGGTGCCCATCCACTACCTCGGCTTCACCATCGAGGATCGTTTCGTGGTGGGCTATGGCCTCGACTGGGCCGAGCGGTACCGGAACCTGCCCTTCATCGGCGTCGTGGAGTCCAAATGAGCAAGCGCCTCCTCTTTCTGGAGAAGATCACCTCCGAGGGCAGCCGTGACTCGTTCGCCTGGTACGGCCTCGCCATGGAATATGGCAACCTCGGCCGGCTCGACGAGTCGCTGCGCACCTTCGAGAAGCTGCGCGAGATGGACGCGGCCTACGTGCCCATGTACCTGATGTGCGGCAATTTCCTGGCGAAGGGCGGCCGTGTCGCCGAGGCGAAGGCCTGGATGGAAGCCGGGATCGCCGCCGCGCAGAAGAAGGGCGACTCCCACGCTCTCTCCGAATTGCAAGACGCCCTGGTTGGCCTGGGATAACCATTGACGAACAACCATTGACATGATCGTCAATGGTTGTTCGTCTCAGCCACCTTCCCCCTCGCCGCGGATGCGCCGGAGGCGCTCACCAATCATCTTCTCGTAACCGCGATCGCTCGGCTCGTAAAAGCGCTCTCCGACGATCTCCTCGGGCAAATACGCCTCTCCCTCCGCCACGCCGCCCGCCTCGTCGTGGGCGTAGCGGTAGCCCTCCCCGTAACCCTCGTTCTTCATCAGGGCGGTGACGGCGTTGCGCAGCTTCATCGGCACGGGCAGGGCGCCGTGCTCGCGCACTGCGTCTTGTGCCTTGTGGAAGGCCTTGCCGGTCGAGTTCGATTTGGGCGCGGTGGCGAGGTAGAGGGCGGCCTGCGAGAGCGGGTAGAGGCCCTCGGGCATGCCCATCCGGCGGAAGGCGGCGTCGGCGGCGACGGCCACCTCCAGGGCGCGCGGGTCGGCGTTGCCCACGTCCTCGCTGGCGAAGATGAGCATCCGGCGCAGGAGGAAGAGCGGGTCGTCGCCGGACTCGATCATCCGCATCAGCCAGTAGATCGCGGCGTCCGGGTCCGAGCCGCGCATCGATTTGATGAAGGCGCTGATGACGTTGTAGTGCTCCTCGCCGGCCTTGTCGTAGAGCAGCGTCTTCTGCTCGCCGGCCGAGGCGATGAGCTCGGAGGTGATGTGGCTCTTGCCCTCGCGCTCGGCCTCGCCGGCCGCGATCTCCAGCGTCGTGAGGGCCCGGCGCGCGTCGCCCTGCGCGAGCGCGGCGATGGCGTCGAGCGCTTCTTCATCCGCGGTGACCGCGCGATCGAGGCCGATCGGCGACTCCAGGGCGCGGTGCAGCAAGGACTTGATCTGCGGGGCCGTGAGGAGCTGGAGGCGGAAGACCTTGCAGCGGGAGAGGAGCGGGGCGTTGACGGCGAAGGAGGGGTTCTCGGTGGTGGCGCCGATGAGCGTGATCGTCCCGTCCTCCACGTGGGGGAGGAAGGCGTCCTGCTGGGCCTTGTTGAAGCGGTGGATCTCGTCGACGAAGAGGATCGTCCGCTTGCCCTCGTAGGCGCGCGCCTTCTTCGCCTCGCCGAGGATCTCGCGCAGCTCGGGGATGCCGCCGAGCACCGCGTTGAAGGGCACGAAGCGGGCATGCGTGGCGTGCGAGACGACGCGGGCGAGGTGGTCTTGCCGGCGCCGGGCAGGCCCCAGAGGATCATCGAGGGCAGGCGATCGGCGGCGATCGCGCGGGCGAGGAGCTTGCCCTCGCCGAGGAGGTGCTCTTGCCCGACCATGTCGGCCACCGCCTCGGGGCGCATGCGCTCGGCGAGCGGGATGGCCGCGCGCAGCTCGGGCTCGCGGCGCACGGCGGCCTCGAACAAGGTCGGCCCGTCGGGGAGCCCGCGGCGGCCGGCGGCTGGGGCGCGCTTCACCATCGTCGCGTCGCGGCTCCGCTACTCGTGGAGGACCACGTCGACGGCGCGGCGGGCGAGCGTCGGATCGTGCCCGACCCAGCGGACCACGCCCTTGCGATCGACGACGAAGGTGGTCGGCACGCTGCCGACGGAGAAGCTGCCGGCGATGCGCATCCCGGGGTCGAGCACGACGGGGAAGGTCGCATGCAGGTGCTGCATGGCGAGCATCGCGTCGTCCGGCGACTCGTCGACGCTCACGCCGATCACCATCACCCCGTCTTCTTGCTTGTCGCGCCAGAGCGCGTCGAGCGCGGGCATCGCCTCTTTGCAGGTCTCGCACCACGAGGCCCAGAAGTCGACGACGGTGACCCGGACGCGCGGGCTGCCCGGCAAGCCCACCTCGCGCTCCGAGGTGGCAAGCTCGTGGAACTCGGGCGCCGTCGCGCCGGCGAGCGGGTGCCCCACCGAGGCCGGCATGGGCCCGAGGAAGCAGCCGGACAGCGCAGGGAGGCCGAGGATCAGCGCGCCGAGGATCGAGGAGGAGCTGCGCATCAGCCCCGGAGCATACGCGCTCGACGCGGGATCGACCGGTCCATTTCGGCGCATCAACCGCGCCGCTCCCCGAAGATGGCCGTCCCCACGCGCACCAGCGTCGCGCCCTCGGCGATGGCGATCGGATAGTCGTGGCTCATGCCCATGGAGGCTCGGGGAGCGCCGCCGCGCCGCCGTGCTCGTCGCGCAGCGCGCGCAGGCGGGCGAAGAAGGGCCGCGCCTCCTCCGGATCGTCGGTGATCGGCGGGACGGTCATCAGGCCCACCGCGCGGAGGTGCGGGCACCTCGCGATCGCCGCGAGCAGATCGCCCACGGCCTCGGGCGCACAGCCGCCCTTGCGCCTTCTCGCCCGCGAGGCCTCCGCCTCCTGCTCGTCGAGCCGCTTGCCCAGCGCCGCGGCCCGCTGCTCCAGCGCGAGCCGAGCTCTTCTCGGTCACCGCCTGCACGACCTGGGCGATCTGGGCGACGGGCTTCGCCTTGGCCGCGCTGGGCGGCGATCTGCTGCTGACGCAGATCAGGCGGATCCGCGGCGAGAATCTGGGCCTTCCTCTACCAGCTCTGCACGTAGTTCTCGCCGAACTCCCGCTGGCCGGCGGCGTAGGCGGCGGATCGCCTCGGCCGGCTTGCCCTTGGACACGGCGAGAGCAGCCGCTGCAGGCCAGGCGGGCGCCCCGCGGCCTGGCTGTCCTCCTCGATCGGCAGCGAACCGCGCCGAGGCGCTCGGATCCTTCGGGGTCGCTGGCGCTCATCGTGCGCCCACGATAGCGCGCCGGAAGGAGCAGGGCGATCCCCGGTCGGGAACCGTGCCATCCTGTGCCGGCAGCAAGCACGGACACGCAGCGGAAAACCGCACTTGTAAATCATGGCGCGAAGATTGCTTCACGGAGGTTGGCGAGCCGTACAGCTCTCCCTCTTTGCCATCCCCTTCGTCATCGGGGCCGGGTGCGTGTTCAATCCCCAGCCCGATCCGCCGGGCGTCGACAAGGGATCGAGCGCGGGCGACAACGACTACGGGGCCGGCGGCGCCTCCGGCGGCGGTGGAGCGGAGAACGGCACGGCCGCCGCGAGCGGGTCCGGCGGCGGCTCCAGCGGGACCACCACGAGCGGCGCGGGCGGCGGAAAGCCCGTCGATCAGGACGGCGGCGTGCACGACGGCTGCGGCGGCGACGGTGGTGAAGGCGGCGACGGCGGCTCCCACGGGACCACCTCGGGCACCAGCACGACCGGATCGACGGGATCGGGCGGCGCCGGAGGGTCGGGCGGATCCGGCGGCATGGGCTGCGACTGAGCGGCGAGCGCGCCCGGCGCTTCGTGGCCGGCGATGCGCTCCAGGGTGGAGTCCGGCCGTCGCGGCGGATCAGCACCTTCTCGGTGCGGTGGTCTTTGCCGCGGGCGCATCTTCAGCCCCGCAGCCCGATCCGCCCGGGGCTGACGCGACCTCCCGATACCGGGAGGCGGCGCAGGTCCGGGACGTCGTCCGGCGCAGGCGGCGGCGCGCTCGACTCGGACGCCGGCGACGGCGAGGACCGGCGCAACCAGGTACAACCGGCGGGACCAGCAGCACAGGTGGCGCAACTGAGCACAACGGCGGTGTGGAGATGGTGAAGGCGGCGCCACGGGCACCGGCGGCGCAGGCAGGGCGACCGGCGCAGGCGGCATGGGCGGTACGGGCGGCGTGGCCGGGACCGGCGGCTCCGGCGGCAAGTAGCCGCGGGCTCGATCTCCTCAGGCGCAGGGGCTCGCGCGTCGATCGTCGCGGGCCGCGGCGCGGACGCTCAGGGCTTGCGCCCGTAGTGGTCCATCATGTTGCTCACCACGTCGGCGAGCAGGCCGTCGGCGACCCGGAGGCGGCGGGAGATCTCCCGCGAAATGTTGAGCACCACGAGCGCGTAGGAGCGGATGTCGCGCCGGTAGAGGGTGTCGAGGTCGTGCGCGGTGAAGCGGATCAGGCGCGTGGGGGCGACCGCGCGGGTGGTCGCGGAGCGGGGGAGCACGTCGAGCACGCTCATCTCGCCGAACCAGTCGCCCGGCCCGAGGATGGCCATGCGCGTCTCGTGGCCGCGCTTCGAGCAGCGGAGGATCTCCACCTCCCCGTCGAGCAGCACGAAGAGCTCGCGCCCCGCGTCGCCCTCCTTGAAGATGTTCTGCCCGGGGCCCACCTCGATCACGGGCAAGGCGGCCACGAACGTCTCGAGGACCTCGTCGGACAGGCCGCCGAAGAGGCCGATTTCCCGAAGGCGCTCCAGCGGAGCGCGCTCTTTCTCTAGAAGCATACGCCGTACTCGTCGTTGCCCACCAGGATGGGCGTCTGTAGCGCATTACACGAGGTGCCGGCCGGGCAATTCTGCACGCCGTTCACCATGCACCATTTGAAGCATGCGTTGGCGTTGGGATCGGCCGGGTCGGTGTTGAAGCACCCGAATTTCGGGGCGCAGTCGTCGCTGCTCATGCACGCGGAGGCCTGCGTCCCGGCGCCGGCGTTGCCGCAGCGGGTGAGGAAGCGCATGAAGCCGCCGCTCTCCTTGAGGAGCTGGCAGGCCGTTCCGGGCACCGGGCAGCCGGTGTTGGTCGCGGGGTTGCAGTTCTCGGTGCAGAGGATCACGCCCTGGATCGAGCCTCCCATGCCGTCGTTCAGGGTGAGCAGGCAGAGCCCGCCGGGGGCCTGGCAGTCCGCGTCGCTGTCGCAGAACTTCATGCAGGTGTCGGCCGACTTGGCGGTCTGCACGCAGACGGTGCCGGGGCCGCAGTCGGCGCCGGGGAGGCCGCACTGCTGGCCCGCCGGGACGTTGCCCTCGGGCACGCAGGCGACGGCGACGCCGTTGATCCCGCATTGCTCGCCGGCCTCGCAGCCGCACTGCGGGACGGTGACCTTGCACGGATCGTCCGGGCAGGGTGCCCCACCGGCGCCGGTGGTCGCCGTCGTGCTCGTGGTGGTGGTCGTCGATCCGCCGGTCCCGCTCGTCGTCGAGGACGTAGTCGTCGACCCGCCGCTCCCGCTCGTCGTCGAGGACGTGGTCGTCGCGGCGCTGCCCCCGCTGCCGCTCGTGTCCCCGCCGCCCGCCCCGACGAAGCTCGTCCCCTTGGCGCATGCGCCGGCCGAGAGGACCGCGACACCGAGCAGGACGAAGAATCGCTGTTGCATGACGATCACCTCGCGAGCGCAAGGGGCGCGGGGATGCGCAGATCAGAGACAGGGGGCCATTTTCCCCGGGAGCGTACGCCGCTCGACTCAAAGGTCAACGCCCGGCGAAAGCGCGGCGCTCGCAGGTCTGTCCCGGCGGCGAGCGCGGGCTCGCCGGCCCGAGGTCAGCCCGCGCTCGCGGACACGAGCGGCTTGGTGAAGACGATCCGCAGACGGCCTGGGCCGGCGTAGTCTTCCACCTCGGCCCGGTCCCAGCCGAGGGCCTGGTGGAAACGGACGCTCCCTTCGTTGCCGAGGGTGGTGATGGCCTTGAGCGACCGGCAGCCAATCTTCGCGCAGTCGGCCTCGAAGGCCGCGTAGAGCAGCTTGCCCACGCCCTTGCGGCGGTAGTCGGGGTGGATGCCGACGAGGTGCACGTAGCCCACCTCGGTGTCGGGGCAGCGGAAGCCGAGGAGGAAGCCGGCCAGCACGCCGTCGCTCTCCACGACCCGGGCGAGCGCGCCGAGCTCGTAGAAGAACATCGGGTGCGCCAGCGCGCTCGTGGGCCCGCCCCACCAGCGATCGATGACCTGGACGATCTGATCGTAGTCCGCCTTGGTGAGGGGCCGCGTCTCCATGCCCATCGAATCCTCCTCGTTTTTCGCCGGAGCCTCGCCCGGCGCACGAGGCCGGCGAGGGACAGGACGGTAGCAGGTTCCCCGGAGCGCGGGCCTCGCTTGTCGCGGAGGGCGGACGTTCTTCGCCCGCCCTTCACCCGCCCGTCACGACGTCGATCGAGGCCGCGGCCGTTCCGGAGACGGCCCGGCCGTGCTAGCTCGATGGGCGTGAGCACCGCGCGCATCGCCCCTTCCATCCTCTCCGCGGATTTCGGCCGGCTGGCCGAGGAGGTGCGCGCCGTCGAGGCCGCCGGCGCGGACTGGATCCACGTCGACGTGATGGATGGACGCTTCGTTCCGAACATCACCATCGGGCCCTTGATCGTGCGCGCCGTGCGCGCGGCGACGAAGCTGCCGGTCGACGTTCACCTGATGATCGTCGAGCCCGAGCGCTACGTGGAGGACTTCCGCAAGGCCGGCGCTTCCTTTATCTCGGTGCACGTGGAGGCCTCGCCGCACCTGCACCGCACGCTCCAGCAGATCCGCGGGCTCGGCGCCAAGGCCGGGGTCGTGCTCAACCCGCACACCTCGGAGGAGTCGATCCGCCACGTGCTCGGGGACCTCGATCTCGTGCTGGTGATGAGCGTCAACCCGGGCTTCGGCGGGCAGTCGTTCCTGCCCTCGGCGCTGCCCAAGCTGCGCGCGCTGCGGGAGCGGATCGATCGCGAGGGGCTCGCCGTGGAGCTCGAGGTCGACGGCGGGGTCGCCGAGAAGACGGCCGCCGCGGTGGTCGACGCGGGCGCGCGGGTGATGGTCGCGGGCTCCGCGGTCTTCGGCGCCGTCGCGCCTGGCGAGACGCTGTCGTTCGATCAGCGGGTCGCGCGCTACGCGGCCGCGATCCAGGCGATCCGCGCGGCCGCCCAGAGCGCCTCGTGAGGTCGACCGCCGCGCTCGCCCTCGCGCTCTCCGCGGCGATCGGCGCGGTCGCGTGCAGCAGCGCCCCGGTGGCCGCGCCTGCGTCGGCGCCGCGCGGAGTCGACACGACGCCGGCAGCGAAGGTCGCCGCGCCCCCTGCCTCGGCGAGCGCCGCGCCGGAGAGCAAGCCGAAGCAGGACGAGAACCGGGCGCGGGTGATGGCGATGACGCGGCGCGTGTCGCAGGCGCGCGGGCTGCCCGTCCTGCGCGAGGTCGGCGTAAAGACGCTCGATCGCGCGCAGATCCTCGCGAAGATCCGCGAGCACGTGGAGAAGGAGATCCCCCCGGCGACGCTGGAGCACGAGGGCGAGGCGCTCGCGGCGCTGGAGCTGATCCCCGACGACTACGACTACCTCAAGGGCAGCTACGCCTTGATCCAGGGCCGGATCGCGGGCTTCTACGAGCCCCTCGACCAGACGATGTACCTCGTCGACGACCTCGACGAGGACGAGGCCGACGAGACGCTGGCCCACGAGCTGGTGCATGCGCTCCAGGATCAGAGCTTCTCCATCGGCCCCACGCTCTCGTACAAGCCCGGCCAGGGCGACCGCGCCGCGGCCGCGCATGCGCTGATCGAGGGCGACGCCACGAGCGCGATGTTCGACGTGGTGGCCGGCTCCGCGTTCAACGTCGACGAGCGGCTCTTCTCGGGCCTCGTCGCCGCGTCGACCGCGCTCTCGGCCGAGGGCGCGGCCACGCCCCACCTGCTCCAGGCCTCGCTCGCCTCGCCCTACACCGATGGGTTCCGCTTCGTGCAAGCGCTGCGCGGCCGCGGGGACTGGGCCGCGGTCGACGGCGCGTTCCGCCGCTTGCCCGCGAGCACCGAGCAGCTCCTCCACCCTTCGAAATACGACGGCGGCGAGGCGCCGATCGAGGTCTCGCCGCCCGCTCCGGGTCCGCTCGGCGAGGGCTTCCGCGCGGTGCTCGACGACGTGATGGGGGAGCAGGGGATGCGCCTCGGCTTCGCGGAGTGGGCGCACCGCGACAGGGCCGCCGCGGCCGCGGAGGGCTGGGGCGGCGATCACTACATCGTCGCGCGACGCGATCCGCCGGGCGCGTCCACGGCCGGCGGCGAGGGCTCGCCGCACCAGATCGCCGTCGGATGGCGCATGGTCTTCGACACCGCGCGCGACGCGACCGAGGCCGCCGCGCTGCTCGGCGCGCGCTTCGGCCAGCGCTGCCGGGAGCGCCCGCGCCTCGGCCCGCTCGCGTGGAAGGTGCGCGGCGCGTGGATCGCCCTCGCCGCCGGGCCGTACGAGCGCACGGGCCTCAAGGCGCGCAGCGCGGGGAGCTGCGCGCTCGCCGAGCGCTGGGTCGACGCGATGCTGGCGCAGCCAGCGCCGACCCGCTGAACGGGAGCGCCGCTTGCGCGTTCATTGTAAAATCACCGCCGCACCATTCTGCCCGACCACCCTCCGCCACAATGCCCGATTGCGGTGCGCGCGGCGCCGCCACTTCGACGAGCCGAGCGCGAGAATGCGAAGAATGTTCGTCGGGCGAAGGCTTCGGCGCCGCGGGACGAACCTCGCATTGCGGCGCCTGCGGCGGCCGCCCGCCGGTCACCGCGCGCTCCATGGCTCTCTCCACGCCTCTCCGCGAGGTTCCGCCGCGATTCCGCCGATTTGGCGCGGGACTTCCCGTTGCGAGCCGCGCGCGGTTTACGCTAAGGTCGACCGTCACGAAGGAGCATCGCCGGAACGGGCCGGCGGCCGGGATCGAGCAGGCGACATAGACATGAATCGAACAGCCTGCGGCTGAGGGTCTCCCGGGCAATGCTCAAGAACATCGGGTCGAACTGGGCGCTCGCGATCATCCAGATCCTGGTGATGGTGCAGCTCACGCCCGTGCAGGTGAAGGCGCTCGGCGCAGGGCCGAACGACACCTGGCTGACCGTCGCCGCCCTCACCGGCTACCTCGGGCTGCTCGTCCTCGGCATCCCGATGGCCGCGGTGCGCTTCATCGCCAAGCACGTGGCCGCGAAGGACCTCGCGAAGACGAACGAGTCCATCGCGAGCTGCCTGGCGATGACGCTGATCGCCGGCGCCGGGGCGATGACCATCGGCTCGGCCCTCTCGTTCTTCTTCGAGCACACCTACGTGCGGTCCGAGGAGTGGCAGGTGCTCGGCCCGGTGTGGATCGATCAGGCGCGGATCGCGTACTGGATCAGCACGGTGACCGTGGCGCTCGGCTTCACGGCGCAGCTCCCGTTCGGGATCATGGAGGCGCACCACGATTTCGTGGCCGCCAACATCGTGAAGATCACGGGCCTCTTCTTCCGGCTCACGCTCACCGTCTTCCTGCTCCGCGCCTACCCGTCGCTCGTCGTGCTCGCGCTCATCCAGGCGGGCGCGCAGCTCGCCGAGTTCACCGCCGCGCTGATCCTGATCCGCCGCCGCTTCCCCGGCGTGCGCTTCGGCCTCCAGGGCGCCGAGCGCCACCGGATGAAGGAGATCCTCGGCTTCAGCATGTTCGTGATGCTGCTCAACATGGGCACGCTCCTGTCGTTCAGGACCGACGTGCTGGTGATCAACGCGAACCTGAAGCGCGCGCACCTCGACCTCACCGCGGGCACGGTGTTCGACATAGGCAACAAGTTCTTCCCGCCGCTCATCGGCCTCGTGATCGGCATCGCCTCGGTCATCATGCCGACGGCGGCGAAGCTGCAGGCGCAGGACAAGGTGCCCGAGCTCGGGCCGATCTTCCTCAAGTGGTCGAAGATCTCGTACTCTCTGTCCCTCCTCGTTGGCATCTACCTCATGGTCCTCGGCCCCGAGTTCGTGTCGTTCTGGATGGGCGAGTCGTTCGCGCAGCCGGCCGGGGAGATCATCCGGGTGCTGATGGCGTCCTACCTGATCTTCCTCCCGGCCCGCGGCGTGGCCATGCCCGTGCTGATGGGCCTCGGCAACGCGGCGAAGCCGTCGATCGGGTTCCTGGTGATGGGCGTCGCCAACTTCGTGATGAGCTGGGTGCTCGTCGAGCCGATGGGCATCTACGGCGTCGCGGTGGGCACCGCGGTCCCCTGCGTGCTCTTCGCGCTCGCGCTGATCGTCCTCGCCTGCCAGGAGCTCGGCGTCTCGCTCTTCCGCTACCTCCACCACGTGGGCACGCGGGCCACCCTCGGCGCGATCCCGGCCACGCTCTTCCTGCTCTGGCTCAAGCTCGGGCTCCACGCCTTCCCCGAGGGCCGCCCCCGCTGGGTCGCCTTCATCCCCCTCTTCTTCTCCGGCATCGGCGCGGTCGTGATCTTCGCCCTGACCTCGATCTTCTTCGTGTACAAAAACGACCCCGACGTGGACCTCCACGCCAAAGTGCTCCGCAGGCTCCCGCGCGCCCTCGGCGGAGGGAAGGCCTCGTGAGCCCGCTCGCCCTGCTGCTCGCCGCGGCCGGCGGCGCCGTCGCCGCGGCGATCGTCGCCGAGCTCGTCGCCCGCAAGCTGCTCCGCGCCTACGGCGGCTATTACCGCTACCGGCCCCACAGCCGCGAGCGGCTCGAGATCGACCAGACGGCGCTGCCTTCGCTCGACCCGGTCTCGAAGGTGAGCATCAACCGCGATGGAGAGCGCGGCGGCGAGCCGCCCCCGAAGGGCGAGCCCGTGTGGCGCGCGCTCGTGATCGGGGGGAGCGCGGCGGAGTGCTACTACCTCGACCAGCACCAGACCTGGCCCGCGGTGCTCGAGCGGCTCC
This sequence comes from Byssovorax sp., assembly GCA_046351295.1. Taxonomy (GTDB): domain Bacteria; phylum Myxococcota_A; class Polyangia; order Polyangiales; family Polyangiaceae; genus JAXLYT01. Next base: position 87,964 of record JAXLYT010000007.1, read on the forward strand.
TGAGCGAGCCCGCGGCGCTCGCCACGCTCGGCGCGCCCCGGGTGCACATCGGCAACGTGGCCAAGGCGATCCTGCCCTGCGAGCAGATCACCCTGCTCCTCTCGCGGGTGCTGCCCCGCTACGCAGAGCTCGACGCGATCTTCGTGATGGTGGGCGCGAGCGACGTGATCCGCTGGATGGAGAAGAAGACGCCCGCCAAGATCACCGAGGGCGCCTTCGCCCTGTCGAGCGTGTTCGAGCAACACCCCGAGGGCCCGTTCGGCTTCTCGCCGAAGAAGACGGCGCTCTGGCACCTGGCCTCGCGCGTGAACCAGTGGCTGCGGCGCCCCGAGGCGGTGCGGAAGAACACCGGCGACTGGCTGCACCGGACGCGGAAGATGCGCGCCAACGCCGAGACGCTGCTCACCGAGCTGCCGGACCCGACGCCGATGCTCGATCATTTCGAGAAGTACTACCGGGAGATGATCCGCCTGGCGAAGAGCAAGGCCCGCCGGGTGATCGTGGTGCGCCAGCCCTGGTTCGACAAAGATCATTCACCCGAGGAGAAGGCGCTGCTCTGGAACTTCGGGATGGGCCGGCCCTACATCGAGGAGGTCAAGGTCTACGCGGACATCAAGGCCGCGTACGCGCTGCTCAAGAAGGTCGACGACCGGGCCGCCGCGATCAACGACGAGCTCGGCGTGGAGCAGCTCGACCTGATGCCCATCCTGGAGCGGAGCGCGCGGGTCTATTACGACACGCTGCATTTCACGCCCGCCGGGGCCGAGGACGTGGCCGAGGCCGTGCGCAAGCTGGTGCTGGCCGGCGCCAAGGAGGGCCAGGCGAAGCCGGCGGCCGCGAGGAAGGAGCGGGCCGCGGGGTGACCCCGAGGCGCCGTGAAGAGGCGCGAGGGTCGAGCGATCGAGAGATCAGGAGGAGTGGCCGAGCGGTCGAAGGCAGCGGTTTTGAAAACCGCCGTACGGGCAACTGTACCAGGGGTTCGAATCCCTTCTCCTCCGCCAGATTTCGTCGAATTCACGCCGCTCGTCGGCGCGGTTCTTCGGGCTCCCGCAGCACGGAGCTCGGCTTCATCGACCGTGCCGCTCGGCCGCGGCTCACCCCCCCGCGAGCTTCTCCACCTCGGCGCGGGTCTCTGCGATCGCCTCATCGAGCTTGCTCACGTCGGGCCCGCCGGCCTGCGCCATGTCGGGCCGCCCGCCGCCGCGCCCGCCCACGATCGCGGACACGTTCTTGATGAGGTCGCCCGCCTTCACCTTCGCGGTCGCCTCCTTCGACACCATCGCCACGAGCTGCGCCTTGCCGTCCGTGACCGAGCCGAGCAGCACCACCGCCTTGTCACCGAGCTTGTCGCGCAGCTTCTCGCACAGCTCGCGCAGCGCCGCGGCCTGCGTCCCGTCGGGCACGCGGCGACCGAGCACCTTGATCCCCTGGACCTCCTCGGCCGCGGCGATCATCCCGTCGATCCCGGAGCCCTGGCCTCCGCCGCCGCCTTCGAGGAGCTTCTTCTCGGCCTCGGCGACCTTCTTCTCCAGCTCCCGCTCGCGCGCCACGAGCTTGCCGATCTTGTCGACCAGGTCACCGCCCGTGGCCTTCGCCGCCTGCCGGGCCCGGTGGAGCTCGGCCTCCACCTCGCGCAGGTGGCTCAAGGCGTTGACGCCGGTGACCGCCGTGATCCGTCGTACGCCGGCGGCAACGCCACCTTCGCCGGTGATCTTGAAGAGCCCGATGTCGCCGAGGGCCCGGGCGTGCGTGCCGCCGCAGAGCTCGACCACCTCGGGCGTCATGGTGAGCATCCGGACGGTGTCGCCGTACTTCTCCTCGAAGATCGCCATCGCGCCCTTCTTCCGGGCCTCGTCGATGGGGAGCACCTCGGTGAGCACCGGCGCGTTCGAGAGCACCTTGTCGTTCACGAGGTCCTCGATCTTGCCGATCTGCTCGCGCGAGAGGGGGCTATTGTGCGTGAAGTCGAAGCGGAGGATGTCCGGCCCCACGCGCGAGCCCTTCTGCTGCGCGTGATCGCCCATCACCGTGCGCAGCGCCCAGTGGAGCAGGTGGGTTGCCGAGTGGTTGCGCCGCGTGGCCGAGCGCGCCGCGTGATCGACGGCGAGGTGCACCTTCTGGCCGATCGCGATCGATCCTTCTTCGACGACGCCCTCGTGGACGATGAGGCCGCTGATCGGCTTCTGCGTGTCGGTGATGCGCACGCGCAGGCCCTCGGCTGTGAAGACGCCGATGTCGCCGACCTGGCCGCCGGACTCACCGTAGAAGGGCGTCTCCTTGACGACGATCTCGACCTTGCTGCCGGCCGAGGCTTGATCGACGGCGCGCCGCGCGCGCTTGATCTTGTCGCCCTCGCCGCTCTCCTCGACGAGGATGAGCCCGGCCACCTCGCTCGTACCTTCTTCACGCTCGTAGCCGGTGAAGGCGACGCTCTTCACCTTCGCGAGCACGGGCGCGAAGATCGCGTCGACCGCCTCCTCGCCGACCTTGGATCCAGCGCTCCGCGCGCGCGCCTCGGCGAGCTCCTGCTCGTACTCGGCGATGTCGACCGAGAAGCCCTGCTCCTGGCCGATCACCTGCGTCAGGTCGAGCGGGAAGCCGTAGGTGTCGTGGAGCTTGAAGGCCGTGGCGCCGGGCATCACGCGCTGCTCGCCCTCCATGCGCCAGACCTTGTTCTTCTCGATGAGCTCGAGGCCCCGGTCGATGGTCTCGCGGAAGCGCACCTCCTCGGCCTCGGCGACCTTGGCGATGAGGTCCTTGCGATCGACGAGCTCGGGGTACGCCGCGCCCATGCCGCGGACGACGTCGAGGGCGACCTCGTGCAGGAAGGGCCGCGTGATGCCGAGGCGGTGGCCGTGGCGGATGGCGCGGCGCATGACGCGGCGGAGCACGTACTCGCGGCCGTCGCGGTCCGGGAGGATGCCCTCGGCGATCATGAAGGCCGTGGTGCGCGCGTGGTCGGCGATGACGCGCATGGAGACATCGTCGGGGCCGGTGCCGCCCGTGTAAGGCTTGCCCGCGATCGCCGCGGCGTGATCGACGAGGCCGCGGAGGAGGTCGGTGTCGTAGTTGGAGGTGACGCCCTGGAGGACGGCGGAGACGCGCTCGAGGCCCATGCCGGTGTCGATGCTGGGCGCGGGCAGCGGCGTGACGGGCGCGTCCTTGCTGGCGCGGTCGTACTGCATGAAGACGAGGTTCCAGATCTCGGTCCACCCGGATCCGTCGATGCGCGGCTCCTCGCCGAAGCGGGCGAGGTCGGGCTCGCCGCCGTGGAAGAAGTGGATCTCCGAGCAGGGGCCGCAGGGGCCGGTGTCGCCCATGGACCAGAAGTTGTCGGCCATGCCGAGGCGGATGATGCGCTCGTCGCCGAAGCCGGTGACCCTGCGCCAGATCGCCGCGGCCTCGTCGTCGGCGGTAAAGCCGCCCTCGCCCTTGAAGACGGTGATGACGAGGCGGTTCTCCGGGATGCCGTAGACCTTGGTGAGCAGCTCCCAGGCGAAGGCGATCGCGTCTTCCTTGAAGTAGTCGCCGAAGGAGAAGTTGCCGAGCATCTCGAAGAAGGTGTGGTGCCGCGCTGTGACGCCGACGTTCTCGAGGTCGTTGTGCTTGCCGCTGATGCGGATGCACTTCTGGCTCGAGGTGGCGCGGGTGTAGGGGCGCTTGTCCTGGCCGGTGAAGACGTTCTTGAAGGGGACCATGCCGGCGTTGACGAACATCAACGTCGGGTCGTTCTGTGGAACGATGGTCGCGCTCGGGACGGCCGCGTGCCCGCGGGCGGCGAAGAAGTCGAGGAAGGTCTTGCGGATCTGGTCGGCGGGCTGCGTCGCGCTGGTCGTCATGGCAGGCGGGGCTCTACCACGGGAAAGAGGCCCCGGGGAGGGGCTGGCCTGGAGCGGCGTGTCCGATACTTTTGACAGTCATAGCCCTGGTGCCTAGGGTATCGGACATGCCGCGGACGTTCCAGCGCCCCTTCCCCTCCGTCGAGCGGCAGATTCACGCCTTCGGCGAGCGGCTGCGCCTGGCGCGGCTGCGGCGCGGGCTCACGACCGTGCTGTTCGCCGAGCGAGTCGGGGTGTCGCGCGACACGCTGAACCGGCTCGAAAAGGGCGACCCGGCGGTGGCGCTGGGCACCTACCTCCGCGCGCTCCGCGTGCTCGGCCTAGATCATGACTTCGACGCGGTCGCGCGGGACGACGAGCTCGGGCGCAAGCTGCAAGACCTGAAGCTCCCCGCGCGCCGCGCGCCGCGCGGCAAAAAGACGCTCGCGGCTCCGCGGGAGTCGACGGTCGAGGGGTCCAATGTTCCGTGATAGCGCAGCGCGCACGGCGAGGCGTTCGACGTGGTGCTCGATGCCGCCGATGTCGCGCCATGGAGGGTTGGCGCGTGAAGCGGTGGGCCTAAACGTCGGGGAATTCATGCAGCAGCGGGATAACCTGGCTAAGTGTAGAGATGGAGCGGCGGAAATGTGGGGTTGGCAGCTCCCCCGTGATGTTGATCGGGCCTCCGGATTACATCAGTCAAGACGCTGTCGGTGATGGGCTCAGTCGCTCATAAGGAAAGCGCCATGTCAGTCAACCCGGCAACTCCGCACATTGTGATGCTCCTTCAGGAAGCCTATGCCGCGAGATCTCGTTCCTCCATAGTAGCTCGACAGGGCAAGGGCAGAAGCGCCGCGGAGTGGGTTCTCGGCGACCGGCGCTTCTTCGATCTGAAGAAGGCTTCGGGAACGCGCGTAGATTACCGCACTGGCCTTCATATCAATTTAGAGCACGGGGAGGTTCGAATCCTTACCGTACATTGTCGCACGATGGCTACCATCTTTCGCGACAATCTGCTGCGTCAGCCCCATCGACTGCTCGAAGCGGCCATCAGCACAACACATTTTCGCAAATCCAACCAGCTTGCTTGGTCATCGACAGCGGCAGCGAACCACAATCGCGTCACCGGTACCAAAGCCACGGTCGTTGAGACTCTCTATGGCAACGACAAGGATTTCGAGGAGAGTTTGCGAAAACGGCATCTGTCGATCCCGCAAGACCTGTTTCCGTCGGTACCGAACACCGGGATCAATGTCGGTCCTGCACCAAGCGCCGGCACGTACTTTGCTCTTTACGTGGCTGACACCGATGCGTTCGAAGCGGCGAGCGGTGCCGAAGCAAGACTGGCTGCCGCTGAGCTGATCTCAGCTTGCTGGCCGCTTCTCGAATGTTTTTACCCAGACGCCGCGCGTGTTCAAACGACCTCGCCAGGCGATTCGCAGCCAGATCCACACAGAAATTCGGGTTCGGCGATAGAGGGCACACTGGTCGAGGAAAGCGTGCGACGGAGGCATCGCGATCGGGGTCTTCAGGAGCTGACGCTCGAACGTGACGATTATCGTTGCCAACAATGCGGATTTTCCGTCGGATCAGCCGCCACAGTAGCCAGGTCGGTCGCGCTGGATGTCCATCACGTGAACCCCCTGTGCGACACAGGCGAGACGAAGACCCGTCTCGACGACCTCATCACCCTGTGTGCGAACTGCCACCGACTGATACATGCCATCGCGTCGAAACACGCCATTAAAAGCGGGCTGACTGTTGGGCTTTTTCGCCGACACGCGAAGATAGACTTGGGCGCCACCGACCAACAGGGCAACGTCACAGAAAAACAGCAGGCTACGTCCGAGCTTCGCCGCTGATTGTCAAATGTTCGCCAACCGGTTTCCTTTTTTAGAAGTTGTCCGTTGCGTGACGGAGGCTAGCTAGCATCATGGGGATGAAATCAAGCGCCCGCCCCGGATTGACCCCGAGGAGCATCACGGCTCACTCGATGTACCCTGATGTGGAGCAGGCCATCATCTCCCTGTTGCCTGATCCGCACCACCGCGTGGTCGCGCTGCGGCAGCTCGTCGAGTCGGCGGACCATGCCGCCTCGGTGGCGCCGAAGGCATGGGGGGTCACGCTGGCACGCAACCTGTTCCGGCTCAATGTGGGCATGGTCGAGGCCCTGATCGTGACCGCCGACCGCATCCACATGAACTGCCTGGGCGAGCTCGGGAAAGCCCCCTTCCTGGGTCCCCATTTCCAACGTCCACGTTATCGATCCGTGCGTGTTCCCGTATGCACGTTCGACGGCACGATCGAGCAATTCGAGACAGTCGCACACATATTGCAGCCCCATCATATGCGCTTCATCGAGAGCGTCGGGCTCACGAAATCCGGCAATCCCGTGGCTGGCTCGCCACATCTCAAGGGCCACAACGAGATGGTGTTGCGCTACGCCAAAGAGGTTGTCGGGAACGATGTCGTTGCGGAGCCGCATATGTTCACCGCCAGCGCGAAGATCAATGTGGGGAACAAGCTGCCCAACGAGAACAAGAAGGACGCAGCGCAAGATCCAGACCGGAATGCGCCTCTCTCGGCCCAGGAGACCCACCTCGGATACGTCGCGCTTCCCGACGAGCTCGGAGCGACCCTTGTCGAGGGGGCCGCGCAGCAAGCATGGGTCAGTCGCTTCGAACGAAATCCCCTCGCCCGCCGCCGGTGCATCGAGCACCATGGGTCAACCTGCGTCGCCTGCGGGTTTTCTTTCGGTGACGTCTATGGCGACCTCGCCGAGGGCTACATCCATGTGCACCACCTTGCGCCGCTCGCAGAAACCGCGGAGGAGCGTGAGGTCGACCCGATCCGAGACCTCCGTCCGCTTTGTCCGAACTGCCATGCTGTCGCACACCTCAAAAGTCCGCCACTCACTCCGGAGGCCATTGCGGAGCTGCTCGCTTCTCGACGTTCCGGCGGCTGAATTGCCCCTGGCACGTCGCGGGCTTTCCTGCGAGCATCTTGCGGTGATCGAACGGATCCTTCGCATCGCCGATCTCCACGACGCCGACGCCTTGACCGAGGGGACGTGGGAGGACAGCACGCCGACGGAGCGGCTCGCCGCGGTGGAGACGATCCGCCGCGCCACCATCGACCTCCATGGAACTCCTGTACAAGGACTGGAGCGAATTCTTCGCGTTGCTGACGCGCCATCGTGTGAGATTCGTGCTCGTCGGCGGGCACGTGATCGCCGTGCCCGCTGAGCCCAGTCCGCACGGTGAACGGCGCGCTCCCGGAGGCGTTCGGCTTTCGACCCGGAGCTAGCGCGCCCTCCGCTCAGAACTCCGCCGGGTCCGTGTACGTGCCGAGCACCTCGCGCAGCACATCGCAGATCTCCTGCTCCGTCGCGTACACGCTCGCCGCGCCGATGATCGGCGGCATCAGGTTGTCGCTCCCGCGGGCCGCCTCGCGCACCGCCGAGAGCGCGCTCCGCACCTTGTCGGCGTCGCGCGTGGCCTTCACCTTCGCCAGGTTCTCGCACTGGAGCTTCTGCACTTGCTCGTCGATCTTGAGCAGCGGGATCTTCTTCTCGTCGCTCGTCTGGAAGCGGTTCACGCCCACCATCACCCGCTCGCTGTCGTCGAGCTCGCGCTGGAAGCGGTAGGCGCTCGCGGCGATCTCCCGCTGCGGGTAACCCTTCTCGATGGCGGAGACCATCCCGCCCATCTCGTCGATCCGCCGGATCGTGTCGAGCGCCTCGGCCTCGAGCTTGTCGGTCATCCACTCGACGAAGTAGGCGCCGCCGAGCGGGTCGACGGTGCTCGCCACGCCGCTCTCGTGGGCGATGATCTGCTGCGTCCGGAGGGCGATCATCACGCTCTCCTCGGTCGGCAAGGCGTAGGTCTCGTCGAGCGAGTTGGTGTGGAGCGACTGCGTCCCGCCGAGCACGGCGGCCATCGCCTGCAGGGCCACGCGCACCACGTTGTTGTAGGGCTGCTGCGCGGTGAGCGAGACGCCGGCCGTCTGCGCGTGCGTGCGCAGCTTCAGGCTCTCGGCCTTCTTCGCGCCGTAGCGCTCTTTCATGAAGCGGGCCCACATCCGCCGGGCGGCGCGGAGCTTGGCGATCTCCTCGAAGAAGTCGTTGTGCACGTCGAAGAAGAACGAGAGGCGCGGGGCGAAGCTGTCGATGTCGAGGCCGCGGGAGAGGCAGCTCTCCACGTAGGCGAGGCCGTCGGCGAGGGTGAAGGCGAGCTCCTGGGCGGCGGTCGCGCCGGCCTCGCGGATGTGGTAGCCGCTGATGGACACCGTGTTCCATCGTGGAACATCGGTCGCGCAGAAGGCGATCATGTCCGTCACGACGCGCATGGCCGGCCGCGGGGGGACGAGCCACGCGTGCTGGGCGATGAACTCCTTCAGGCAGTCGTTCTGGATGGTCCCGCCGATCTTCTTGCGGGAGATGCCGCGCTTGTCGGCGAGGGCCACGTAGAAGGCGAGCAGCGCGATGGCCGGACCGTTGATGGTCATCGAGGTCGTCACCTCGTCGAGCGGGATGCCGTCGAAGAGGACCTCCATGTCCCGCAGGGTGTCGACGGCGACGCCGCACATGCCGACCTCGCCGAGGGCGCGGGGCGAGTCGGAGTCGTAGCCCATCAAGGTGGGGAAATCGAAGGCGGTGGAGAGGCCCGTCTGGCCCTGGGCGAGCAGGTACTTGAAGCGCGCGTTGGTCTGCTCGGGGGTGCCGAAGCCGGCGAACATCCGCATGGTCCAGAGGCGGCTCCGGTACATGGTCGGCTGCACGCCGCGGGTGAAGGGGTACTCGCCGGGCAGGCCGAGCTCTTCCTGGTAGCGCGGGCTCTTCTCGGCGGGCGTCACCAGGTCGGGCACGGGCATGCCGCTCCAGGTGGTGAATTTCGGCTCGCGGGGCGGGATCTTCTTCTCGGCGTCGGCGACGGGGCCGGCGCGCCACGCGGCGATGGAGGCCCGGAGCGCGGCGAGCCCGCCCTCGTCGAGGCCGAGCGACTCGCCGCCGCTCGTGAAGGACGGCTCCTCGCCGTGTGCGTGGCTCCCGTTCGTCCCATTTGTCCCGTTGGCCCGGGCTTTGTCCTGATCGAGCATGCGAACCTCGGGGCGAATCTAGCACGAGCGCCCGGAGATTCGGCGGGTGAGGCGGGCGCCCGGGTTGCCCGGCACGCGGGGGAGCGGCTAGGGTGATCGGGCTCGCCTTGCGCTCCCGCCTGCCTCGTCCGATCCTGCTCACGGCGGCCTTTGCTGCGGCCCTGGCCGCTCTGTTCCCCCGCGCGGCCCGGGCGGACGAGCGCCCCACCTTGAGCGGGAGCTGGACGGCCTCGCCGCTCAGCGAGAGCTGGTCGCTCTCGGACTGGGGCGAGGCGTGCGGGCCCAAGCCGGCGTCGAGCGGCGGGGGCGGCGGATCCGTGCAGATCCGCGAGCAAGGCGGGGAGCTCAGCATCCTCGGCGGCGGGCGGGCCTTCAGCAGCGCCGAGTGCTGGGAGCAGCTCCCGGGCATGTCGCGCACGAGCCACTCCGCGTCGGGGAACGGGCGCTTCTGGCGCACCCGGTGCAGCAACGCGGCGAACGATCCGCGGCATGCCGCGGTGGTGACCACCCTCTCGGCGACGGACTCGTCGATCTCGCTGAGCGAGACGGGGGAGTACCAGTTCAGCATCCAGGGCACCACCTGCAAGGCGACGGCGACCCGGAGCCGCTCCTACTCGCTCGTGCGGCGCGACGGGGAAGAGCCGCCCGCGCCGAGCGCAATCCCGAGCGCATCTGCTCCGCCGGAGAAGAGCGCGAAGCCTCCGCCGGCGCCGCCGCCCGAGCGGCCCGCTCCCCGGTGCACAGGCGCGCCCGGCGAGCCCTCGCGCCTCGAGGTGCACCCGGCGCGCAAGGTGCTGAAGCCCGGCGATCGCTTCACCTTCCGCGCGGTGGTGCTCGACGGGCAGGGCTGTCCGGTGGGCGCCAAGCCGGCGTTCACGATCGTCAAGGGCCCGCTGAGCGACAAGGCCCAGGTGGACGGGACGGGGACGATCACCGTGGCCGGCGACGCGCCCGAGGGGACGATCTCGCTCTCCGCCGCGGCGTTCGGCAAGAGCGTGACGGTGACCGTGGAGGTGGCGAGCCCGGAGCACTACGACGCGCTGCTCGGCCAGAGCGGGCAGAGCGGCCAGGGTGAGGACGAGCCGGCGGTCGCGGTGATCGCGACGGGGACCATCGGGGGCAAGACGGCGGTGGCCGAGGACGCGGCCCGCGAGCGCAAGGTGCTCTTCGTGAGCATCGTGGCCCTGCTCGCGGCGGCGCTGGGCTTCGCGGGGCTGGTGATCGCCCGGCGGGGGCGGCGGCCCCTCACCACCCCGGGCGAGGAGGGCGAGCCGGAGAGCGGCGACCCTTCGAGCGGTGACGCGCTGCCCGGCGAGCCTCCGAGCGGTGGGGCGGCCGGCGATGCTTTGCCGGGCGATCCGGCGGCCGCGGGGCCGGCGGCGGAGGGACCGAAGCAAGGCGCTCGGCGGAAGACCAAGGTCTCCGATCGCGGGAAGATCTGCCCCACCTGTGGCGAACGCTACGGGAGCGACGCGACGTTCTGCGGCAAGGATGGGACGACGCTGGTGCTCCTGAACTGAGCGCGCGATCGGCCCTGGACCGGCTCCGCGCGGGCCTCACGCAGGAGGGGCCGCGGGTTCCTTGATCGCGCTCGCGCGGAGACGCTATCCTTCAGGGCCGTGTGGATGAGAACGCCGTGGCGCGCGCGTGGTGAGGCTACCCATGCCCGCGAGCCGGCTTACGAAGGGCTCCGATGAAGATCACCTGCCAGTCGTGCCAGGCGAAATACACGATTGCCGACGAGAAAGTCGCCGGCAAGACGGTCAAGATCAAGTGCAAGAAGTGCGGCGCGACCATCGTCGTCCACGGAAACGAGGCGGCCGCCGCGGCGCCGGCCGCCGCCGCGCCCGATCCGAGCGTGCACGCCAGCGGGGGCGCGGGCGGCGGTGAAGAAGAAGACGAGGGCGAAGGCGCGACGCGCGTGTTCGGCAACGAGGGCGGGGGCCCGCCGATCGACGAGTGGACGGTGAACGTCACGGACGACGATCAGCGGACACTGACGCCGGCGCAGATCCTCGTGGAGTTCCAGCGCGGGGTGATCACCCCGGACTCCTACGTCTGGAAGGACGGGATGCCCGACTGGCTCCCGCTCTCCGCCGTCCCCGAGCTGATGAAGGTCGTCGCCGCGAAGCCCGCGCCCGCAGCCGGGCGGCCGGCCGCCGTGGCCGCGCCCGCGCCTGCTCCTGCGCCGGCGCCCGCGCCCGAGCCGGACGAGATGGGCCTCGGCTCGACGGTGATGATGAGCGACGCCCAGCGCGCGCCCGCGGCCATGTCCCCGGCGGTGTCCCCGATCGCCGCGGCCGCCTCGCCGGCCGCGGCGCGCCGCGCAGGTGGGCGCTCCGGCGCCGTCGATCTGTTCGCCACGAGCGAGGCGAGCCCGCGGGTCGATCCGGGCGCCGCGGCGGCCGCGCCGCCCCCGCAGCACGGCACGACCTCGGCGGATCGCCTGGTCGGCGAGCGCAACGAGAACTCGGTGCTCTTCTCGCTCTCGGCGCTCACCGCGACCGAGAACCTCGCCCGCGCGAAGAAAGAGCTGAGCGACGACGCGGTGATCGACCTCGGTCCCTCGCCCGGCGCGTCCAAGGGCGGCGGCCGCGGCGGCCTCGACGACATCATGAACCTCGGCGGCGGGGCGATCGCGGCAGGGCCGATCCTCGCGCCTCCTCCGCTCCTTGCCCCGGTGGTGGAGCCGCCGGTCGCGGCGCCCGCGATCGCGCCGGTGATCGGCATGGGCCCCGGTCCGATGATGGCGCCCGCGCCGCAGAAGAAGAGCTCGCTCGGGCTGATCCTCGGCATCGTCGGCGGCCTCCTGGTCGTCGGCGCGGTCGGCGCGTTCTTCGCCCTGCGCGGCGGGGAGACGCCGCCCCCGGTGACCACCGAGCACGGCGCGACGACCTCCGCCGTCACGCCGAGCTCGGTGCCGAGCTCGGTGCCGGCCGACACGGGTACGGCCGTGGCGCAAAATCCGCCGCCGAGCGACACCTCGGTCACGGCCCCGACCACGCCGACCACGCCGAGCGCGACCCCGCAGGTCGCGACGAACAAGCCGGCCGCCTCGGGGGTGCCCTCGGCCAAGCCGAGCACCGGGCCGACGGTCACGCAGGGCCCTACCGCCGCGCCGACGCCGACCCAGGCACCGACGGCGGCGCCCACCGATCAGGGCGGAGGCAAGGAGTTCGACCGAGCCGCCGCGATGTCCGCGCTGAGCAAGGCCGCCGGCGCGGCCAAGAGCTGCAAGAAGGACGACGGGCCGACCGGGACCGGGAAGGTGAAGGTGACCTTCGCGCCCAGCGGGAACGTGACCTCGGCGACGGTGGAGGGCCCGCCCTTCGCCGGCACCGCCGTCGGCGGCTGCGTGGCCGCCGCGTTCCGCAGCGCGCACGTGCCCCCGTTCGACGGCGCGCCAATCAGCGTCTCCAAGTCGTTCACGATCAATTGAAGGGGTGACGATACAAGCGTCGAGAGGGCCGCGAAGCTAGGGAGGTCGACCGAGGAATCCTCAGCGATTTTGAGGGAGGCCGACCGACGATTCGCGGACCGAACAGCTTTTATCGTCGCCTCTTGAGCGCGATCGCGCCGGGCTCACACGGCGAGCAGATCGATCGCGCCCGCGGGGCGGACGGTGCGCGCGATCTCGCTCCGCTCCAGGTGGGCGAGCACGGCGAGCACCGCGGCTTCGTCCCATGCGTCGCCCAGGATCTGGAGACCGATGGGCAGACCGGCCGGGTCCATCCCGACGGGCGCGGTGCCGGCGGGCAGGCCGGTGAGGTTGCCGAGGAAGGCGTAGCGGCACACGCCGTCGAGCGCGACGGGATCGCTGAAGGGGACCTTGGCGTCCTGCTCGGTGTAGCGGGGCGCGGTGATGGCGGTGGTCGGCAGGGCCAGCACGTCCACGCCGCGGAGGATGTTGGCGATCTCCTTGCGCAGGCCGGCGCGCAGGCGCTGGGCGTCGAGCTGCTCGAGGGACGAGAAGCCCGAGACCACGGCGAACACCAGGCGCACGTCCTCGCCGATCAGCTCGCGCTTGTCGAGCCACTCGCGGCGGTGGGCGGCCAGCGACTCGGGGGCGATCGTCAGGTACCCGATCCGCGCCGCGTGGCGAGCGATGGGCATCTTCACGTCCACGAGCACCGCGCCCTCGCGCACGAGCCCGCGCAGCGCCTCGCGGCATGCCCGCGCCACCGGCTCGCTCGCGTCGCGCCACTCTTCCTCGTCGATCCCGATCCGCAGGCCCTTGACGCCCGCGCCGAGCAGGGCGCCGAAGCCGCCGGCCGGGGGAGGCGGCGCCCAGGCCGTCAGCTCGTCGTCCGGGTCGGGCTCGGAGGCCACGATGTCGAGGAAGAGCGCGAGATCGGCGGGGGTCGCGCCGATCGGCCCGCAGTGGGCGACCGAGCCCTTGAAGCCGTCGCCCGCGCGGCTCACCCGGCCGAAGGTGGGCTTGATCCCGTAGACCCCGTTGAGCGACGCGGGGATGCGGATCGATCCGCCGCCGTCGCCGGCGCATGCGATCGGCGAGAGGCCGAGCGCCACGCCCACGGCCGAGCCGGTGGAGGAGCCGCCTGGGGCCCGCTCGCCGTGGTGGGCGTTGTGAGGCATCGACTGGTGGGGGTTCGCGCCGAGGGGGGACATGCCCCACTCGGTGAGCACCGTCTTGCAGAGGAAGACGCCGCCGGCCTTGCGCAGGCGGGCGACCACCGTGGAGTCGCGGGCGATCGGCGTCTCCGGCGAGCAGCGCGATCCGAGCGTGGTCGGGAAGCCGCGCACGTCGTACTCGTCCTTGACGAGGTAGGGCACGCCGTCGAGCGGGCCGAGCGGCTTGCCGGATGCGTATCGGGCGGTGGCCGCGTCGGCGTCGGCGAGCGTGGCCGCCCGGTCCTTCGCCTGGGCGATGTTCATCGAGGGCCGGCGCTCGGGCAGGGCCTCGATCTCGCGGAAGGCGCGCTCGGCCACGGCCCGCGGGGTGAGGGCACCGCTCCGGAAGGCGGCCGTGTAGGCCGAGGACGCGCGGGGCCAGGCGCGGGCGCCCGAGGCGAGGTGACCGGCGTCGCTCCAGCGGCGCGCCGGTGCGGCCTGGAGCGGGCGCGCGTCGAGCGGCTGCTCGCCCCGCCACTCCTCGGGCAGATCTTCGAGCTGATCGATCCCCAGGCCGCGCTTCATCACCTCGCGGATGGCGACCTCGGTCCCCTTGGTTTCAGCGGCGATTCGCACGGCGGTGAGCGCCGAGCCGGACAGGCGGGGGGGCTTCATGGCGGCGCAGCTTAATACAAGGCGCGGGGCTGACCATGGATCCTCTGCCGCGAAGGTGACGTAGCAAGGATGACCGGCTAGCGTCGGGTCAGCGTCGGGCGTAACGCCGGCGCGCGCTGTCGCACATCGACGTAGAACGCGACGCAAAGGCCTGCATTTCGCCGCAATTTGCCCGCCATGGCCCCTGTCTCCGCCGAGATCGCGTTCACCTGCCAGAGCTCCCCCGACGCGCTCTGGCCGGTCATGACCGACACCGAGCGGCTCAACCGCAAGGTGGGCATGGCCAAGGTGACGGCCGAGCCGCTCGCCGGGGACTCGGCGGCCCGCTACCTCGTGCACACCCGGCTCGGCGGCTTCCCGGTCACCTACGAGGAGCGGCCCTTCGAGTGGGTCTACCCCGAGCGGTACCGGATCGTGCGGCGGATGCTCAAGGGGCCGCTCGAGACGCTCGAGATGAGCTTCACCCTCACCCCGACGCCGAGCGGGGGCACCCAGGTGGCCATCCGCCTGCTGCTCGCCCCGCGCTACCGCGTGCTCAGCCCCTTCCTCGGGCTGATGGCCGATCGCACCCTGCACGGCTTCCAGACGGCGATCCTGGCCCTCGACGCCGAGCTGGCGAAGGGACACCGGCCGCAGGTCGACGCGGGGCGCATCGCGGCCGAGCCCCTGCGCCGCGCGGCCGTCGCGCTCCAGGCCACCGAGCCCGAGGCCCTCGTCACGCACCTCACCGAGCTCGTCGAGCAGGGCGATGACCTGGAGGTGAGCCGCATCCGGCCCTTTGCCCTGGCCGACGCCTGGGGAGAAGACCGGCGGGCCGTGCTCCGGGCCTGCCTCGCAGGCGTCCGGGCCGGCCTGCTCGACCTGCACTGGGAGGTGGTCTGCCCGAGCTGCCGCACCGCCACCGAGGCGCTTCCCTCCCTCGCCTCGCTCGCCGATCACGGCACCTGCCAGCTCTGCGACCTGCGCTTCACGATCGATCTCGACGACGCCGTCGAGGCCACCTTCGCCCCGTCGCGCGCCATTCGCCCGATCGATCTCGGCCCCTATTGCATGGGCGGCCCGGCGCGCACCCCGCATGTGCTCACCCAGGTCATCGTCCCGGCCGAGGGCGAGGCCCGGCTCGACGTCCCCCGCGAGCCCGGCCGCTACCGCCTCTTCGTGCGCGGCGGCCAGGCCTGCCCGGTCGAGGTCGCGCCCGGCGCACCCGCCGAGCGCCATCTGCGCGCCGCCGAGCTCGATGGCTCCAAGCTCGCGCCGCTGCAAATCGCGCCCGGCGGCGCGCTCCTCCTCCAGGGCCAGGGCCCCGGCGAGAGCCACGCCAAGCTGGAGCGCGCGACGTGGGAGGACCAGGCGGCGCGCGCCCGGGCCGTGATGACGATGCCCGGCTTCCGCCGCGAATTTTCGGAGGACATCCTCCGCCCCGGGATGGCCCTCAAGGTCGCCCGGGTGGGCATCTTCTTCAGTGACCTGACCGGCTCGACCCAGCTCTACACCGACGCCGGCGACGCGGCGGCCTTCAAGCTCGTGCACGACCATTTCGACGTGGTGATCGGCCTCATCGAGAAATCGGGCGGGGCGCTGGTGAAGACCATCGGCGACGCCGTGATGGCCGCCTTCGACGACGACCTCGACGGGCTGCGCGCCTCGGTGGCGATCCTGCACGCCTTCGAGCGCTTCCGGGCCGAGGGTGAGCACCGGCAGCGCACCCATATCAAGCTCGGCGTCTACGGCGGGCCCTGCTATGCGGTCACGGCCAACGGTGTGCTCGACTACTTCGGCCAGACGGTGAACCTCGCCGCGCGCCTGCAAGCGGAGGCAAAGAGCGGCGAGCTGGTGGTCCCCGCCGAGCTCTGCGACCGCGGGCTGGCCGCGAAGGCCATTCCGATTGCATTCGTGAAAGAGCGCTACGAGGCGCGGCCGAAGGGCATCGAGTTCCCCCTTGCGGTCGCGCGGATCAAGGTGGGATAATCCTCGATTCGAATGAGCCGACCTCGCGCCACGCCCGCCCCCGGAAGGGTCTCATCGTCAATGGATCGCGGTATCCGAGCCCGGCGCGATCCGCGCAATGGGCGACCGCCCGCGCGCCGGAGCCCAAAGCCATGACCATGCTCCCTCCCCGCGCCTTCACCCTCTGCTGCGAGTGGGCCCTGCGCTGGCTGCCGGACGACCCGCACCTGCCCGCGCTGCCCGGCGACACGGGCGACGACGCCCCCGGGCATGGCCTCGATCCGCTGGCCTGGGCCGCGGGCTGGACGGACTGCGCGGTGCGCGAGATCGTGCCCCTCGCGCTCGACAGCCTCGATCTGCCGGGGCAGGCGGCGGCGCTCCGGCTCTTGCCGGCGATCGTCGGCGAGCGGGCCGGCCTCGACGCGATCGGCCGGCTCGACCTGGCGGCGAAGACGGCGGCGGCCCTCGGCCCCAAGTTCCATTTCTGCGCCTCGGCCCGCCTCGCCGTGCAGGAGGTGCTCATCCTCTCCCGCGCCGCCGAGCTCGGGCTGGGGAGCCTCGCCGAGCAGCTCTGGCGCTTCGAGAGCCTCTTCAGCGAGTCGGGCGCGCTCGACATGGTGATCCACCGCGCCATCTCCGCCGGCGCGCCGCGCGACGCGGTGCACGAGGTCCTGCGCGCGCGCCTCGCCGAGCTCGCCGCGATGGCGGCCGCGGATCGCCCTCTCCCCGCACACGACGCCGAGGAGCACGCGGCGCCGCGCGAGTCGTGGGCCGCGCCCATCGGCGCGGCCCACGTTCCCCTCGCCCGCCTCGGCTAACCGAGCTCACGCCTAGACCGCCGAAAAGAGCGCGCGCAGGCTCGCCTCGCGCTGCCGCGCCTTCTCCGCGATCGCCTGCACGCCGACGATGCAGCCGGGCGGCACCTTCCGCACGAGCACCACGCCGTTCGGGCTCTGGAACACGCAGAGCCCCTCGGCCCTGAGCCGCGCCGGGCTCACCTCCAGCATCACGTCCACCTGCGCCCGCTTGCCCACCTTGCTGTCGAGCCCCGCGGTCAGGTGCACATGCGTCCGCGCCTGCGGAACGATGCCCTCGCGAGCGATCGCCGGCAGCACGTCCACGCGCGTTCCATGCCAGATCGAGGCGTCGCCCTCGACCTCGCTCCACGAGGCCTCGAGCGCCTCGAGCGTCACGGGCATCCGCTCCGTCGAGTGCCCCTGGCAGGCCCGGATCCGCGCGCCCTCGACCTGGAGGCGCGACTTGGTGTTGAGCCGCACCGCCTCGTCGAGATCGGCCCGGCTCGCCCCGAGGAAGCGCAGCACGTCCTCGATCGCCACCCAGCCCGCCGCGTCCATCTGCACCCCGGCCTCCATCGCTCCATGCCTGAGCAGCCAGGAGAGCTTCTTGCTCTGTTCGACATGCTTCTCGCGACCCATCGCCGTCTCCTCTCTCCATCCTCGCGCCGCTCTTCGCGTCGCGTCGCTTCGTCTCTCGTTCCGGAGCCCAGGGTAGCCACGAGATTATCACGCGCCGTTTGTCTTTTTCGATAGGTTATAACGAAAGGTGATGACGACCTCCGCGACCCCGCTCCCGAACCTCGCCTGGCTCCACGCCTTCGTCGTCTTCGCCGAGCACCTGCACTTCACCCGCGCGGCGAAGGCCCTCGGCCTCTCGCAGCCGGCCCTGCACATGCAGATCAAGAAGCTCGGGGAGGAGCTGGGCGTGACGCTCTACGCCCGGCGCGGCCAGCGGGTCGAGCTGACGCCGGACGGGCGCCGCGTGCTCGCGTTCGGGCGCGCGCTCGGCGCCGAGACCGCGGCCTTCCTCGCCAGGCTCCACGGCCGCGAGGAGCAGGGGCCCGTGGTCCTCGCCGCAGGCGAGGGCAGCTTCCTCTACCTGCTCGGCGAGCCGATCCGCGCCTTCCTCGCCGCCGGCAAGGCCCCGCTCCGCCTGCTCACCCGCGATCGCGAGGCCACGGTGGCCGCGGTGATCGAGGGCGAGGCCCACCTCGGCGTCGCGCCGCTCGACGGCGTGCCCGAGGGCCTGCGCGGCGATCGCCTCGCCTCGGTGGGCCAGGTGCTGGCGATGCCGGCCTCGCACCCGCTCGCCCGCAGGCGCGCGATCAAGCTCGGCGACCTCGCCGGCGCCCGGCTGGTCGTCCCCGCCGAGGGCAAGCCGCAGCGGGCGATGCTCGCGCAGGCGATGCTCGCCGAGGGCGTGCCGTGGGAGCCCGCGGTCGAGGCCCATGGGTGGGAGCCCATCCTCCATTTCGTCAAGCTGGGCGCCGGCCTCGCGGTGGTGAACGCATGCTGCCGCTTGCCGCGCGGGGTCGTGAGCCGGCCGATCCCGGCGCTGCCCGTGAAGACCTACCTCGTGCTCCGCCGCGGCGCGCTCGGCGGCCCGGCCGAGCAGCTCCGGCAGCGCATGCTCGCCGCAGGGGCCGCCCTCCGCGCCGCCTGACGCGCGCAGAGGCTTCGATCCAGGGCGAATGCTTGCGCCCCTCGATGGGGCACCAAAAGTCCGCTACACGGCTCGCCTCCCCCGATGACCCGCCCCGACGACCCGCCGCGCGCACCCGAGGACGCGCTCGTCCCCGTGCCCACGGGCGCGCTCACCGTGGGCGAGGCGCCGGACGCGAGCGCCGCGAGCGCGCCGATCAAGCTCTCGCTGGTGATCCCGACGTACAACGAGCGCGAGAACATCGCCGAGCTCGTCGCCCTGCTCGGCGCGCTGCTCGATCCACCGCTCGGCGACGCCTACGAGCTCGTCCTCGTCGACGACGACAGCCCCGATCGCACCTGGGAGGCCGCCCTCGCGCTCTCCGCGGACAACCCGCGGCTGCGCGTGATGCGCCGGGTCGGCGAGCGCTGCCTCTCCACCGCGGTGATCCGCGGCTGGCAGGCCTCGCGCGGCGAGGTGCTCGGCGTGATCGACGCGGACCTCCAGCACCCGCCCGAGCTCACCAAGGCCCTCTGGGACGAGATGGCGCGCGGCGCCGATCTGGCCGTGGGGAGCCGCCACGTCGAGGGCGGCGGCGTGAGCGACTGGAGCCTGTCGCGGCGCATCCTCTCCCGCGGAGCGCAGGCGCTCGGCCTCGCGATCCTCCCCCGCGTGGTGAGCCGCGTGGCCGACCCGATGAGCGGTTACTTCATGGTGCGGAGGAGCGCGATCCTCGGTAAACCCATGGACCCGCTCGGCTACAAGATCTTGATCGAGGTGCTCGGCCGGGGGCATATCGGGGTGATCCGCGAGGTGGGGTATGTGTTCCGGGAGCGGAGCGAGGGGGAGAGCAAGGTGACCAAGAGGCTTTATCTGGACTATCTCCGGCAGCTCGTCCGGCTGCGGAGGGCCGCCGAGACCGGTTGAAGCCGAAGCGCCCGGGACGCAGGGGACAACCGTAGAACGAGGATCGGGGGAGGATGCCTGACGGAGGCGCGCAGATTCCTCCTGTTTCGCACCTTTCGATTTCTCACTCTTTATTTCATCTCGCCCAGGCGAGGCGACAGCCGCAGAGAGCGCGCCATATGCCCCGATTGCGCGGCCGTCGCGCCTCGTTCGATCGGCGCCCTTCTCGCGTCGGTTCTTGTCTTGCGCGCGCGGTGGGCCTAGGATTGTCCCCGGCTGGACTTCGATCTCGCGAAGGGGGCTCTTCATGGAGAATCAACGACCATGTCGCACCCTGGTACCTACTCTCGCGGTTCGAGCGCCTCCGAGCAAGATCGCCTCCGGCGCCACGCGGATGTCCTGAGCGACCACGCCAACCGCCTCCTCGATCAGGTCGGCCTCCTGCCCGGTCACCACGCCGTCGACATGGGCTGCGGGCCGCGCGGCGTGCTCGACCTGCTCGCCCGCCGGGTGGGCCGCGCCGGCCGCGTGGTCGGGGTGGATCAGAGCCGGGCGATGGTGGCGCAGGCGCGGGCGTTCGTCATCGAGAACATGCACGACAACATCGAGGTGATGGTCGGCGACGCAACCGAGCCCCAGCTCCCCGCGGAGAGCTTCGATCTGGTCCACGCGCGGCTCCTGATCATCAACCTGTCGCCGCCCTCGGCTTCCCGGGCGATCTCGCAGATGATGACCCTGCTCCGCCCGGGCGGCGTCATCGCCCTACAGGACATCGACGCGGGGACCTTCTCCTGCGACCCGCCGCACCCGAGCTGGGACAAGCTGCTCAGCACGTTCATGGGCGTGTCGGGCGACGGGCTGACGGGCCGCCGCTTGCCGCGCTACCTGCGCGAGGCCGGCGCCGTCGACATCCACGAGAACGCCTACGCGATGTTCTGTCCACCCGGCCACCTCTGGCGCCACATGCTTCTCCAGTTCTCCGACATGACCCGCCACCGCGCCCAGGAGCTCGGCCTCGCCACCGCCGAAGAGCTCGACCTCGCCAAGAAATCCCTGAAAGCCCACCTCGACGATCCCCGGACGAGCGTGCTCTCACCGGTGGTGGCCCAGGTGTGGGGGCGGAAGGCGGCGCACGCGGTGACGTGAGCCGGAGAGCCGGCGCCGCGCCACGAGCCCGACAGCCGACCCGCGAGCCCGGGGCAGCCGAGATCAGCCCGGGGCGCCGGCCTTCTGCCCCGCCGCCTGCACCCGCACCTCTTTCCCGTCGAACGCGACCGCGAGCCCATGCACCACGCTCGCCCCGCTGGCGAGCAGCTCCGCGTCGTACCCCATCGATTCGAGCTGCGAGACTCCCTCGCTGAGCGCCTGCTCCAGCGTCTTCTTCTTCGGCCGCGCCACCTTCAGCTCCAGCACCACCGCCGGCTTGCCCGCTGAAAGAGGGCGGATGATCACATCCGGCCTCCCCTTGCCCGACTCCCGGTTCGACCGCACCTGATACGAAGGCTCCATCGCCGCGAGCAGCCCCACCACGAACCCTTGATACACCCGCTCCGGGTAGAGCGTCCCCGGGTCATGATACGATAAGAGGTTCTGCACGAAGAGCTGGAGGTGCTCCTCGACGAGCTCCGCGTCGCCGTCGAGCAGGGCGCGGATCAAGCGGTCCAGGCTCCCTCCTCCGCTGCTCAGGCGGCGCTTCATCCATTGCTCGAAGGTCGTCGTGTACACCTCCCGCACCTCCCAGTTCGGGATGGAGAGGCGGTACATCTTCCGGCGCCCGACCTGGACAGGAGCCATTTCCGCCTTGAGATACCCGGAGAAGACGAGCAGGCTCCACAGGGCTCCTTCATCCGCGAGGAGATCTGCGAACACCACGTTCTCGTCGAGGGGCCGCTCGATGTTCCCCCCTTCGAGGAGCTGCTCGAACACCGGCTCGAGGGTCACGGCATACCGTTCGAGGAGCTCTTTCACCAGGTCGTTCGAGCTCGTCGAGAGCCAGTATGCTTGCGGCGTCTCCTCCCCCCGCTCCAGGAAGCAGAGCACCGACCAGGGGTTATAAATGACCGTGCCCCCGAAGATATACCCATTGTACCAGGCTCGCACGGCATCGAGGGCGTCGAGCCGCCCTTGCCGCTGGAGGAGCGAGCTCACCTCGTCTTCGGTGAACCCGAAGCAATCGTTGAAGGGCTCAGCCAGAACGGTATAGACACCGAGATTATTGAGGCCGGAGAAGAGGTTCTCCTTCGCGACGCGGAGAATGCCTGTCACGACGGCCCGGAAGAGGTGCGGGTTGCTCTTCAGCCCCGCTCCCAGGAAGGCGCGCATGAAGTCGAGGATCTCCTTCGAATAGCCGTGGACATGCCCGGCGTGGATCGGCTCGTCGTACTCGTCGATGAGGATGACGACCTTCTCTCCATGGTGGGCGTGGAGGTGCGCGGAGAGGTCGAGCAGCGCCCGCTCGTGGAGCGCGTCGGTGGCTTTGCCGTCGAGGATTTGCTGGAAGCGGCGCCGGTCCACCTCGTCGAGGATGCTACCGTCGAGCAGGTATCGGTGCGCCTTGAAGAGATCGATGATCTTTTCCCGGATGGTCTCGGCGGAGTGGGAGAAGGTGGAGGCTTTCGCGCCCTTGAAGTTGAAATGGATGACAGGATAGCGCTGGAAATGCGCCCGGTAGGCCTCGCCGGCCTGCCAGATCGAAAGGTCCTCGAAGAGCGGGGAGAGGTCTTCGTCTCGCTTCTCGAACCAGGCCCGGAGCATCGAGAGGTTCAGCGTCTTGCCGAAGCGGCGGGGGCGCGGCAGGAGCACAGCCTCGACTCCCGGCCGGTCGAGGAGCTGCTGGATGAGGCCGGATTTGTCGACGTACTCGAGCTTGGCCTCGCGCAGGGTGCGGAAGTCGTCGATGCCGATGGGGATGGGGCGGGCCATGAGGACGACCGGGAGGCTACCGCCGGGGTGCGGGAGGGGCAAGACGGGCGGCCGATCCTCGCGGGTCTGCAGGAGCAACGCTCGCAGGTCGCACCCGCGAGGCATGGTCGGGGCGAGGCTCTTTTCAGGCGGAGAGCCGGCGCCGGCGTCGGATGAGCAGCAATGCGAGCCACCCGCAGCCGGGACGAAGATCGGATCGGCCGGCGCCGGTGGCGTCGCAATAGCAATCAGCTCGACCATAGAGCTGCGGATAGTCGCTGTCGAACGAGCTCCCTGCTCCGCCGGTGCCGGAGGGAACACCCCCGCCCGTCCCGGTGCTCGACGTGCTCGACGTGCTCGATGTGCTCGATGTGCTCGCGCTCGACGTGCTCGCGCTGGGGCTCGTGCACTCTCCGCCTACGCATTCACCCATGGAGCAAGGGGTGCCGTCTTGCTTAGCTTCGGCCTCGCACATGCCGGTGGCAGGGTTGCATCCCGTGCTGATTGCGCACTCGCCCGGAGTCGGACAGACGATCAGGCTCCCGGGCATGCAGGCGCCCGCGCCGCATGTATCGCCCTGCGTGCATGCGCTCCCGTCGTCGCAGGTGCTGCCATCGGCTTTTTCGGGTTTAGTGCAACCCGTTTGTGGATCGCACTCGCCGGGATCGTGACAGGTGTCTTCAGCCGTACAGACAACGGGGCTCATCCCCGTGCAGACGCCGGACTGGCAGAGATCCACCTGGGTGCAGACGGTGCCGTCGTCGCACGCGGTCCCATCGGCCATGAGCGGGACGACACAGGCGCCCGCAGGCGCGTCGCAGACCGGCATGGCCGCGGCGCACATGGCCAGGAGGTCGAGCCCCTGCACCTCGACGGGCTCGTGGCGGTTGGTGGTCGTATCGTCGCCGAGCTCGCCATGCTCGTTGTATCCCCATGCCCAGACTGTACCGTCCGATTGCACTGCGAAGGTGCTGAAAGAGCCCGCGGCCACGGCGGCGATGCCGCTCAAGGCGCTGACCTGCACGGGTAGGTGCCGATCCATGGTCGTGCCGTCGCCGAGCTGGCCATATTTGTTCCATCCCCATGCCCAGACCGTACCATCCGCCTTCAGGGCCACGGTGTGAGAGCCGCCGGCGGCGACCGCAACGACCTCGCTGAGCCCACTTACCTGCACAGGCGTGAGCTGACTCTCCGTCGTGCCGTTCCCGAGCTCTCCGCTCATGTTGAGCCCCCAGGCCCAGAGCGTACCGTCCGACTTGAGCGCCATCGTGTCGAGCCAGCCGGCCGCGATCATGGTAACACCGCTCAATCCGGGCACCGGCATGGGCGCATGGTGGTCATTGGCGGTGCCATCTCCAAGCTGCCCCGTGCCGTTGCTCCCCCAGGCCCAGACTGTACCGTCCCCCGTCAGCGCCACGGTGTGGTCGTGCCCCGCCGCTACCGCGGTGACTCCGTCAAGCCCACCAACTTGTACGGGCGTGAGCCGGTTGATGGTGGTGCTGTCTCCGATCTGACCGTCGCTGTTGGCCCCCCAGGCCCGAACCGTACCGTCCGAGAGGAGCGCAGCGTTGTGATCGCCGCCCGCGGTGATCGCGACGACATTGCTGAGCCCGCTCACCTCTACTGGTGTCGCGTGGACCATCGTCGTGCCATCGCCTAGATTGCCGAAATCATCGATGCCGAATGCCCAGACCGTGCCGCTCAACGTCAGCGCCAAACTGTGAACGTCGCCTGCCGCAACCGCGGAGATGCCGGTCAAGCTCCCTGCCTCGACCGGGGTATGCCGGTCGACCGTCGTGCCGTCGCCGAGCTGATGGTAGAGGTTCCACCCCCAGGACCAGACCGTACCATCGGACTTGAGCGCCAAACCGTGTTGGTCGCCAGCCTCGATATACACGGCCGCGCAGCGCGCGGGGTTTCCATTGCAATCACCGACGCTGCCCGCCCCAGCGATCAAGGGCTGCCGTGCCTCGGCAGTGACCTCGCCGTCCGGACCCCGAACACCTCGTTCCGTCGCATCCATTTCGGTTGAGCCGCCCTGGCAGGCGCTCATCGATGCAGCAAGGAGCAAAAGCCAACCAGGCCAGTAGGATCGATGAATCATCGCATGGGATCCTTACCTGAAGATGACGGATGAATCATAGCGCGGCTCCACCGTGATCAAAGTGTCGCAGCGGAGCCGCGCCATGAATATGCCGGTCAAAGGCCACCACGTCGCGCGGCGCTAGTTCGGCGTGATCATCGTATTGTTGAGCTCATTACACTCCGAAAGTACGTTCGTGGGGTCCATCGTGAAGTTCCAGTCTCCTCCACAAGCAGACAAGGACTGAACAGTCCATCCACTCAAGATATGACTATCATCCGTGTAGGAGTGGCCGGCCTCCAGAGCAGATCCACTCGAGCTGATATGAAAACTTATGCAAGACGGATTTGGCTGATTGTCCAAATCCAAGTGATAGTAATGCGAAAACTGATTATTTATATTGGTGTCTCCCGCGTTCCCATAGACGAGATAGAATTGAACGCCACCTGTCACGTCCACCAGGAAAAACGCCTGCGGAACCAGATCCGGCCCACCCGAGCAAGAAAGCTGTTGCGCAACGCCGATTCGCTCCAAAGACGAATCTTCGCCCTCCGGATCATACCCCGAGCACCCTGAGGTTACCCCCCCCCATTGCGCACATTATCGCACAGAAAACCACCCCGGACATATTCGTATGCAATTTCATGACCTGCTTCTTGTTGAAAGTCGATGACCTTCGCCTGGGCACGATCGTCTTTTCTATTGCTAGCGGTGCAGCTCTCCCTTCACCGAAGAGAGAGCGAAGCCCGTCGTGACTAGAAGATCGGACACAGGTGGCCGTTCGAAGTCCCCCGCCGATCGGGAGCTGTGTGTCATGAAATAAAACATCGACCGCAGTGTCAAGTTCTTTCTTCTTGGCTCTCGCCTTGGTGGTGGGGCACGGGCCCACTTTGGGTGGCCCAAGTCGAACAGTTCTGATGGGTTGCGAGTCCCCACGTACCCCACTTTCGTCGGGCCTGCCCCACTACCTTCGCCTCGGGCACCCTGTGGGTGATCTGTAGGGAAACCGGCGACGACAGATCAAGGTGTGCCCCCGCGGAGCTCGACGCCCGCCTTCGTCCCCCGCCGCCCGCACCCGCACCTCTTTCCCGTCGAGCGCCACCGCGAGCGCATGTGCCACACCCGCCCCGCTCGCGAGGAGCTCCGCCTCGTACCCCATCGAATCGAGCTGCGACACGCCCTCTGCGAGCGCCTGCTCCAACGTCTTCTTCTTCGGCACCACGAACCCTTGATACACCCGCTCCGGGTAGAGCGTCCCCGGGTCATGATACGACAAGATCGGCTCGCTACCCGAGCGCCCCGAGCACGTCCTTCACCACGGCGGCGGTCTCCTCGACGCCCACCGAGAGGCGGATCAAGCCCGGCGCGATCCCCACAGTCGCGAGCCCATCGTCGTCGAGCTCGTGGTAGCTCATCACGGCCGGCTGCTCCACCAGCGTCTCCACGCCGCCCAGGCTCGCCGCGATCGTCGCGAGGCGGAAGCGATCGATCGCCTGCGCCGCCCCCGCACGCCCACCGCGCACGACGAAGCTCACCACCCCACCACCGCCGCGCATCTGCGCTTTGGCGATCGCCTGGTCGGGGTGGGAGAGCAGGAATGGATAATAGACCCGCTCCACGGCCGGGTGGGATTCGAGCGCTTCGGCCACGGCGAGGGCCGTCTCGTTCTGGCGGCTCACCCGGAGCGCCAGGGTCTTCATCCCCCTTCCAATCAGGAATGCGGCCTGTGGGTCGATGACCGCGCCGAGGACATTACGCTGTTCCCGGATCAACGAGATCATCGATGCTCTGCCGGACACTGTGCCACCAAGGACATCATTGTGTCCGCCCAGGTACTTCGTCGCGCTGTGGATCACGAGGTCCACACCGTGCGACAGAGGACGGGAGTTGACGGGTGGGGCGAAGGTGGCATCGACCACGGATTTGACGCGGGCCCGCCTGCAAATTTGCGCGAAACGGTCGAGATCGAGGCAGCGCAGGTAAGGGTTGGTCGGAGATTCGCTGAACGCGAGGCGGGTCTTCGGGCCGAGCGCGTTTTCGAGGCTGGTGAGGTCGCCCGGGTCGAGGAGGATGGCCTCGATGCCGAAGCGGGCGAGGGTCTGCGTCACGAAGCGGCGGGTCATCCGGTAGCTGTCGCGGAAGAGGACGACCTGATCGCCGGCCTTGAGCAGGGAGAGCAAGGTGGTGGTGATGGCGGCCATCCCGCTCGCGAAGAGGAGGGCGTCCTCGGCCCCGTCGAGGGCGGCGACGCGCTTCTCGACCTCGCGCACGGTGGGGTTGCCGTAGCGGGCGTACTCCTGCCTGTCGGGGTCGGGGTCGTCGCCGTGCTGGAAGCGCTCGAGATCGGCCGAGTCGTCGAAGGTGTAGGTGGCCGTCGGCACCACGGGGAGGGCGAGGGCGTGGTGGGGGCGAGCGCGCGAAACGCCGGCGTGGATGGCATCGGTGCCATCGGGGAGGGAGGGGAGCGTCACGGCGCGGATTGTGGCACGGGAGGAGATCGGCGAGGAAGAGGGCTCCCCGAAGCACGGATCGAGGGCGCGTCGAGCCTGGTGCCCGCTCGCCACCCACTTCCGAAACCACCGGCCGCGTGCCATGCTCCCATCGCCCTCGACGGCCAGCCGGGGCCCGATAACCGCCATGTCCACCCGACCCCTCCGCTTCCCCATCGGTATCTCCGACTTCCGCAACCTTCGCGAAGGCGGCTACCACTACATCGACAAGAGCGCCTTCATCGAGGCCGTGATCGCGGAGAGCGCCGAGGCCCTCCTCCTGCCCCGCCCGCGCCGCTTCGGAAAAACGCTCAACCTCTCGATGCTCCGCTACTTCCTCGAGAAGAGCCCCGACGATCGGAGCGCCCTCTTTGCCGGCCTCACCATCGCCTCGTCCGCGCTCGCCCGGCCGCACTTCCGGCGCTACCCGGTCATCTTCCTGACGTTCAAGGACGTGAAGCCCACCTCGTGGGACGACTGCCTCGCGCAGCTCGCCGAGGTGATCGCCGGCGCGTACGGCGAGCACGGCTACCTCCAGACCGAGGGCAAGCTCGACGCGGCGGACGCGGCCCGGTTCGCGGCCATCCGCGAAGGGCGCGCGACGAAGGCCCAGCTCGTCGGAGGGCTCCGGCTCCTGTCGACGTTGCTCGCGCGCCACCACGGCGAGCGGGTGGTGATCCTCCTCGACGAGTACGACTCTCCCATCCACGCCGGGTATACGAAGGGCTACTACGACGAGATAATCGCCTTCTTCCGCGACTTCCTCTCGGGCGGGCTCAAAGACAACCCCCACCTCTTCAAGGGCGTCCTCACGGGCATCCTGCGCGTCGCCAAAGAAAGCCTCTTTTCAGGGCTCAACAACGTCGATGTGTTCAGCATCCTTCGTACCGAGTTTGCCACCTGTTTCGGCTTCACCGAGGCCGAGGTGCGCGCCCTCGTCGAAGAGCTGGGCGCGCCCGCGCTCCTCGACGGGATCCGGTCTTTTTACAACGGCTATCTCTTCGGGCGGACAGCCATGTACAATCCGTGGTCGGTCCTCAACTGCCTGAACCGGCAAGGCAACGAGCTGCTCCCGTATTGGATGGATACCAGCTCGAACGATCTGGTCCGCGATCTGCTCCTCGCCGGGCCCGGCGGGGCCCCGGCCGAGCTCGAGGTGCTGCTCACCGGGGGCACCATCGAGAAACAGATCGACGAGAACATCGTGTTGCGCGACATCTCGCGGAGCCCCGACGCGGTGTGGAGCTTCCTGCTCTTCACCGGCTATCTCAAGCCGGTCGAGCTCCGCCTCGTCGATATGGAGTGGCAGGCCGAGCTCGCCGTGCCCAACGCCGAGGTGTCCTTCGCGCTGCGCGGGATGACCAAGAGCTGGATCGAAACCCAGGTGGGCGGCCAGGGTGCGCTCAAGATCATGCTCGACGCCCTGCTGCGCGGCGACGCGCCGGGGGTGGAGCGACACCTCTCCCAGCTCGCCAAGGTCAATATCTCCTATTTCGACACGGCCGGGCCCGAGCCCGAGCGCTTCTATCATGGTCTGGTGGTCGGCCTGCTCGCCGGCCTCGGGTCGAGCCATGAAGTGCGCTCCAACCGCGAATCCGGCCTCGGGCGGTGCGACGTGATGGTGCTCCCGAAGCGCGCGGGGCAGCCGGGGGTGGTGCTGGAGCTTACGCGGGTCGAGACCGAGAGCGGCGAGACGGTCGACAAGGCCCTCGACGCCGCGCTCGCGCAGATCCGGGC
This sequence comes from Byssovorax sp., assembly GCA_046351295.1. Lineage (GTDB taxonomy): Bacteria > Myxococcota_A > Polyangia > Polyangiales > Polyangiaceae > JAXLYT01. The sequence goes on from JAXLYT010000007.1 coordinate 116,628, forward strand.
GCGCGACTACGCGGCCGAGCTGCGCGCGCGGGGAGCCTCACCCATCCACGAGATGGCGGCGGTGTTCGACGGGAAGCGGGCATTCGTGCGGCTCGGGTGAACGTGCCTGGTGCGCCGGGCAACCAAGGGCCGCAGGAGGTCCCTGGTCCGAGGGATCCCCTCGAATTCCAGAGCAGCGAGATCGTTGCCAGACGGCAAATCGGCTGCAACCGCCGTCGCTGATTTGCCTTTGGATCTCGATCCGAAATGAGCGGATGCCTCAGGGCGCCACGGGCAGGGGCGGGCCGTCGTCCTGAACTTCCAGGTCATTACGGCGGGGACGGGGCTCGCCGTCCAGTACGGGTGGGGCAAGCAGCTCCTCTACAACGCGGTGCTCTGGGCCGGGAAGGTCACCTGAGCCCGGGGTGCCGGACGGGGCTGACATTCGGAATTGTCGCACTAGATTCGTCGGAATTGTGCGACTATAGTTCCCCCATGCACGAGCAGGCGGAGCGAACCGCGGCGGCCATCGACCAGCACGCGAAGAACATCGAGAAGTTCCGGAAGGGAGAGCTGACGCCGGACCAGTTTCGCCCGCTCCGCCTGGCGATGGGCGTCTACGCCCAGCTCGCGCATGTGAAGCATCTGCAGCGGATCAAGGTGCCGGGCGGGCGGCTCACGGCCGATCAGCTCGACGTGCTGGCCGAGGTCACGCAGCGATGGGGGCGCGGGCTGGCTCACGTTACGACGCGGCAGGACATCCAGATCCACCACCTCGAGCTCGAGGACACGGTCGAGCTCCAGCGGCGGCTCGCCGAGACGATGGTGAGCACCGTGGGCGCTTGCTCGGACACCGTGCGCAACGTGACGGCCTCGCCGCTCGCGGGCGTCGTCGATGACGAGCTCTTCGACGTGACGCCGTATGCGCAGGCGGTCAGCGATCACTTCGCGTTCCACGAGCACAACCGGAGGTTGCCTCGCAAGTTCAAGGTCGGCATCTCCGGCAGCGCGAAGGATCACGCGCAGGTGATGATCAACGACATCGGACTCTTCGCCGCCGAGAAGGACGGGGTGCGGGGCTTCGCGTTCTACGTGGCGGGCGGGCTCGGATCGACGCCGGAGATCGCGCACCTGTGGAAGGAGTTCTTGCCGGAGGGGCAGCTCCTCGCGGCGTGCGAGGCGGTGGTCTCGGTGTTCTTCCGCGACGGGGAGCGCAAGAACCGCAAGAAGGCGCGGATGAAGTTCTTGCTGCGCAAGGTGGGCGAGGGCGAGCTCTTCCGCCGCTTCGACGAGGAGCTTTCGCGCATCGAGGGTGAGCGCGGGCCGGCCCTCACCGCGACGCTCGCGCGGATGCTCGAGGCCTACGTGGACAGCACGCCGCCGCCGGCCGAGCCGGGGGGCGTGGCGCTCGGCGACGCGGCCTTCGCGCGCTGGCTGCGCACCAACACCGTGCAGCAGAAGCAGGCGGGCTACCGCGCGGTCACGGTCAAGCTCCCGCTCGGCGACATCACGGCGGCGCAGATGAGCGCGCTCGCCGGGCTCGCGCGGCGCTTCGGCGACGGCGAGGCGCGGACGACCAACACGCAGAACTTCGTGCTGCGCTGGGTGCCGGAGGGGCGCCTCTTGCGGCTGCACCGCGAGCTCGGCCTCGTCGGGCTCGCCGAGGCGGACGCGGGGCACATCACCGACGTGGTGACCTGCCCGGGCGGCGATTTCTGCTCGCTGGCGATCACGAAGAGCATGGGCCTCGCCGCGCGCATGCGCGAGGCGCTCACGGCCGAGAGCGGGCGCGCCGAGGCGAGGGATCTGGTCTCCGAGATCGGCCCCTTCGAGGTGAAGATCTCGGGCTGCCCCAACTCCTGCGGGCAGCACCACGTCGCCGACATCGGGATGACGGGGCTGATGATCAAGGGCGCCGACGGCAACGAGCGGCCCTACTACTCGCTGCGCGTGGGAGGCGGCGTGGGGCCGAACGCGCGCATCGGTGATCGGCTCGACGGGCGGGTGCCCGAGGAGGACACGCCCCGGGTGATCGCGGCGATCGGGCGCTACTACCTGGCCGCGCGCGGCGAGGGCGAGAGCTTCCGCGACTTCTCCGCGCGGGTCGGGGCCGCGGCGATCGGAGAGGCCGGCTTCGCGGGCGTTGACAGCGTGATCTGAGGGACACCAGGGGGATCCCGCGGGTCCTCGTGTATCCGGATGATGACGCCGGAGACACGAGGATCAGGAATTGTGGGGGTGTTTTCCTCGTCACCGGGAGACCAACGTCAAGGACGTTCCAAGAGGCCCTGTTCCGTCGCAAGAATATTTCGGGGCTCTTCAAGGATGTTGCAGAATGCCAGGCAAGTCGCAATTCCGGTGGTAACCGGCGCGATCACTGTGCAAGATCGACGTTCGAGGACCGCCCATGGCACCCGGACGTGGTCGTCTTGTCTTTCGGATCGGGGCGCTGATCTTCGCGCTCTGGAGCCTGTTCTTCATCCTGCGCACCAGCTTCTACGCGGGCGGGAGCCGTGTCTTCTGTCTGTGGGACGACGCGATGGTGTCCATGCGCTTCGCGAGGAACCTCGCCACGGGCCATGGGCTCGTGTGGAATCCGGGCGGGGAGCGTGTGCAGGGGTTTTCGAACCTGGGCATCACGCTGCTGATGGCCGTCATTCACCTGCTGCCCCTCGGCGCCACGCGGGTATCTCTGGTCTTCCAGCTCTTCAACCTGGGCCTTCTGCTGTACTGCGCCCACCTCGTCCGCGCGATCGCCGTGCGCCTCTTCGAGAGCGAGGCCGCCGGGCTCGCCGCCGCCTTCGTGCTCATGCTCTCGGGGCCGATCGCGGTCCTGACGCTCCAGGGCACGGATGTCGGGGTCATCACGACCATCCTGCTCGCGGCGCTCCACGAGGTGGTGAAGGCGACGGATCGCGGCGGCGCGTGGCCTTCGCGCGTGTACGCGATCCTCGCGCTCGGTATCCTGACGCGGCTCGATTTCGTGTTCCTGTACGCGGTCTTCGCGCTGGTGTCGCTGGCCTTCCCCCGGCCTCGCTCCTCGCTCCTCGCGGCGGCGGGCGTCTTCGCCGGCACGACGGGGGCCATTCTCGCGTTCCAGGCCCTGTATTACGGCGATCCGCTCCCCAACACGTACTACCTCAAGGCCACGGGCAGCCCGCTCCGCCTGATGCTCCAGAGCGGGCTCGACAGCCAGATCGACTTCTTCACCCGGGCGCTCGCGCCGGTCGTCCTCTCCGGCCTCGGGCTCGCCCTCGTCCAGCCGAAGGACAGGCGCCTCTGGCTGCTCTTCGCGGTGCCGGCGGTGCTCCTCGCGTACGACATGCGCTACGGGGGCGACTGGGTCTACCGCTGGACGAGCCGCTTCTTCGCGCCGGCCTTCCCGTTCTTGATCTTGCTCGCCGTCGGGGCCGGGGCGCGCCTGTTCGAGCGGCTGCGCGTGGCCGACACGACGGAGGACGGCGAGGTGGTCATGCGCCCGCTCTCGCCCTTCCAGCGGCACCTCGGGCTCGCCTTCTTCGCGATCATGGCCCTCGTGGCGGTCAACACGACCCCTGCGTTCAAGGAGTGGCTCGACCCGCGGGAGGAGATCCTCCTCAGCAGCATGAACGTGAAGAACTACCGCTTCGCGCGCTACTTCTCCTGGCACACCCGCCCGGACGCCACCATCGCCGTCGCGATGGCCGGCACCCTGCCCTACTTCCTCGATCGCTACACCATCGACGTCCTCGGCAAGTGCGACTCGCACATCGCGAGGATGAGCGTGCCCCGCTTCATCGCCGGTCACTCGAAATGGGACTGGCCCTATGTGCTGCACGAGCGGCGACCGGACATCATCGATCGCGTCTCGCGGGGCCTCGTCCTCCGGGAGGACTTCATCGCCCTCTACGACGAGGCCGACGCCGCGGGGCTCGATCCCTTCTTCGTCCGCAAGGAGTCGCGCCACAAGATCGACGACCCCACGGTCCACTACGTCAAGCCGCACGAAACCACCGCCCACCCGATCGATGGCCGGCTCGTCCAGGCGAGCCCCTGATCCCCCCTTCGCATGCCCGAGCCCACCGCCCCCGATCCGAAGCGCAAGAAGGCCCTGGCCCGCCTGGGCCTGCTCCTCGCGGCGATCCTGCTGCCCCTCGGGGTCGCCGAGGCGGTGCTGCGCAACCTGCCGGGGCCCAAGCTGCGGCCGGCCGTGGCCTCGATCTGCGGCGATTGCCCGTATGTCTACGGGCTCAACCCGGCCTACGGCGATGTCTCCCCGCAAGGCTTCGTCGGCAGCAAGACCTACGCGACGCCCAAGCCTCCCGGGACATCGAGGATCCTCGTGCTCGGCGACTCGGTGGCGTTCGGGTACGGGATCAACGAGGGGCGGGTGGAGAAGGCCTTTCCGGCGCTGCTCGAGGGCTCGCTCGCGAAGGGCGGGCCGGTCGAGGTGGTGAACTCGGGCGTACCGGGCTACTCCGCGTTCAACGAGCGAGAGCTCTACCTGGCCAAGGGCAAGGCGCTCTCGCCCGACGTGGTGGTGCTCCAGTCGTGCATGAACGACGTGGCCGACCCGGAGAACCACTGGTTTCTGATGGTGCCGCGATCGCAGCGGGCGAAGCGCCATGTGCCGCCCGAGGCCGTGCCCAACCCGGAGTACCACGAGCGCGTCGTCGTGCCGCGCGATCAGGCCCTGCGCAAGCCTCCGCCCCGGCGCTCGCTGCCCTATCGCGCGGTCGCGAAGACGGCGCTCGGCCAGCGGCTTCTCCTGCTCTTCGCCGACAAGCGCCCGCCTCCGCCGGCGGTGAGCCTCGGCGGCAAGAGCTGGCCGGTCGACATCACCGGCGAGGACGACCTGAGCATCCAGGTGCTCACCGACGAGACCACGGCCGAATCACGCTGGCTCCGCGGCCAGTGGGAGAAGCTCGGCGCCGCCGTCTCCGCCGACGGCGGGACGCTGGTGATCTTGATCATGCCCTTGCTCACCCAGCTCGAGGACGGCTATCCCTTCCTGCCCCAGGAGCAGCTCCTCCGCTTCTGCCAGGACAAAGGCATCCTCTGCCTCGATCCGCTGCCCGCGCTCCGCAAGCACCGGGACGAGAAGGTCTTCCTCGGCCAGGAGCCCCCGGGCGATCCGCCGGTGCGCGACATCTGGCACCTCTCGCCGCGCGGCCACGCGGTGGTGGCCGAGGAGATCGCGTCGTTTCTGAGCGCGCACGGGCTCCCGAAGAGGCCTTGAGCGCGACGCTCACAGGCCGGCCTGGCGCAGGGCCTCACCGAGATAGGGAGTCTTCGCCCGGTCTACCGGGAGCAGGGAAGCGCCTTTGAGCGTCTTCGCCTTGTCGAGCTCGCTCTTCCCCTCGTCCATCTTCCCTTCGAGCAGGGAAATCGTGGCGAGGTTGGCCCAGACTTCCCAGTTGCCCGGCTCGATCTTCGCGGCCCGATCGAGGTAGGTGCGCGAGGTCACCCAGTCGAAGAACGGGAGCTTCATCGCGTAGCATGCGTCGCCGAGCAGGGTCTGGACCTCGGTGTGGGACCCCTTGAATTTCGCGTCGGCGAGGAACGCCTCGGCCGGCTGGGGCACGGCGTCGAGGGCCGGTTTGAAGCCTTCGGGCACGAGGCGAGCCACGGTGCGGGTCAACGCGGCGGCGATCACCGAGGCGCCCTCGGGGGTGGGGTGGCAGTTGTCGGCGAAGAAATCGAAGCCGGGCGCCGAGCCCTTGCTCTCTTGGTCGAAGATCGCCGGGAGGTCGACGAGCGTGGCGCCGGTGCTCTTGGCGACCTCGCGGGTCACGTCGTTGATGGGCGAGAGGGCGCGCCAGGGGTAGGGGTCGAGGTCCTTGGCGTCGACGAAGTCCTTGTGGGCGGCCTCGGCTTCGCCCGCGGCGAGGCGCACCTTGCCGCGCAGGTAGAGCAGCATGGCGTCGTTCGGATAGGTGGTGAGGGCCTGATCGATCTTCCCCCTGGCCTCGGCGCCTTTGCCGGCCATCACCAGGTCTTCGAGGGGCTGGATCAGGGCCTCGTAGGCGGCCGTGGTGCTCCCGTCGGGGCGCACGAGACGTCTGTGCACGGGAGCCCAGTCACGCAGGTTCGCGGCGACGGTGGAGAGGACCACGTTCGGTGTCTCCTGCTTCGCGCGGTTGACCATCCACGTGAGCGTCGTGCGGAAGGCGTCGACGCGGCGGGCGATCTCGGGACCGCGCGGGTAGGGCGTGAGCGTGTCGGGGAGGCGCTCGGGGGCGAGCCAGCGCTGGAGCCGCCGCACGAGCGCCGATCGCTGCTGCAAGGTGCGCTGGGTGCTCGTCTGCACGGCCGGGAGCAGGTACTCGTTGTGGCCCATCATCAGCACCACCACGTCGGGCTGCTGCTTGACGGTGGCGGCCAGGGTCGATGCGATCTGCGCGGAGCTGACGGCCGGGGCGCCGAGGTTGACGACGTTGACGGCGCGGTCGGGGTAGCTCTTCTTGAGCCAGTATTCGAGCTGCTTGACGGGCCCGACGCTCGGCTCGGGGAGACCGAAGACGGTGGACTCGCCGTAGACGAGGACCCGCAGCTCGCCCGGCTGCTTGGGGGTGATGGGCGGGAGCGCGTGGTGGTGGGCCGTGGTGCCTTTGGGCTCCAGCTTCCGGCAGATCAGCTCGAGCGCGACGATGGGCGCGAGCGAGACCACGAGCCAGAGCAGCGCCTTGCCGATTGTCTGGGGGAGCGATTTCGCCATTCGATCATCCGCTCGTCGCGAGAGAGCCTCACCCCCGAGGCCCACGATAAGAGAAGACGCGCGCAGGCGAAAGCCCGAACGGGGCGGCAAACGCGGCCGGTCAGCGGGCCGCGCGTTCGCTCACTTGCCCGGCTTGACGGGAACAATCTTTACCTTGGCCACCTCGCGCATGCCCTTTTGTTGCACCTTGCGCAGGGCCGCGTTGAAGGCGGCCTTGGCGGCGTCCTCGTCGAGGTCGGGCATGCCGAGGTCGACGCCGGCCTTCTCGAGCTCCTTCTCGATCAACGCTTCGAGCTCGGCCTTGCGGCGAGGGTTCTGCACCTCGACCTCGACCTTGAAGCCGTGGAAGCCCTGGGCGGCGAGCTGGGCTTTGTAGTTCGCCCGGTCGCCCTTCTCGAGGTGCTTGCAGCACTCGTCGTAGAGGGCCTCGGCCTCGGGGGCCTGACAGTGTGCAAGGATCTTGCGCGCGTCGTCGTAGCGACCGTCGCTCATGCGGGCGCGGGCCTTCTTGAGGCGATCGGCGTCGGAGGGGAAGAGGAGGGACCAGATGCCCATGGAGGCCTCGGGGAAAAGGGAGGCCGTGTGCTAGCGGATCGGTCGCCGTCCGTCGACCGCGAAGCGTCTCGGGGCCGTCAGATGCCCTCGATGCTCTTGATCGTGTAGACGATCTTGTACGCCTTGCCGCCGCGCGTGAACGTCTCGGTGGCCTGCTTGAAGTCGGAGCCGACGACGAGCTTGTAGTCGGCCTCGGCGCCGCCCTTGTCGCTGTTCGGGACGAAGGTGCCGGAGGGGATCTTGTCGTAGGCAGGGCAGTCGCCGCAGCCGGTGGTGAAGGTGGTGAGCGCGCCCGTGACGAGCGCGCCGGTCATGAGGCCGAGGGCCGCGTAGAGGAGGGTCTTCATGGTCACGGTCCCTTCTTCAGCTCGAGCGTGCGCTCCTTGCCCGTGTCGGGGTCGTACACGGTCGCGTTGAAGGGCACGACCTCGGGGGCGTTGCCGTTCTGGAGGAAGAAGTCGCCGGTGGGCGGCGTCTTGTCGGCGCCGTCGACGGTCACCGTGGTGACCTCTAGCAGCGCCGATTCGCCGATGGGGCAGGGCGGCGTCGCCCGGACGTTGAACGCCGCGCCGATCACCATGGCGCCGGCGAACGTTGCGATCGCAACGATTCGCTCCCGGCGCCGCGTGGGCAGAAGAGAAATGAATTTCATGCTCGTCCTCCGTCGATTCACTTGGGTGGCGGGGGCTGCGCGCAGTGCCCGTTGATGCACGAAAAGCCTGGATCGCAGCAGTCGGCGGCGGTCGTGCACTTGTCGAACTCCTGCGAGCAGCCGCCGGACATGGGCGCGCACTGGGGCGGGCCGCCGTCGACGGGCACGCAGTAGCCGTCGCAGCACTCGTCGCCGGAGGCGCAGTCGCTCCCGTCGCTCTTGCACGGGTCGAGCACCCAGAAGCCGCGCAGGTTGTTGGCCGTCGCCTCCTGCCCGTCGAGGAAGAAGGCCGGGTGGCTCGGGTCGGTCCCCGGCGGGGCGTCGATGTCGAACGCCGCCACCCAGAGCTTGCCGTACTCGCCGTTGTGGTCGAGCGAGGGCAGGGTGTTGCCGTAGGAGCGGTGGCTCGTGAAGACGACCCAGAAGTAGCCGCCCACGGCCTCGGGGAGCACCGTCGGGGCGAAGCTGAGCTGCGGGTCGTTCGCAGGCAGGTACGTCTGCCCGTTCTTGTAGCCGTCGAGCGCGTCGAGGCGCACCACCTGGTGGGTCTGCACGTCGACGGAGAAGAGATCGCCCTTGGCGCCGTTGTCCGTCTCGAACTGAGCGTTCGTGCCCGCGTGGTACACGATCGACTTGGTGTCGGGGGTGAAGGCGGGCCAGCCGAGGATCATCCCGGGGTCGCTGGCGATGTCGGCGAGGTTCGAGAACTTGTTCTGCGCGACGTCGAAGTCCATGACGCCGAGGGTGTGGCCTGCGCCGGTGTCCTCGTGGTTGAAGGCGACCTTCTTGCCGTCGGGGGAGAAGGCGGGCGTGCCGGGGTTGTTGATGACCCCGTCCCAGCCGGGCGCGGGGATCTGCTGGCCCGTCTTGGTGTTGTAGAGGTGCGAGCCGCCGAAGCCGAGGTACGTGCGGTAGTTGGTGGCCGAGAGCAGGACGCTGCCGTCGGGGTAGAGGCCGCCGTAGGTGAAGATCTGGTTCTGCTGCGCGTTCATCGTCGCGGCGTTGTTCTTGAGGTCGTAGCTCGCGCTCGACATGAGGAACGTGGCCGCGACCATCGTCGAGCCGTCGGCGCTCACGGTGTGGCAGACGTTGCCGCAGCCGCTCTTGATCGGCGTCGGCGCGAGCGATCCGGGCTGGATCTTCATGATCCCGACCGACGAGACGCCGCCGAGGATCTGCGAGTCGTAGGTCTCGTAGTAGATCGAGCCGCGCAGGCTGCCCTTGGCGATGGCCCAGGTCTCGGTGATCGGCCCGGCGATCTGCCCGCCCGAGCTCTTCGTCACCTCGACGATCACGTCCTGCTTGCCGGTGGCGGAGAGGGTGAGCGCCTTCCACACGGGCTCGGAGAGGAGCACGCGCCCCGGCGTGGAGGGGCCGTAGAAGCCCTTGTAATCGAAGCCGGGGAAGTGGATGTGCAGGAAGGTCGCCTCGGGCGCGGCGCCGTCGATCTGGATGAGGGGCGGGAGCAGGCCGCGCGGGAAGACGGTCTTGTCGTAGGGGTAGAGGAAGCGCAGCGCGGGGTCGGCGTTGCCGCCGTTCTGGAGCGAGGTCTGCACGCCGGCGCTGACGTTGCCGGGGTTCTCGTTGATGGAGCAGGTGTTGTTGACGCACTGCCCGCCGGCCGGCGCGCACGAGGAGTCGCACCCCACGGGCCCGCCTCCGCCCGAGCCGCTGGTGGTCCCGCTCGTGGTGCTGCCGCCGCCCGTGCCGAAGAGGCCGCCTTCGCCGGTACCGCCCGCCGTGCCCGAGCTCGACGTCCCGGTGCCCGAGGACGCGCCGCCGGTGCCGGTGAAGGTGTTGTTGGGCGTCACGGCGGAGCACGACGCCGCGGCCGCTGCGCCGATGACGGTCACAAGGAGCAGCGGCCCCCACGAGTTGCGAAGCTTCATCTGTCGACTCCCTGCAAGAAGGCACAGGGCCGGGGCACTCGCGCCGACCCGCCCCAGGGTACCACGATCCCGGCCGAGATCGGGGCGATCAGCGCAACCGGGGCCGCGTCGGGTAGGCGCGGCGGATCGGGGCGATCTCGCCCGTCCCGTCGCCCTCGCCGAGCAGGGCCGCGAGCACGCCGGCGGCGCCCGCGCGCGCCTGCTCCAGCGCGGGAGCGATCGGGGCCTCTTCTTCCCGCTCCGTGTAGAGCTCGGGCGGAATGTCCGCGAGGAAGCGGCTCGGGACGCGGGGCACGGGCTTGCCGCGCATGCCGCGGGCCTTGCAACGGCTCATGTAGAGCCGGTCGCGGGCGCGGGTGATGGCGACGTAGAAGAGGCGGCGCTCCTCGTCGATGCTGGTGGCGGCGTCGCTGCCGCCGTCGCTCGGGACGAAATCCGTCGCGCGCTCGCCGAGGGTGCGCTGGTGCGGGAGCAGGCCGTCTTCGAGGCCGATGACGAAGACGTAGGGAAATTCGAGCCCCTTGGCGCCGTGCATGGTGGTGAGCGTCACGCGGTCGGTCGCCTCTTCCTCGTCGCCGTCCTGGCGGAGCGCGAGCATGCGCAAGAACTCGTCGAAGTGGGCCCGATCGCCCTTGCCCTGCTCCTCGCGGCGCGCGAACACGTTGAGCAGGCCCTCGACGTTGCCCCAGCGCCGGGCCGCGGCGGCGTTGCTCGTCGTGCCCGCGAAGATGTCGTCCTTGAGGCCGATCTCCCCCGTCAGGGCGCGCGCCATCGACGCGCACGAGAAGGCCTCGAGCCGCGCGCGCATGGCCTCGATGAGGCGCACGAGGCTGCGGCACCCCTCCATCGCCGCGGGCGGCAGGCCGTGGACGGCGTGCGGGCGGCTCACCGCGGCCCACAGGGTGAGATCGTGGGCGGTGGCATGCGCGGAGATCTTCGCGAGCGCCGCGTCGCCCACGCCGCGCGCCGGGTAGTTGATGATCCGGCGCAGCGACATCTCGTCGTCCGGGTGGAGGATGACGCGCAGGTAGGCGACGAGATCCTTGACCTCCTTGCGCTCGTAGAACTGCTGGCCGCCGATCATGCGGAACGGGATCTGCCGCTCCTTGAGGGCGCTCTCGATGAGCTGGGCCTGGAGGTTCGAGCGGTAGAGGACGGCGATGTCCTTCGGCCTCGCGCCCTCGCGCTCGATGAGGCGCTGGGCCTCGGAGCCGACGAAGCTCGCCTCGATGTCCGGGTCGGCGCAGATGACCATCTGCACGGGGTCGCCTTCGAGGCGCGTGGCGATGAGGGTCTTCTTGTGGCGGCGCGCGCCCGTGTTGGCGAGGGCGGCGTTGGCGACGTCGAGGATGGGCTTCCTGGAGCGGTAGTTGTGCTCCAGCTTGACCACCTTGGCCCCGGGGAAGTGCTCCTCGAAGTCGAGGATGTTGCGCACGTCGGCGCCACGCCACGCGTAGATGGACTGGTCGTCGTCGCCGACGACGCAGACGTTCTTGTGCTCGCCACCGATGAGCCGCACGAGCTCGAGCTGGGCGTGGTTGGTGTCCTGGTACTCGTCGACGATCACGTAGCGAAAGCGCTGGCGCCAGCGTTCGAGCACGTCGGGGCGGCGCTGCCAGAGCGAGACGACCTCGCAGATGAGGTCGTCGAAATCGAAGGCCTGGAGCGAGCGGAGGGCGGCGATGTAGCGCGGGTAGACGAGCATCGACACCTCGTCGTAGTCGTCGACGCCGCGGCCCTTGCGCTGGCGCTCTTCCCACGCCTCGGCGTCGAGGAAGGCGTTCTTGGCGTCGGAGATGCGCGTCAAGATCGCGCCGATGTCGTAGTTTTTCCCGGTGCGCAGGTCGCGCAGGATCTCCCGGACGATGCCCGTCGCGTCGGACTGATCGAGGATCGCGAACTTGCCGCCGCGGAGGCCGAGGGCGCGCGTCTCCTCGCCGAGCACCGTGAGGCCGAAGCGGTGGAAGGTGGAGACGTGGAGCTCCTTCGCCACCGCGGTGCCGACGAGGCCGACGACGCGCTCGCGCATCTCGGCGGAGGCCTTGTTGGTGAAGGTGACCGCGAGGATCGACCGCGCGGCGACGCCCCGCTCGATGAGGCGGGCGATGCGCTGGGTGACGACCCGGGTCTTGCCGGAGCCGGCGCCGGCGAGGACGAGCAAGGGGCCCGTGCTGTGCTCGACCGCGGCTTTCTGGGAGGGGTTCAATCCGACCGACACGGTAGGCGCGGATAACCCGGGAAGGCGCGCGCGGGGAGGGTTTCAACGGAAGCGGGCGGTACAACCGAAGCGACGCGCAAATTTTGCGCCGAGAACCGGTGCCGCCCATCGGCGCGGGGCATGTCGATTTCTGGCAACAACGGGCGGACTGCGGACGATATACAGGAGAGGCAAGATCGCGCTGGATGACCGCCTGCACCTCACCGCCGAGCCCGTACCCTTCCGGTGACGTCAAAATTTCGTTGCGCTAGTCTGAAGCTTGGCGCTGAACTCCAAGAGGACCCCTCCGATGCCGGACCTGCCCGAGATCAACTACCTGTTCCGGTACCGAGACCTCGTCGCGGAGACGCTGAAGGAACACCAAGAAATCATCGGAGCGCATCGTTCGTGCCTATGGGGTTGGTGGAAGCGCCCCCACGAAGATGCAAGGATGGAAGTATGGGACGCCCTTCAGACGCGGCTGTCCGCCGGTGGTCCATTCTTGGTGGGACTCTTCGATTCGGGAGAAGGGCGCGTTCACCTCGCGATGCTCACGGGGGTCATCCCGCCAAAGCTCGACCGCCTCGGGACGTGCGAGCAACTTCCTCCGCCGACCGACCAAGACACGCTCGTGCCCGCGTATTATCGTCAAAGCCCTTTTAGCCGCGCGTGGCTGCGCCTGAGCGAGATCGACTCCAAGGATTTCCCATTCTTCGAGGCAAACAGGTACGTTTACACGAAGGCTCCGCCCCTCCGCGGGTTCGAGGAAGAGTCCCTAGGACACCATCTTATCGGAAAAATCATCTCCGATGCCAACGAGCTGCGCGGCATGGACACGACCATTTGGGAGGTGGCGCCTGCGCAAGAAGGCGCTCGCGCTGGCCGAGTCTTCACCATCACCGCCCATATTCAACCTGTCAGCCGACAGCCAATTCCGCTCGACAGTTGCTCCATCCTCCATATCACCGACCCGCATTTCGCGGTAGACCCACATCGGGACAAGCACGCCTGGCGCCTCGATTCCGAAAAAACCGCTGGGTCGTCGCTCGCAGACGCCATTTATCAAGTCACCAGAAATAGCAGCGTCAACATCGGCGCCGTCGTCATCACGGGCGATCTTACGTTCACCGGCGCCGACGAAGAGTTCGACGTCGCGTTCAAGTCCCTGAGCGCGCTCCTCGGAAAGTATGACCTCGGACCTCAGCACCTGGTCATCGTCCCCGGAAATCACGACATCCGCTGGACGACCAACGCCACCTATGACGAGACGAGCCCGGTCACTGTCGCGCCGGAGGCTGCTCGTCAGGGCTATGCGAATTTCTACAAGAAGATGTTCCGCACACTCCCCGACAACGACCTCTGCATGGCGCGACGCTTCGTGCTGCCAAATGGCGCCGTGATCGAGCTCGTCGGGCTTAACTCGAGCACGCTGGAGACGGGCAAGCACTTTCTCGCGGGAATGGGGCGCATCGACGAAAATACCTTCGTGCGGGCCGCCACCGAGCTACAGTGGGATCCAAAAAAACCCTCGCGCGCGTTGAGGCTGCTCGCGCTGCACCATCATCTCTTGCCGACGGACAACATCGAGCCGGCCGACGGCTACATCAAAGGTTTCGGCATGGTTGTCGACGGCCCGCGCATCCAGCGCTTGGCCGCCAATCACGGCGTGCATCTCGCGCTCCACGGCCACAAGCACCGCGCTTTCTTGTGGCGCTCCAGCGTATTTGAGCTCCCCGAGGACAAAAAGTCCGGTTATCGTGGCGACCTCTCAATCCTCGGCGGCGGCAGCGCAGGATCGACGGAGCGACCGAACAACAGAAACTACTTCTCCGTGCTGACGATGAACACGGGGCGCCTCGACGTCGACATCTATCAAGCAGAAGGGCTCAAGGGCGACGGTCCCATGGGTGCATTCGATCAAATAGGCAAGTGGAGCGCGCGCCTCAACACCGACGACGCCGGCCGGCTGACGCTCGCTCGCTGGAACGAGGTCCTCGACGAAAAGGTGACCCGATGAAGCCCGTTCGACTGCTCATCACCGACCTCGACAACACCCTGTACGACTGGGTGACCTACTTCGCGAGCTCGTTCCGCGCCATGACGGAGGAGCTCGTCCCGCTTCTGGAGGTGGACCCCGAGACGCTGCTCAGCGAGTTCAAGGCGCTGCACCAATCCTACGGCAACTCCGAGCAGCCGTTCGCTGTCCTTCAGTTGCCGAGTGTTCAGCGGCGCTTCGGCACCCTCTCCCCGCCTGAGCTGCTGCGCGCGCTCGACCCCGCGCTGCACGCCTTCAACCGAACCCGAAAGCAGCTCCTGCACCTCTACGAGACCGTCGCGGATACGCTCCACGAGCTCCGCCGGCGATCGGTTGTCGTCGTGGGACACACGGAAGCCATCGCCATAAACGCTTATTATCGCCTGCATCGCCTCGACATCGTAGATCACTTCCAGCGACTTTACGCCCTTGACGGCCCTGTAATTCCTCACCCTGACCCGAAGCGGGAAGCAGCGCTTTCGCCCCCGGAAGGGCTTGTCCGGATTGTGCCTAAACAGGAACGAAAGCCAAACCCTCTGCTTCTCCTGGACATATGCAATAGGGAAGGATTCCATCCTTCTGAAGCGCTCTACGTGGGGGACAGCCTCACCCGAGACATCAGCATGGCGAAGGCCGCCGGGGTCACCGCGGTATGGGCCCAATATGGCACCGAATATGATCACCGTCTCTGGCGTATCTTGGTCAGGGTGACCCACTGGACCGACGAGGACGTCCAGCGAGAAGAGGAGCTAAAGAAAGAGTTCCGGGGAATCGAGCCCGACCATGCGATAAGGTCGTTTGGGGATCTACTGTCTCTCGACGGTATTGAGTGGGGAGACGACGCGGCAGCTTACTCGGTGGTTCGTCCGTCGGATCGCGGTGATCGATCTCGCGCTTTGGGCGCTCAGCAAACCGCGACGCGGCGGGAGGTCAAGCGCGGGTGACTCACCGCGGATGAAGAAGCGCGAGGTCGTGGCCCCCTGGGTGTGGGGCGAGTACTGCCGGACGCTCGAAGCGGCGCTGCCCCGGCTCCGGCCGGGGCTCGGCGAGGCGACGCGCAAGCGCTTCCACGAGCAGCTCTTCGAGGTGACCTACGAGAACGAGAAGCGGGGGCCGGACGAGCGCTACGACAAGGCCGTCTGCGCCTTCTGCGGAGATCTGCCGTTCTCGACCGGCTTCGTGCTCGCCGAGCGCGCCCGCGGAGAAGAGCCGCGCTTCACGTGGAGCCGCGACACGAGCGTGCCCGCCGAGCGCGGGACGGTGCTCTGCCGGCTGTGCATGCACCGGGCGCTGCAGGAGCGCGACCGGGACCTCGCCGAGCTCCGATCGATCACCCTGGAGCTCCCGGACGCCGCGCGCTATTTGCCAATGTTCGACAAAGTTGACGCGGCGCGGATCGTGCGGATGGTGCGCGACGAGCCCTGCGTGATCTGCCGCAAGCGAAGGCTCGCCGTGCGCGGCGTCGAGGCGGTGGTGTGCACCTCGTGCCACGACCTCGCGCATGCGGTGTTCCGCGCGGCGATGGCCGCGGAGAAGGCCGGCGCCGCCCACCGGGAGGAGCGCTACGAGGAGGCGCTCGCCGCCTACCTGCGCGAGCTGCGGAGGCGCGCCGAGGAGGAGGCGCGCGCCGCCCTCGGGGTGCGCAAGGCGCGGCGCGACGAGGCCTGGGAGCAGGCCGCGCCCGGGCCGACGCGACCGAACGCGGCGCCGACCCCCGCCGATCGCGAGGCCGACTGGGCCATCTCCTTCCTCGCGTCCGAGGTGGAGCGCGCCGCCCGGCACCAGCGGCAGGACGGCGATCTGATGGGCGATCGGACCAAGATCGCGCGGGTGCTCGAGGCGCTGCTCGGCAAGACGCCGCCGAGCGACGACCGGCTGCTGCACCTCTTGATCCTGGCCTCGATGCTCCGGCAGGTGATGGCCGACGGGGTGGCGTTCCACGACTACACGGGCGACGAGCTGATCAACGAGCCGATCGGCGCCTACGACATGGTGGGCTCGACGATCAACGTGGGGCTCGGGCATCACGCGCTCGCCGCCGAGCAGCACGGCGCGCTGCTCATCACCGGCGGATCGCGGGCGAAGCGCGCCGCTGCCTCCGCCGAGATCCACGCGATCTTGAAGGCCCGGAGTGACCTGTCGAGCCCGTTCCGGCGAGAGCCCGCCTTCCAGTTCTTCGAGGCCGAGGACCTGATCGCCATGCCCGAGGCCGCGCAGCAGGAGGTGCGCCGCAAGATGCTGGTGACGCCGCCCTTCATCACGCTGTGCGGCGCCGAGAGCCTGGACCATTTCCTCGACGAGGTGCCGAAGCGCGCGAAGGTGCGCGTGGTGACGTACTTCTTCCTCGACGGGCAAGCGCCGCTCGATCTCGACCGCGGCGCGGTGCACGTGCAGACGGCCTGGCCGCCGCTCGCGCGCCCGGCGCGGTGACGAGGCCGTCGCCCACGCGTGGCCCACGCGCCGCCCACGCGTGGCTCACTTGGGCGGCGGCGGGGAGATCGCGGTGAGGTTGAGCCCGCCGGGGTACTGGTAGCTCGTGTACGTGCCGTAGCCCATCACCTGGATGCCCACCGGCGCGGAGGCGAGCAGCACATGCGCGCCTCCGTTGCCCGGGCCGAGCTGGACGCGCGCGACGCCGTAGCCCGAGCCGAGATCGGACGGCGGGGCGCTGACCGTCTGGCCGTCGAGGGTGAGCGTCGTGCCGTTCGGCGCGACGACGTCGACGAAGCTGATGTCGTAGTCGCTCGGCGCGAGGAAGACGTACTTCTTGCGGAACTGCTCGACCGTCACCGCCTGGCTCTGCGACGGGTCGCCCTTCTGCTGATCGAGGGGGATGCCCGGATCGGCGAGCGAGGCGCCGGTCATGAAGGTGCCGACCGAGAGCTCGTGGTCGCCGACGATCTCGAAGTCGTCGTTGACGATGCCGAGGTCGACCATCTCGCCGGCCTGGATGGTGGATGGGCCGCCGGGGTTCTTGCCGGGGTAGGTGAGGTTCGTCCCGTCGACGTTGCCGTAGAGGCGCACCACATGGCCCACGGGCGTGCCGTGCGGCCCCGTCGGGCGCGTGACGAAGTAGTGCTTGCCCAGCGTCTCGGCCGGCAAGACGCTCTCTTCGAGGTGGTCGCACGCGGGCGAGTCGTGCGGGATGTACGAGCAGGAGATGCCGGCGATGACCTGCACCGGCGCGCTGGCGGTGACGAGGCTGCCGCTGAGATCGGAGCCCATGCCGCCGACGAGCTCGACCACCTCGCCCTGGGCGAGCGCGAAGGTGACGGTGCCGCCGGGGCCCGCGCCCTGGATGCCGGATCCGCCCGCGACCGAGGCGGTGGAGGAGAGCTTGACGGTGACCGAGGTGCCGTTCGAGAGGCCGGTGACCGCGATGTAGGGCGGATACTCGAAGCTGTTGTCCGGGTCGGCCCAGCTCGACTCGCCGGTGATGCGGAAGGTGCCGGTGAGCGCGGTGCTCGGCAAGAGGAGCGAGGCGTCGTTGGTGTAGGAGAAGCACCCGACGCCCGGGAGGCAGGGCTTCATGCACTCCGTCCAGTCCTTGCCGGGCGGGCCGCCCTTGCCGGCGTACTCGATGGCGTTGAACTGGTAGACGGTGACGGGCCGGGTCGCGACGAGGTGATAGGCGCCGCCCTTGGCGTCGACGGTGGCGGTCTTCACGTCGGTCGGGGTGCAGGCGAGGATGCTCGTGGTGGCTTTGAGCTCCTCCACCCAGGGCAGGTAGATGGTCTGCAAGCTGGTCGGCGCGACGTCGACCGAGGCGAGCATGGCGCCGTTGCGGGTGACGGTGACGCTCGCGGGCTCGTCGCCCGCGTTGGCGACGACGACGGCGTAGTCGAAGTCCTTGCGGACGACGTTGTCGACCACCGTGGGCCAGAAGTCGCAGCCGACATAGGTGCGGTTGGCGGCGGCCTCGGCGCAGGTTTTGGGATCCTGGACAGGCTCGCCCCCGCCGCCCGTGCCGGAGGAGGCGTCGATGAGGTCGCCGCCCTGGCCGGTGGAGGTGGTGCCGCTGCCGCCCGTGCCCGCCGAGGTCTGCCCGGGCGGGGTGCTCGTGGCCGAGCAAGCGCCGGCGAGGACGGCGACGAGCGACGGGAAGAGGCCGAGGGGCGCGAGGCGAGAAAAGGTCCTCGATCGAGGCATGGAAAGCTCCGTGGTCCGGGATGCGAAGGGGATGCTCCGTGGAGCATACGATCATCGGGGTGAAGGCCTCGCCGGTCTTTCGCAGGCGGCGCAAACGCCCGCTCAGAGGAGCGGGGCTCGGCCGGCACGACATCGTTCGGGTACAATGCCGGCCCTATGACCCGATCGCTCCCGCTCGGCGCCCTCGCCGCGCTGTTCGTCCTCGGCGCCTGTTCGTCGCAGCAATCCGGCTCCAGCGGAGGCACGAGCTCCACGACCGGCGGCACGACCAGCGGGACCGGCGGCGCGGCGCCCATGGAGGTGCGCGGCGAGCGCTACTGCGAGATCTTGCTCGCGACCGCGGCTCCTCCGAACGTGCACATCGAGGTGTGGAACACCTTCGGGTTGAACGACTGCCCCGACGCGCTCTGGAGCAAGGTCGACCCCAAGGCCGTGGCGCAGGCCGAAGGCGTGACCATGGCGGTGCTCAACGGGCCGCGGTACTGGACGCTGGACGAGTTCGTCGTCGCGTCGCTGCTCGATCCGGCGACGAAGACGCTCGGCGGGCTCGAGATGCGACACGCGGGGAACCTCGATCTCCCCGCCGCCGACGCGGGCTCGATGCAGGCGCCGTACACGCTGCACACCGTCGAGCGCCACACGACCTTTCGCTTCCTCGCCGGCCGGCCGGTGTTCGAGCTCGTCGATCCGGAGGGGAAGGTCTACGACATGCAGTCGTTCAGCGTGCAGAAGGTGCCGCAGACCGAGTCGAGCCTCGCCGACCTCGGCGCGACGCTGAAGCCGCCGCAAGGCTGGTTGTTCCGGACGCGCACGTTGACCGAGGACCTCGACGTCACCGCGGTCGACGATCAGGCGACGGTCGTGACCGACGAGAACGCGAACACGTACCAGCTGTCGCAGCAGTAGGCGCCGCGGGCGCGCCGGGAGGGCGCGATCGAGGTTGGATCGCGCTCCGCGCTACTCGCCGGGAGGCGGCTCCCACAGCTCGATCTTGTTGCCCTCCGGGTCGATGACCCAGCCGAACTTGCCAAACTCCGACTCGTCGAGCTTGTCGAGGACGTTGCACCCCTCGTCCCGGAGCGCCGCGAGGAGCGCCTTGAGGTCGGCGACGCGGTAGTTGACGACGAAGGGCGAGGTGCCCGGCTTGAACATGTCGCTGTCCTCGGCGCTGATGCACCAGGCGGTGGTGCCACCAACGGGCTTGCCGTCGGCGTCGGCCCAGCGGAAGGCGGCGCCTCCCCAGGTCTGTACGTCGATGCCGAGGTGCTGCTTGTACCAGGCCTGCAGCGCCTTGGGATCTCTGGCCTTGAAGAAGATGCCACCAACACCGGTTACGCGAGTCATGGGTACCTCGGGGAGGATGAGGAGGATGGGTCGTGAGGCTCGATGGAAACCTTGTCTCGCGACGGGCGTTGACGATCTCGCGGGTCGTCGCGACGGGGGCGACGCTACCACGAAGCGCGGCAGGGGGTCGGCTCGAGATGGCGTCCTGTTGGCCAGGACGTGACTCGGGGCAGAGCCTGGGCGGCGCTCCCACAGGCGTGGGATGACGGCTCGCCACACGCCTCGGGCGGACGCGGGCTGCAGGAGGAGCGCCTGCGCCGGGTCAGGTTGGTTTATTCGCACTCTCGTCTTCGATGTCTCCGAGCGTGCGGCCGTCGTCCGTTTTCCAATCGCGCCGCCCGTTTCTCGACGCGCCGGTCACAAATGCCGCGGCGTACGAGGGTGAGCCGAAGAGCATATTTTTCTTCGTCATGAGATTGCCGCCGTTGCTCGCGAGATCGCCAGCCTGCATGGCGGCTTCCCGTTGCTCTCGAAGCACGCCGGGCATGCTGGCGCCGGGGCTCGCTGCTATCTCCGAGCTCTTGAGGAGTAAAAAGCCTTCGTCGACCATTCGCCCCCGGGCACGGTACGACTTCCCGGTCAGCAGAAAAACTACACCCGAGACCGGCGAGGCCTTCGCGGCAGAGGGCTTCGCTCCGCTCACCGGCGCATCTTCGATCGGATCCAGGACAGGATATCCGAGCGTTCCTAGCACGAGGCGCAGGTGGTCGAGGTACTCCTCCATCGCGGCGAGATCGGCGCGGGGCAAGGCCGGCGCGGTGGCGCTGTCAACGTTGGTTACCTCGAATCGGTGCGCCAAGTGCGCCTGCTCGATGATGCGAGCCTCCAGGAACTTCACGTGCGATTTGGTGAGATTCTCATCCTTGCTGGAGAAGACCACGAGCTCGTTCCAGAAATCTTTTTCTTTCAGGTGCGTCTTCAGACGTACGAGGACGTTCTCTGCTTCACCGATGTACGCGGCTCCTGGAGCCGCTCCCGTGGGCCGGGAGAGCAGGAAGTACACTCCTGGTCTCGACACCTCTGACCAGCTCTGGAGCTCGGAGAATCGGGCACGCGGACACGCGATCGCCTGGCCGGTCCAGTTGACGATCTCTGCATGCCGAACGCCCGTGGGGACGCCATCGGCCAGGTAAATTCGAACGCTCTTTCCGTATGCCATGAGTGGACCCTGACGTGCTCCGTGATTCGAATAGACCGTACCGCTGCTCCGCGCCCTTCCCGCTGGCCGACCTTCCTCACTTCCCTTTCGCCAGCAGCGCCGTCAACCTCGGCCGGATCTGCGCCACCGCGCCCGGCCCCTTGATCGACCCCTCGATCTGCTGCCCCGAGCCTGTCCCGTCCTCGTTGGGCAGCGCGAACAGCGGGATCATCCGCGAAGCATACCCCGCCCGCTCCAGCGCCTCCTTGTCCCGGTCGAGATCGAACTCCAGGAGCCGCAGATCGGGGAACACCGTGTCGAGCTCCCCCTTCGCAGCCGCGTCATGGAACCGCTGGCACGGCTCACACCACGTCGCGCCCACATACACGAGCAGCCGCTTATTCGCGCCCCGCGCACGCACCAGCTCGGCCTTCACAGCCGGCGCAACCTCCCCGCCGGCAGCCTTCACGATCTCCACCGCATGCCCGCCCTGCGCTGTCGCCGGAGGCGCATCGTTCACCTTCGTCGGCGCCGGCTCGTCCACCTTGCAACCAGCCGAGCCGCCGGCCGCGATCGCCAGAGCGATCGCGCCAACCTTCATCCACGCGCGCGTCATCGCCATCAGCCCAGCGCCTTCTCCACGCGCTCGGCGTAGGTGCGCAGCACCTTCAGGCGCGCGTGGTACTTGTCCTCGGCCTCGATGAGCGTCCACGGCGCGATCTCGGTCGACGTCCGGTCCACCATGTCGCGCACCGCGTCCTCGTAGGCGGTGGCTTTCTCCCGGTTGCGCCAGTCCTCGGCGGTGATCTTGAAGCGCTTGAAGCTCGTCTGCTCGCGCTCCTTGAAGCGGCGGAGCTGCTCGTCGGGGCTGATTTGCAGCCAGAATTTGGTCACCAGCACGTTGTGGCGCGCGAGCTGCTCCTCGAAGTCGTTGATCTCCGCGTAGGCGCGCATGAAATCGTGCTCGGAGCAGAAGCCCTCGACGCGCTCGACGAGCACGCGGCCGTACCAGGAGCGGTCGAAGATCGCGAGCTTGCCGCGGCGGGGCAGGTGGCGCCAGAAGCGCCAGAGGTAGGGCTGGGCGCGCTCTTCCTCGGTCGGGGCGGCGATCGCGTAGGTGTGGTATTGCCGCGCGTCGAGGGCGCTCGCCAGGCGGCGGATCGCTCCTCCCTTGCCGGCGGCGTCGGAGCCCTCGAAGACGGCGACGGAGCCGATCTCTTTGTAGCGCGGGTGGCGCGTGAGCAGCGCGATCTTGCGCTGGAGCTTCGCGAGCTCGCGCTCGTACTCTTCTTTCGGCGTCTTCAAGGACAGGTCGAGGCGGTTGATGAGGTGCACGCCGTCGACGGGTGGGATGAAGGGCGCGGCGTGGCTCGCGGGCGGCTTCTGGCTCGGCTCGTCGAGGCGGGCGCGCAGTGCGCTCAGGATGGCCTTGCCGACGGTCAGGCTCCGGTAGCGCTCGTCGGTCCCCTCGACGATGATCCAGGGGGCCTCGGCGGTGCTCGTCTGGCGGAGCGCGCGCTCGGAGATCTTGCGGAAGCGGTCGTAGAGCTTGAAGTGCTTCCAGTCGATCGGCGTCACGCGGAAGCTCGTCTTCGCCTTGGATTCCAGGCGCTTGAGGCGGTCGTATTGCCGGTCCTTCGAGAGGTGGAACCAGAACTTGAGGATCAGCGCGCCCTCGGCGGCGAGCATCCGCTCGAAGCGGCGGTTCTGCTCCATGGCGAGGTCGAGGTCGACGTTGCCTGATTTCTTGTAGACGCGATCGATGATCGGGGCCGTGTACCAGGAGGTGAAGAAGATGCCGAACTTGCCCCTGGGCGGCAGGGCGCGCCAGAAGCGGTAGAAGGGCGGGCGCTCGATCTCCTCGGTGGTGGGCGCGTCGAACGCGTGCGTCTCGAGGTGGCGCGGGTCCATCCACTCGTGCAGGAGGTTGACCGTCTCGCCCTTGCCGGCGCCGTCGACGCCGGAGATGAGGATGACGACCGGGAAGCGCTTGTTCTGGAGCAGATCGTACTGCGCGTTGAGGAGGGCCTCGCGGAGGGCGGGCTCCTCCTTCGCGTAGCGTTCCTTGTCGACGGTGTGACCGAGCTCGGCGGATTCGAACATGGTGCGCTGCCTCTCGGGCCGCGCCCGGGATCTCGAAGATCCGCGAGGCGGGCGATCGGCGGCATGCTACGCGCTCGGCCGGTGGAAGGGGAGACGGCGTGGTCGATCCGCGCGCGTCGGCATGCGCGGGAGGCGCCGTTACGGCACCCTCGGCGCGCATGCGCCGGGCTCGATCATTCGGGCACGGTGAGGCGGCCGGGCGCGCCGCTCTTGCCGACGGCGGCGTGGCAGGTGTTGCAGTCGCCGGTGCTCTGCGGCGTCGTCATCGCCGCCGTCTTGCCGTTGGCGGTGATCTTCGCGGTGATGGGGAAGGCCACGCTCGTCCCGCCGTGCTCGTCCGAGTAGAAGTTGCCGGCGGAGTTGCTGGTCAGCTTGATCACCTGGCCGTTCTTGTCGGTGATCTCGACCGTCACGCCCGAGACGCCGTCGCAGTTGGTATCGTCGTTGGTCGCGCCCATCACCGTCCCGGCGATGGCGAAGTTCGGACCTTCGCCCTGGGCGTGGCAGGTGATGCACTCCCCGCCGGGGTGCATGCTGGGAGAGCCGTGGTCGCCTTGCGTCCAGGTCTTGTTGGTCGAGCAAACGGCGGGCGGATCGTCGGCGCTCCCGCCGCTGCAGGCGGCGAGGAGAGCGGCACCGAGCACGAAGGCAAAGGGCATCACGCGAGCGAGCATCGAGGTTTCCTTTCGTCGTCGATCGTTGGTTGCCCGGATCCAGGCGGACCCTTCACGCGGTGGCACCATTTCAGCGCAAAATGGAATTCGCGAAAACCTTGCCGCCTCGCGCGAGCTTGCGCTGACTCGCGCTGACGATCGTCAGGCGGTGATCGCGGCGGGCGCGTGCGGCGCCTTGTGCGTCGCCTCTTCCTTGGCGAACTGGAGGCTGTGGAGGCGCGCGTAGAGGCCGCCCTGGGCGAGCAGGCTCTCGTGCGTGCCCTGCTCGACGACGCGGCCCTTGTGGAAGACGACGATGCGATCGACCGCGCGGATCGTGGAGAGGCGGTGGGCGATGATGAGCGCGGTGCGGCCTGCCATGGCGCCGTCGAGGGCGCGCTGGAGCCGCGCCTCGGTGTCGCTGTCGACGTTGGCCGTCGCCTCGTCGAGGATGAGGATCGGCGGGTCGCGGTAGAGCGCGCGCGCGAAGGCGATGAGCTGGCGCTCGCCGGCGGAGAAGTTGTTGCCGCGCTCGAGGACCGGCGCGTCGAGCCCGCCCTCGCGCCGCTCGAAGAGGTCGAGCGCGCCGATGCGCTCGAGGGCGCGCACGATCTTGGCCCTGTCGGGGCTCGGATCGCCCGCGGCGATGTTGGTGGCGACGGTGCCGGGGAAGAGGAAGACGTCCTGCGGGACGACCGCGAAGCGGCTCCGCAGCGCGCGGCGGGGCAAGGTGGTCACGTCCTCGCCGAAGACGCGCACCGCGCCCGCTTGCAGCTCGTAGAGGCGGAGGAGCACCGAGGCCACGGTGCTCTTGCCCGCGCCGGTCGCGCCCACGAGGGCGATCTTCTCACCGCGCTTCGCCGCGATGCTCACCTCGCGCAGCACGGGGACGCCCGGCTTGTACCCGAAGTCCACCTTGTCGAGCTCGAACGCGGGCGCCTCGCCCTCGCCGCTCGTTTGTGGGGCCTTTGAGGCCTCCGCCGGCTTCGCCGGGCAGTCTTCCTCGGTGTTGTCGAGCAGCTCGAAGACGCGCTCGGCGCCCGTCATCGCCGACTGGAGCACGGTGTAGCGCGCGGAGAGGTCGCGGATCGGACCGAAGAACATCTCGATGTAGTTGACGAACGCGACCACGGTGCCGAACGTCACCTTGGCGGAGAGCGACTCGATGCCCGCGTACCAGAGGACGCTGGCGATGCAGACGCTGGAGATCATCTCGATGGCGGCGTCGAGCGCGGCCTCGTAGCCGATCGATCGGTTGTTGGCGTCGCGGTACGCGGTGTTGATCTCGTCGAACTCTTCGGCGCTCTGCTCCTCGCGGGCGTAGGCCTGCACGACGGCCATGCCCGAGACCTGCTCGTTGAGGTAGGCGTTCATCCGGGCGGTCTTGGCGCGCACGTCGCGGTACGCGTCGCGGATGCGCCGCCGCGTCCAGTTCACGCCGAGGGCGACGAGGGGCACGAGGGCGAAGGCGATGAGCGAGAGGCGCCAGTCGAGCGAGACCATGATCACGACGATCGCGAGCAGGCGCACGAGGTCGCCGAGGGCGTTGAGCGCGCCGGAGGCGAAGATCTCGTTGATCGCGTCCACGTCGTTGGTCACGCGGGTGACGAGGCGGCCGACCGGGGTGCGGTCGAAGAAGCCGAGCCTCCGCGTGTGCAGGAAGCGGAAGACATGGCGGCGCAGGTCGGCCATGGCGCGGGCGCCGGCGAGCTGCATCGCGTACATCTGCGGGAAGGTGAGGGCCTGCTCGATGACGAGCATGAGCGCGAGGGCGCCGCCGAAGAGGGTGAGGCGCGCGCCGGCGTCGCCTGTCTCGCGATCGAAGCCGTCGAAGGCCATGCGCATGAGCAGCGGCTTCAGCATGGCGAAGCCGCTGTTCACGAGGAGCAGGCCGAGCGAGGCGAAGAGGTAGCCGCGGTGGGGCCGGACGAAGGGCCAGAGGCGGCCGAGGTTCTTGATGTCGTAGGCCTGCTCGAGCGCGCCCTCCTCGTGGAAGCGGCGGAGCGCGTCCTCGGCGCGGGTGCGGGGCTTCTTCGCGCCGGGGGCGGGCGCGCCTTCTTTGCTCCCCTGGCTGGGCGATGCGGCGCTCACGAGGCCTCCTCCACGCCGGCGAGGCGGCTCTGCTCGCCGCTGATGGGGGCCGCGTCGAGCTCGCTGAGCGCGGCGAGGTCCTCCTCGATCTGCTGCTCTTCGGCGAACGATGCGTAGAGACCGCCGGCGGCCGCGAGCTCGTCGTGCTGGCCGCGCTCGACGACGCGGCCGCCGTCGAGGACGACGATGGAGTCGCAGCGGCGCGCGGCGGCGACGCGGTGGGTGATGAGGATGACGGTGCGGCTCTTCGCCTGGCGCTCGATGGCCGCGAGGATGGCCGCCTCGGTCTTGGCGTCGACGGCGGAGAGCGGGTCGTCGAGCACGAGGATCGGCGGCTCGCGGACGAGCGCGCGGGCGAGGGCGACGCGCTGGCGCTGGCCGCCGGAGAGCTGCACGCCGCGCTCGCCGACCACGGTGTCGAAGCCGTCGGGAAGGTCGGTGACCTCGGCGAGCACCTCGGCCTCGCGGGCCGCGGCGCGCACGATCTCGGCGGCCTCGGGCGAGTCCGGATCGTCGAGGGCGTAGCCGATGTTGCGCGTCACGGTGGTCGAGAAAAGGAAGGCATCTTGCTGCGCATAGCCGATGCTGGCGCGCACGGTCTCGATGGGGAGATCGCAGATGTCTTTTCCATCGAGGAAGACGGCGCCGGCCGGCGTGGGCAGGAGGCGCGAGAGCAGGACGGCGATGGTGCTCTTGCCCGATCCGGTGCGCCCGACGAGGGCGAGCGAGCGGCCCGCGGGGACCTCGAAGCTCACCTCGTCGACGACGGTGCGCTCGCCGTACTTGAACGAGAGCTTCTCGACGCGCAGGGCGCCAAGGACCTCGGCGGGCGCGGGGAGCGGGCCGCTCTGCACCTCGGGGACGGCGTCGAAGATGACCTTGAGGCGCTCGTAGCCGGCGCGGCCGCGCTGGAGGATCGAGAAGACGAAGCCGAGGGCGAGCATCGGCCAGGTGAGGCGGAGCAAGGCCATCCAGAAGGCGACGAAATCGCCCCGGGTCATGGCGCCGGAGAGGACGAGGCTGCCGCCGTACCAGAAGACGACGAGGCTGCCGATGGCGCTGATGAGGCCGACGGCGGGGATCATCGAGCCGCGGAGACGGGCGAGGTTGAGGCTCTTCTCGAGGTAGCTCTGGTTGTTCTCCTCGAAGGCGGTGGCCTCGGCCTCTTCGAGGGCGAAGGAGCGGACGACGCGCACGCCGGCGAGGCTCGCGAGGACGCGATCGCTCATCTTGCCGATCGCCTCCTGGTTCTCGCGGTTGAACTTGAAGAGGCGCGTCGAGAAATAGCGGGTGATGAGCATCAGCACCGGCACGCACACGAGGGCGGCGGCGGTGAGGCGGCCGGAGAGGCGGAGCATGACGCCGAGGGCGCTCACGAGGGCGAGGAACGATCCGACGATGTTGAGGATCCCGAAGCCGAGCAGGAGGCGGACCTGGTTCAGGTCGTTGGTCGCGCGGCTCATGATCTCGCCCGTCGGCATCTTGCGGAAGAACGCGGGGCCGAGCTTGTGGAGGCGGTGGAGGAGGACGGCGCGCAGCTCGTACTCGACGTTGCGACCGCCGGTGAAGATGGTGATGCGCGACAGGACGCGGACGACACCGGCGAAGATGCTCACGCCGAGCATGAGCATGGCGGCGCGCGTGGCGCCCTCGGCCTGCTTGTCGACGACGGCGTCGACGGCGGCCTTGACCAGCAGATCGCGGGAGAACATCCCGGCCTGGTAGAGGACGAGCAGGACGGCGCCGGCCACGTAGAGGCCGAGGTTCTTGCGGAACTGGGCGCCGAGGCCGACCGGGAAGGTCGATGGATCGGAGCTTTGCATCAGCGGGCTTTGCGGGGGGGTGGCGCGAGGGGCTTGCGGTGGGAGCTCTGGAGAGCGGGGCGCTCGCGGCCTTCGAGCGACGGCTCGAGCTCGCCGAGGTCGACGCGCGTGGAGAGCAGGCCGAGGAGCACGCGCGCGCCGCCGCGGCCGTCGAGCTCGCCGATCACGCCGATCTTGTCGGCGAAGGGGCCGGAGAGGACGCGGACGCGCGCGCCTTTTTCGAGGGCGCCGGAGGAGGGCGAACGGGCGCCGTGGGAGGTCGATCCGCCGGTGGATCCGGCAGGAGACGCGGGCGTCGTGAGGAGCGCGGCCTTGATCGCGACGGGCGAGGCGACGGGCTCGCCGCGCGACGGGCGCAGGGTGCGCGCCTCGGCGACGGCCTCGCGCACGGTCGCCTCGCGCGCGCCGGCCGCGAGCGCAGCGCGGGCGCTGCCGTGGGTGAAGAGCGTGTCGAGCGAGGGCTTGCGCGCGGGCGGCGCGGGCGGGGAGAGCGGGGTCGACGAGCGCGCCTCTTCGCTCCGGGCCGCCGCCTGCTCGGCCGACCTCCGGCGCGCCTCGGCCTGCTCGGCCCGCCAGCGCTCGTTTTGCGCCTCGGCCTCGGCGTGGGCGCGGGCGCGCTCGTCTTCGACGCCGGCGAGGCGGCGATCGAGGGCGATGCGATCGTTGTCGCGCGACCAGGCGACGAGCTTGTAGAGGGGCGCGAGGGCGACGAGCGCGTCCTCGAGCTGCTCGCCCAGGGTGTCGGCGTGGGCGAGGGCCATGTCGCGGCGCACGGACCAGCCGATCCACAGCGGGACCTGGCCCGCGGCGGCGCGCTCGAGCATGGCGTGCATGGTCTCCCGCGTGGCCGCGGCGCATGCCACCCGGTCTTCCGCGCGGACGCCGATCCGGAACTCCTCCGGGAGCGCCGCGAGCGCGCTGGTGAGCTCGCCGAGCGCGCCCTCGTCGTCGAGGCGGGCGCGGAGGTTGTCGACATCGACCTTGGCCTCGGGGTGGACGGCGAAGCAGACCTCGACGCTCTCGGCGTCGAGGCGGAAGGCGAGGAAGGCGTGGCGCGCGAAGGGGCTCGGATCGTCGATGACCTGGGAGATGGTGCGCCCGCGGTCGAGCAGGCGGTCGAGCTCGTCGCGCGCGGCCTGGTCGCGCCAGAAGAAGACCCACTGGCAGTCGACGCGCTTCTTGTTGCGCAGCGTGGGGTGCTCGTCGGAGCCGTGGACATCGACGGAGAGGCCGAGATCGGCGAGGCGCGCGACGACGCGGCGCGCCCAGCCGAGGGCCTTTTGCTTGAGCTCCAGGCGGGGGCGGGAGTAGGCGTTGCTGGTCGCCTTCTCGGCCGCGTAGGCGTCGAAATCGCGCGCAGAAAGCTCGAGCGGAGGGTGGCTCATGACGGTGGGGATCGGGAGATCGGGATCGGGGCGGGGCGTGGTCCCGGCGAGGTCGGATGTGGCCGGAGAGGCTGCGCCGTTTCGCCGCGCGGCGCCAGCCTGCCGCGCTTTCGGGGGCGCGAGAAGGGGGCCGCGCGGAGCCGGTCGCTCCGGAGCGCTTCCGGACTGCTTCCGGAGCGCTCGGCTCTACGCGGCGAGCGGGGCGCGAGCAAGGGCTTCGTACGTCTGGCCTTGACCGGCCGGGGCTCCGTGTCACCCTGAAGCATCCCCCCGGCCGCCGGTGGTTGCCGGGCCCACATCGCTCCGACACCCCATCGGAGCTCATGAAACAGGCGGGCGGTCCGGCAAGCGCCGACCGCCCCATCGAGGAACCAGAGCGAGGGGCCGCCGCGGCGCGGTCCCAACGAGCGAGAGCCGGCATGGCTCAGCGCTGATCGGAATCGATCGGCGAAAATCGCGGGTTATCCCCCGCCACCCCACAACGAGAACCGATCCGGATCGAGCGCGTGAGCTCTTCGCCCCCCAACCCTTCCTTCGCTCGCTCCATGGCCAGGGCCATGGTCGCGCCGGCCTCTCCAGCAGGCCCGGCGGGGACGAGCGAGGGCCGGCGTGGGCGGGCCGCGGCGCGACGTGCGCTGTGCCAGGGGCCCTCTCCCGGCGCTCGATCCCCCTGAAAGGACCCATGGAACAGCATCGAGACGAGCACCTCACCTGCGCCGATTGCAGCGCCCCCTTCCTCTTTTCCGCCAGCGAGGCCGCGATCTTCGCCGAGCGCGGTCTGGCCTCTCCCAAGCGCTGCAAGGACTGCCGGCGCGCCCGCAAGGAGCGCAACCAGGCGCAAGGCCAAGGGGGCGGCTTCGGACGCCCTGCGCAGGGGCACGGCGGCCCGCGCGACTTCGGCGGCGGCGGTCGTGACTTCGGCGGCGGCGGACGCGATTTCAACCGCGGTGGGGGCCGCGACTTCAACCAGGGTGGCGGGCGCGATTTCAACCACGGCGGCCCGCGCGACTTCGGCGGCGGCGGTCGTGATTTCGGCGGCGGTGGGCGCGACTTCGGCGGCGGCGACCGCGGCTACGGTCGGCCGGACGGGGGCTACGCGCCGCGCTTCGACGGCGGCGGGCGCCCGCCGCCTCGCTACACCGGCGACGTGAACGAGTACCGGAGCCCGATGCAGGACAACGGCTACGGGTCGAGCCAGGGATCCTGGGGCGGTGACGCCGGCTATGCGCCGCGCCGCGCCCCTGGTGGTGGCGGCCCGCGCCCGGGCCCGCGCATGCACGGCGGCCCGCCCTCCTGGGGCGGTGACGGCCAGTACCGTTCGCCCTCGCCGCCGCGCCGCGCCGAGGGGATGCCGCAAGATCGCTCGGCCGCGCCGCGCCGCCGCCCGCAGGCGGAGATGTTCAGCATCACCTGCAACCAGTGCGGCGTGCAGGCCGAGGTGCCCTTCCGCCCCGCCGAGGGGCGCGACGTGTTCTGCCAGGCCTGCTACCGCGCCCGCAAGCCGTCCTGATCGACGGCCGACGGCCTCGCTGAAAGATGCTCCTCCGCGCTGTACAGGCGCCGGAGGAGCATCGCCTCACCCCAGCTCGCAGACGAGCTCCGCCGCGAAGCCCTGATCGCCCGAGAGGATGACGGCGCGCACGTCGGCGCGCACCGCCCGCCGCGCCGTCTGCTCGGCCACGCCCACCATCCACTGCCGGAGCGGCGCCCCCACCGGGTCGAGCTCGGTGAGCTGCAAGGCCACCTTGCCGTTCGCCTGCGGCGTCACCCGCCACATGCCGAAGCTGAAGAGCTTGGCCCACACCGCGATGCTGCGCCGGAGCAGGCCGGCGAGGTCGGGGGTCGGCCGGAGCAGGTGGCGCACGACGTTGGCGAGCTCGCCGTCGACGGCGAGGCGGCCGAGCTCCTTCCAGCGCGCCGGATCGCGCACGGCGAGGCTCGTGGCGATCTCCATGTAGGCGTCGAGCGACTCGAGGTCGTAGCCCACGAGGGCGTTGATCGAGTCGTTGCGCAGCTCCGCGGCGAAGCGCTCCGGCATCTGCTCGACGATCTCCGCGCGCGTCTCGGGGCCGAAGAGATCGAGGACGACCTTGTCGACGCTGCGGAGCACGGGGCCGCGCACCTGGTAGAGGCCGGCGAAGCGCGCGGGGAAGGGGCGAATGGAGATGTTGATCGTGGGCGCGCTCGGGCGGGTGCTGGCCGACGAGGGGCTGCTCGCGACGTCCGGCGCGGAGGCGCGCGTCTGCCGCGTGGGATCGAGGCCGAGAGGGCGCGCGGCCCGGGGGTCGGACGAGGAGGGTGGGCCGAGGCCGCCGCCGAAGTCACGTCCGCCGCCGAACGACGGCGACCCGCCGCCGAACGAGGACGGGCCGCTGCCGAACGAGGACGGGCCGCTGCCGAACGAAGGCGGGGGTGGGGGGATGGGCATGCGGCCCGCCGACGGCGGCTCGTGGGCGGTGAGGTTGTTCGGGCGCGACGGCGCCGGATCGCTGATCCTCCCGGCCGGGGGTGAGGTGCGCGCGACGATGGGGCCCACCACCTGCGCGGGCCCGGGCAAGGCGCGGCGCCACGCCGGCGCCGAGCTCTCGCGCGGCGCGACGGAGGTGCGATCGCTGTCGACGAGCGACGCGTGCGTGGGCGAGAGGCGCCGGCCGCTGGCGAGCACGCGGGCGAGCGCGGCGGAGCGGCGCGCCGGATCGGGGACGACGCGCTCGAGCTCGCGGATCACGTCGTGCGCGGTGGGGAAGCGCCGCTCCGGCTCCTTCTGGAGCAGGCGCGCCATCACCGCTTCGAGCCGCGCGTCGACGTAGACGCCGGCCGAGGCGAGCGAGGGCGCCTCGACGTGGACGACCTTGAACGCCGTGGCCACCGCGGTGGGCGCCTTGAAGGGGCGGGTGCCCGTGAGCAGCTCGTAGAGCAGCACGCCGACCGAGAAGAGATCGCTGCGCCCGTCGAGCACGGCGTCGCCCGTGGCCTGCTCGGGCGACAGGTAGTCGGGCGTGCCGAAGACGACGCCGGTGCGCGTGCGCGGGCTCGGCTCGGAGCTGTCGAGCACCTTGGCGATGCCGAAGTCGAGCAGGCGGACGACGGGCGTGCCGCGGCTCGGGTCGACGGCGATGAAGACGTTCTCGGGCTTGAGATCGCGGTGGATGATGCCGGCGCGGTGGGCCGCGTCGAGCGCCTCGAGCAGCGGCAGGACCGCGGCCACCGCGGCCTCGACATCGAAGCGCGTGACCCGGCTGAGGGCCGCGCCCGCGGACTCGCCCTCGAGGTACTCCATCACGATGTACGGCCCGAGATCGCCCACGCCGACCTCGATCACCTCGACCACGTTGGGGTGGCGGATGCGGTTGACGGCCTGCGCCTCCTGGAAGAACCGCTGCGAGAGGTCGCTGCTCAGCGCGAGCTCGGGGTGGAGGAACTTGATCGCCACCTGACGCGGCATCGCGCCGAGGCTCTCCGCGCGAAACACGTCTCCCATGCCGCCGCCGCCGATCCGCTCCGCGAGGCGATACTTGTTGTCGACGAGCGCGCCGGGCGCGGGAGACCGAGGAGACATGGACGTTTCGCGAAGGCGATGCGCCCTCATGGTCGTGAGGTTGGGCAGGGAAGTAAAGCGCGGAGGTTGCGTGATCGCAGGGAAGAATTTTTTCGCCGCGTCGAAGGTTCGTTCCCGGCAAGGAACTGGTCACCCGGGATATCAGGGAGCGGACGGCTCACCTCGGGGGCGCCTCGCGGAGGGCGACGAGGTGGGCCGCGATCTCGGCGAAGCCTCGACCCATCGGCGCGGAGGCCGCGAAGCGCGGGGGGACGCTGAGCGCGCGGAGGTGCGCCCGCACGTTGGCGACGCCGATGGTCACGGCGAAGGCGGCGAAGGGCGCGGCGTCGTTGCCGCTGTCCCCAACGAACGCGTGGCGACCGAGGGCCGCGGTGGCGTCCTCCCCGAAGCGCTCGGCGAGGAGGCGCACCACGCCGGAGGCCTTGTCGTCCGGCTCGCGGGTGAGGTGGAGGTGGACGCTGGAGACCAGGGTGCGCACGCCCTGGGCGGCGGCGAGCGCCCGGATCTCGGCGATCTCGGGCGCGGGGACGCGCCGGTGCTCCCCGATGTCCAGCGTCACGTCGGTGATCCGCGCGTCGTTGTCGTCCGCCAGGGCGGTGCTCGGGAAGCGGGCGCAGAGCTCGTCGGCGAGCGCCCGCAGGCCCGCGTGGCGGGCGCGGCGGGCCTTCGGATCGAGGGGATCGTGGCGCTGGATCCGCCGGGCGCTCCCCGCGGGGCCGGGCTCGACCACGAGGGCGAGGGCGCCGTTCTCCACCACGATGGCGTCGATCGGCCACTGGCGGGCGAGCACCTCGCCCCAGCCCGCCGGGCGCCCCGTGCATGCGATGAGGCGCAGCCCGGCCTCGCGGAGGCGGAAGAGCG
Organism: Byssovorax sp.; assembly: GCA_046351295.1. Classification (GTDB taxonomy): domain Bacteria; phylum Myxococcota_A; class Polyangia; order Polyangiales; family Polyangiaceae; genus JAXLYT01. Next base: position 149,738 of record JAXLYT010000007.1, read on the forward strand.
CGCCGTAGGCCGGCTCGCCGAGCGCGCCGTGATCGAGCACCGTGTCGTCGAGGTCGAAGACCACGCCGCGGAGCGATCGGGCCGCGCGCGCGCCGAGCGCCGAGAGCGGCCTCACAGCGCCTCCACGCGGGCGATCAAGCTCTTGAGGTAAAGCCCCTCGGGGAAGGCCGCCGGCACCGGGTGATCGCCGCCCTGGAAGTGCCGGTCGAAGACGGTGGCGGTCATCCGCGCGTCGCGCGCGCCGAGCGCGAGGGCGCGGGTGAGCTCGTCGAGCGAGACGGCGCTGGAGCAGGAGCAGAAGACCAGGATCCCGCCCGGCTTGGTCGCGCGGCATGCGAGGGACGCGAGGCTCTTGTACGCGCCGAGCGCGCCCTCGCGCGAGCCCTTGGTCGGCGCGAGCTTCGGCGGGTCGCAGATCACGAGGTCGTAGCCGCCCCGCGTCGAGGCTTGCTGGAGCGCATGTCTTGCGTCCTCGCGCACGAGCTGGATGCGCTCGGAGAGGCCGTTCTTCCGGGCATGCTCGGCGGCCACCTCGACGGCGATCGCGCTCTCGTCGACGGCCACCACCTCGGCCGCCCCGCCCCGCGCCGCGGCCATGGAGAAGGCGCCGACGAAGCAGTAGCAGTCGAGCACCCGGCGGCCGCGCGCGAGCTGCTCGACGCGGGCGCGCAGGGGCCGTTGATCCAGGTAAAAGCCCGTCTTCTGGCCGAGCGCGAGGGGGATCTCGTAGCCCAGGCCGCGCTCGGTGAAGCGGAGCGCGTCGAGGGTGGTGTCGCCGCGCACCACGCCGGTCGCCGGCTCGAAGCCTTCCATCTTGGCCGTGGCGGCGGGGGTGCGATCGACGATGGCGCGCGGGCCGATCGTCGCGGCGAGGGCCTCGAAGACGAGCCCCTCGCGCTGCTTGATCCCCACGGTGTTGAGCTGGATCACGGCCACGTCGCGGAAGACGTCGACGGTGAGCGCGGGCAGGCCGTCGCCCTCGGAGTGGACGAGGCGGTAGGCGTCGGTCTCGTGGCCGGGCTGCGCCGTGGGCAGGCCGAGCTCGCGGCGGTGGTGGAGCGCCCGCTCGATCCGCCGGCGGAACAGGGCCCCGTCGATGGGCGTGTCGTCGTGGGTGAACATCCGCACGGGGATGGCGGATCGGGGGGTGTAGAGGCCCCGGCCGAGCACGGATCCGTGGGGATCGACGACGGTGACCTCGGCGCCAGCGACGGCGCCACCCTCGATCCGGGCGATGGCCTGGGCGAACACCCAGGGGTGGCCGGACCAGACGGGCCGAACATGGCCGGGCTTGAGCGTGACGGTGGGCATGGCAGAATGCACTGGATCGCAAGGCCGTTCAGGCGAGCCCCGACCCTGGGGCGCCGGACAGCAGCTTGCCGACGCTCGATCCCATATCCTACCGAGCCTGGCTTGCAGTACTCTTATGAAAATGGACTGCGCGTGGAGCGCGCCCATGTGAACCCCGCGTTACACTCCGCCGTGGCGCCCGATGCACGGCGCTCCCTTCCGGGAGAGGCGATCGCCGCTGTTGATGGACGCTGGCGGATGGCATCTTGGTTGCTAGGTTCTCATCGTCGAACGAGGAGTCGCCCGATGCGCCGTAGCTTGACCCAATTCGTGTTCGCGGCCGCGATGTGCTTGCCCCTGCCTGCGATGGCCCAGAACCAGGGCTGCCCTGCCGGAGCCTGGTTCTGCGAGCAGGTGGAGGTAGGCGTCCAGATCCCCAACGTGCTCCCGGCGCCGCCGGTGCAGCCCGCCCAGCCGCCGCCCGTGGTGGTGGAGACGCCGCCGGCTCCTCCGGCGCCGCCTCCCGCGCCGCCCCCGCCGGCGAGGCGCCGCACCGAGCCGCCGGTGGTCGTCTACCAGCCGGCGCCTGCCCCGCAGACGCGGGTGATCATCGTGGCGCCCGGGTACGGGCCCGCGTACCCGCCGCCGGCGTACTACCCGCCGCCCCAGCCGGTGAGCCGGCAGATCGCCCAGCCGCCGGTCAAGCCCAAGCCGGTGTGGCGCTCCGAGTTCGGCGTCAACATGCGCGTCGAGGGCGCGTATGTCGGCCACCCGGACGGCGCCGATTACAACACCGGCCTCGGCGGCCTCGGGCTCAGCCTGCGCTACCGTCCGGTGCCCGCCTTCGCCTTCGACCTCGGCGTCGACGTGCTCTCGGGCACCGACTACAGCGGCTACCACCGGACCGAGGTGCCCTTCTCGCTGAGCGGCCTCATCTTCGTGAACCCGAGGAGCCGCGCGCAGTTCTACTTCAACGTCGGCATGGACTACTCGCGCGCCTCGGTGAAGTCCGACCTGCCCGCGAGGACGCTCGACGCCGACCTCGAAGAGCCCGGCACCTACTCGAGCCACTACTCGTACTTCGGCGGCCACGGCGGCATCGGGCTCGAGTTCCGCCTCTCGAAGCGCGTCGCGCTGAACATCGACAGCATCGGCTTCATCCGCAAGCGCGTCGACGACACCGCCACTGCCGTCCCCGAGTTCGTCGATCCGAAGACGGGCCGCACCACCAACACCTCCGGCGGCGGCCTCTTCCGCGGCGGCCTCACGCTCTGGTGGTGATGGCGTGGTGATGGCGTGGTGATGGCGCGCGGTGATCGCATGGTGATCGCCTGCTGATCCGCGCGGCGCGGGCGCCCCTCGTTCGCCACCTCCCGCTCGCCCTCGGCATCACGGGCGGCGTGGTCTTCGCGCTCACCGCGCCCCCGACCGATCTCTACCCCGCAGTCCTCGTCGGCCTCGCGCTCCTCGCCGCGTCGATCGGCCTCGACGCGCCGAGCGCGAAGCGCGCCTTCGGGCGGGGCGCCGCGTGGGGCACGGCCGCGGGCCTCGTGGGCCTGCGCTTCGTGCCCGCGGTGATCCAGCGCTTCACGCCGCTCGGCAGCGCCGCCTCCTACCTCGCGCTCCTCCTCCTCGCCGCCGCACAGTCGCTCCTCTGGGCCGCGGCCGCCGCGACCACCGTGCTCCTCCAGCGCCGCGCGCGCATGCCCTTCCCGCTCGCCTTCGCGGCGGGCGTGCTGCTCGCCGTCTCGCTCCCCGCCATCTTCGTCTGGACGCCGGCTGGGCTCATCAGCCCCTGGCCCTCCTTCGTGCAGCTCGCCGACCTGATCGGCGAGCGCGGCGTCTCCGCGCTCCTCGCCTTCACCGCCGCGCTCCTCGCCCAGGCCGCGCTCGCCCTCGCAGGCCGTTCACCCCAGGGCGTGCCCCTCCCGCCTCCAGCAGAGCCCGCGCGCTTGCTCCGCCATGCGGTGCTCCGCCACCCGGCGCTCCGCCCCGCCCTCGTCGCGATCGCGATCCTCGTCGCGCTGCCGATCCACGGCAAGCTCCGGATCCAGTCGATCGAGCAAGCGAGCGCGGCGCTCCCGGCCATGCGCGTCGGCCTCGTCGATCACGTGGTCCCGCCGCTCGAACGCTGGGATCCCAAGAACCACGCGCCCATCCTCGCGTCGCTCCGCGCGCTCAGCCGCGCCTCCGAAGATCAAGGCGCCGAGCTCACCATCTGGCCGGAGGCGGCCTACCCCTACTCGGTGGATCACGAGGCGCGCCGTGCCCCCACGGGCGCGTTCTCCATCGTCGGGCGCATGGTGCGCGGGCCGATCCTCGCGGGGCTCATCACCCGTGACAAACCGATCATGATCGCCCCGGGGCGCGTCGAGCAGAACAGCTTCAACTCGGCGATGCTGGTGATGCCCGACGGCTCGATGAGCGCGCCCGCCGACAAGCTAGAGCTCCTGTGGTTCGGCGAGATGGTGCCGGGTGGCACGTACCTCCCGTGGCTGCGCCGCCTCTTCCAGAAGAGCGGCGGCCTCATCCCCGGGGCCGAGCCGCGCGCGCTCACCCTCCCGCGCGCCGAGGGTCCGGCCCTGCGGATGGGCGTGCTCAACTGCTACGAGGACACGCTCGCGGGCGTCGGGCGCGCGCTCTCATCGGCGCTCGCGCCCAACCTGCTCGTCAACATCACCAACGACGCGTGGTTCTACGACACCGCCGAGTCGGAGCTCCACGCGCGGCTCGGCGCGATGCGCGCGATCGAGCTGCGCCTCGACGTGGTGCGCGCGGTGAACCTGGGCGTGACCTCGTGGGTGGACGCGGCGGGCGTGGTGCGCGCGCGCTACGCGGAGAAGAAGCCCGACGTGCTGATGGCGACGCCGGCGGTGCGGGAGGGATCGCGAACGATCTACGCCAGGGCCGGCGACGTGCCGGCCTGGCTCTTCCTGATCGCGGCGATCGGATTGTACGCGCGCAAGCGCGTCCCGCCGGCCCCTGACGGAGATGGCCCCGGCGCGACGGCGCGCCGCTCGCCCGAGGGCGATCTCAGCTCAGCAGATCCTTGAGCGCCTTCACGGGCGTCGCGCGGATCTTCAGGCTCGCGGGCTTGCCCTTGATGGTCGTCGGCTGCTTGGTGAAGGGGTTCACCCCCTGCCGATCGGCCGTCGCGGGGACCGACTTGGCCTTGAGCTTGATGAGGTTCGGGATCGTCAGCTCGCCCGGGCCGTTCTTCCCGAGCTCCCGCTTGATCAGACCCGAGAGCGCCTCCAGAACGCTGGAGACGGCCTTCTTGTCGAGCCCCGAGCCCTCCGCGAGGGCGGCGATGATCTGGGTCTTGGTGAGCTTGCTGGAACCGGGCATGTGCGTGCGCCTTCCTAACTATCCGAAACTTTTGCGCCCGCGGATTCGCGCGAGAACCCGCGTCGAACCCCGAGGCCCGGACCTCTTAACAAGCGGGGTCCGGCCTCGCAAGGGGGAAATCCGCCCTCGGGCCCCCTTTTTCCCGCACATTTCGAGACACTCTGCGCCCGGCCGAGCTCACCGCCGGGCGCGGGCGGCCGCGGCGTCTTCCAGCGCACGGGTCCGCGCCTTCATGTCCCGCTCTTCGGCGTCCGTCCGGTGGTCGTAGCCGACGAGGTGCAGCAGCCCGTGGCCGAGCAGCATCGTCAGCTCGCCGAGCAAGGGCCGCCGGTGCCGCTTCGCCTGCCTGCGCGCCGTCTCGATCGACAGGATCACGTCACCGAGCAGCCCGCGCGGACGCGCCTTGCGCCCCGCGAGCGTGTGGAGCGGCGCCATGTCCACCTGCGGGAAGGCGAGCACGTCGGTCGGCTTGTCCTTGTGACGGAAGTCCCGGTTGAGCGCGTGGATCGCCGCGTCGTCGACGAGCGCGACCGAGAGCTCGACGCCTGTGAGACCGAGCGACGCGAGCATCTTCTCGGCGCGGCGGCGGATCACCGCCGGCGAGGCATCGGGGAAGGGCCCGCCTTGCACCGACACGCGCACGAGGGCGGCCGGCTCCGGGCGGGCTGCTGCGCGGGGAGCCACGGCTAGCTCGACGGGATCTTCTTCGCGTCGGCGAGGAACTGGGCGAGCCCGGCGTCGGTGAGCGGGTGCTTGAGGAGCTGCTTGATCACCTTGAGCGGCACCGTCGCCACGTGCGAGCCGATCAGCGCGGCCTGCACGAAGTGGACGGGGTGGCGCACGCTGGCGGTGAGCACCTGCGTGTCGAAGTCGTAGTTCCGGTAGATCGTCACGATGTGCTGGATGAGCTCCATCCCGTCGCCGGAGACGTCGTCGATGCGCCCGACGAAGGGCGAGATGTACGTCGCGCCCGCCTTGGCCGCGAGCAGCGCCTGCGACGCGGAGAAGCAGAGCGTCACGTTGGTCGCGATGCCCTCCTGCGTGAAGATGCGCACCGCCTTCAGGCCCTCCTCGATGAGCGGCACCTTCACGACCACGTTCGGGTGGATCTTCGCGAGCTCGCGGCCCTCGCGGAGGATGCCGTCCTTGTCGACGGCGACGACCTCGGCGGAGATCGGCCCGTCCACGACCTCGCAGATCTCGGCGATCACCTGCTTCGTCGGCTTGCCGGCCTTGGCGAGCAGCGAGGGGTTGGTGGTGACCCCGTCGATCGCGCCCATGGCCTGGGCTTCCTTGATCTCTGCGATGTCTCCCGAGTCGATGAAGATCTTCATGCCGGCGCCTCCGCGGAGCCTCGCCTCGGGCCCGCGCCGGACGGCATAGTACGAGCCGTCGCGCGCGTCGACCGGGGCCGCGTTCGGCCGATCGAGAAATGCCGGCCCGAACCTGCTACCGTGCCCGGGCCATGTGGTGGTTGTGGATAGCTGGGCCCCTCTCCCTCGTCGTGATCTACCTGCTCACGGGCTGGCCCGACCGGCGAAGGCTCGCCGAGATCGAGCGCTGGCGCGCCTCGATGGGGCCGAAGACGGTCGTCCGCAAGGAGAAGGCCGGCTACCGCAGCACCAAGGAGATCATCGACAAGCGTCCCGGCAAGGGGGCGAAGCGCCTCGGCACGCTGCCCGGGCCGCTCAAGCGCATGGTCGACGCGGCCGGCGGGGGCGACCTGATCGGCCACTACGAGCTCGCCCCGCGCCTCGCGTACCTCTCGATCACGAGCGCCAACTCCACGAGCGGCAGCGACCTGCAAACGGTGACCGCCAAGCTCGAGGAGGCCGGTCCGACCTTCATCGCCCGCCCGCTGCCGATCGTCGAGGGCGAGCGCGTCCCCAACACGGGCGTGCAGTTCAAGAAGGATCCGGACTTCATGGCCTACTTCCTGGTCGAGACGCCCGGGGTCGAGATGCCCCTGCCGCCCCCGCCGCCCAAGGCCGGCGCGCCCGCCGCCGAGCCGCCCGAGCCGCCCATCGCCAAGAAGGTGCGCGCCTGGCTCTCCCGGCCGATCCGCGAGGCGCTCCTCGACTTCCCCGACGTGTGGCTCTCGGTGCAGGGCAGCACCATGGCCCTCACGCTCTACGGCGCGGTCTCCGCCGATAAAATCCACGCCCTCGTGGCCGCGGCCGACGTGATCTTCGCCGAGCACGGCGCCGACGGCGGCCCCTCGCTGCTCGGCGAGAGCCTCGAAGAAGAAGACGACCTCGACGACGCGGAAGAAGACGAGGTCGCCGAGGCCGCGCCCCCGAAGCCCGCGCCCAAGGCCAAGGCGGCGCAGCCCGAGGCCGCGAAGCCCGCCGAGAGCAAGGCGCCGGTCAAGGCCACCTCGGCCAAGGCAGCCCCGGCCAAGGCCGCGCCTGCGAAGGTCGGCCCGGCCAAGGGGGCGCCGGCCGCCGCGGCCTCGACCAAGGACGAGGGGCCGGTGCGGGGCACGCCGAACAAGCGGATCTGAGCGGATCGACCGGGGGGAGGAAAGTTCGGTCTCGACGCGGCGCGGCACTCTGATATTTCAATGACTCAAGTCACCGACAAACGTCATTGAGCTTGCCGCGCGAGGTCCGAGATGGCGCCCCATGTCCCGATTCTTCACGGCCTTGGCCTTCACCCGCCCCGCCCCCGCCCGTACCGCTTCCCGTTCCCGCCCTTCCCCTCCGGATGGTACTCGCTCGGCCCGTCGAGCGCCTTCCGGCCCGGCACGATCCAGAAGCTCCATCGCTTCGGCCGCGACCTGATCGTCTTCCGGACCGAGGGCGGCGCGGTCTCCGTGCTCGACGCGGTTTGCCCCCACCTCGGGGCCGATCTCGCCGGCGGCGTGGTGCGCGGCGAGGAGCTGGTCTGCCCCTTCCATGGCTTCGGCTTCGGCGCCGACGGGCGATGTAGCTCGTTGCCGGAAGGCTACGGCCACCGCATCCCGCCCAAGCTGAGCTGCCGCACCTGGCCCTCGCGCGAGGTCGACGGCCTGCTGCTCATGTGGTTCGACGCCGCCCGCGGCGCCCCGCGCTGGGAGATCCCTGTCTTCGACGACGGCGGCTACCGCCCGCTCCGCCTGATGCGCTTCGAGCTGCGCACGCACCCGCAGGAGACGGGCGAGGGGAGCGTCGACCTCGGCCACCTGCGGATGGTGCACCGCTACCTCACCGCCGAGCCCGTGGGCGATCTGCGCCTCGACGGGCCGCGCCTCTTCGCGCGCTACCGGGCGACGAGGCGCGCGCCGCCCGGCCTCGGCCGCGACGTGATGACCTTCGAGTTCGCCCCCGCGCTCCACGGGCTCGGCTACTCGACGGTGGACGTGGACATCTGCGAGATCGGCCTGCGCTACCGGCTCTGGGTGCTCGCCACGCCGATCGACGGCGAGCGGATCGACTACCGCATCGGCTTCCGGATGGCCGTGCCCGCCGACCTCGGCGCCCTGCACCCGCTGGTCGGCCACCTGCCCCGCCCGCTCGCCGTCCCCTTGCTCGAAGGCGCGACCTTCCTCGCCTTCGAGAGCGACGTGGCCCTCGATTTCAGGATCTGGGAGAACAAGTCCTACGTTCACCCGCCGGCCCTCGTCGCCGGCGACGGGCCGATCGGCCAGTACCGGCGCTGGGCCCGGCAGTTCTACGCCGACCCACCCCCCGAGGCCGCGCCCGCCGGGCCGGAGGAGGCATGCGCATGAGCCCCCCGAAGCGCGAGGCGCGCCGGCGCCCGGAAGCGCTGCGCGCAGCGCTCACCGAGGACGCGTCGAGCAAGATCTACCGCTACCTGTGGACGCCGCTGCTCCTCGTGCAGCTCGCGCTCTACACGCGCGTGGTGATCCGCTTCGTCTCCGCGCCGGTCTACCGCGCCGTCCCGAGCGCCGACTACCCGCTCCTCCACGAGAACCACATCGGCAACCTGGTCTCGATCCGCTCGCAGCCGAGCCTCGTGCTGCTCGGGATCCACGTGGCGATGGCGTGGTCGTGGATCTTCGTCGTGCTGCTCCAGAAGCACCTCGTCTCCCGGATGTCGCGCGCCCTCTCCACGCCGGACGCGCCGGACGCGCCGGATGCGCCGCATGCGCGCGCCCCCTTCTCCCGCTACCGCACCGCGCACGCGATCGCCGGGACGCTGATGGTCCTGCTCGGCCTCGCCGGGGTGCTCGTCGCGCCGATCATCGCGCTCGCCGATCACGGCAACCCGCCGATGGCGCGCTTCCTCCTCGGCCAGCCGCTCTTCTTCGTGCCCGCCATCGTGATGGTCGCCGTCACCGCCCGCGACAAAAACCGCTCGATCCGCCACCACCGCTTCTGGTCCGACGTGGCCTTCCTCGGCCCCGCCATCGCGAGCGTGTGGACCGAGGCGGGGATCTACGTGCTCGGCCGGCTGACCCCGGTGGGCCCGAACCAGGGCGAGCTGTGGGCCTCGGTGGTCGGCGGCGCGCTCGGCGCCCTGGCGGTGGTGATCCCGGGGTGGATCTCGCTCCGCAAAGGCCTCGCGGCGGACGCTGCGGCGAGCGCAGGGAGCGACCCGGTCCGCGAGCTGGATAGCCCGCGGGTGCTGGCGAGCCCGTCGACGATCGGCCGCTGACGGGCCCGTATTTCCTCCCGGTCAGGTCTTCTTTCCCTTCCCTGGAGCACGCGGTTTGACAGGAAGCGATGTCTCTTCTTGGCCGCGGGTAAGCTCTTCCCGCTTGGCCTGAAGGAAGCGCTCGAGCTCTTTTTTCTTGGGCAGCTCGAGCTCATATTTCGAGACGAAGAGGCGATTGTCGAGCGCGACGGTGGCATATTCCACGAGCGCGTGGTCCTTCTGGGTACAGAGCAGGAGACCGATCGGGGGGTTGTCGCCCGCGGTCATCATGTTCTTGCGATACCATGTAACATAGGTGTTGAGCTGGCCCAGATGCTCGTGGGAGAAACTGTCCACCTTGAGCTCGACGAGGATATGGCACTTGAGGACGCGGTGGTAAAACACCAGATCGACAAAGCCGCGCGTCTTGCCGATGATGATGCTCTTTTGCCGGGCTTCGAGGCAAAAGCCGTGGCCGAGCTCGAGGAGGAACTCGTGGAGGTTGTCGAGGAGGGCGGCCTCGAGGTTGGATTCACTCGCAGCATCCTTCGACCGAAGGCCCAGGAACTCGAAGACATAAGGGTCGCGTATCGAGAGCTGGGGCTCGGCCTTCTCGGCGGCTGCGTGGGCCCTCCTTTCGAGCTTGGCCTTGTCCCGAGAGAGGGCTGAGCGTTCGAAATAGAGGGTGGCGATCTGCCGCTTGAGCGCCCGCACGGACCAGCCGCCACGGATGCACTCGACCTCGTAGAACGCGCGCTTCAGCGGATCGTCGAGGGCCATGAGCTCGATGAGGTGAGTGAAAGAGAGGCGCTCCACCAGCATGCGGGGGTCCACCCCCAACTCGGAAATCGCTGATTTCCGAATCTTCGGCGGCGCCGGCGAGGGCCCGAAGATCATCGGCGCGAGCGGCTCGGACTCGGAAATCAGCGATTTCCGGATCGCCGGATAGACGTCGAAGAGCTGGCGGCACAAGCCGAGGTAGCGGCCGGTGTAGCAGCGATCCAGGCTCTCCGTCAGCGCCGCCGAGAGGGCCTCGAGGAGATGCGACCCGTAGGCGGCCCGGTCCGCTCCCCGCTGTTCGTAGGTCCGGATGTAGCCGCCGATTGTCCAGTTGCGGAGCGTGAGCGTCGTGTTGACGGTGCGGTTGACGGCCGCAGCGCATTCCACGTGAACGCGGCGCACGACGTCGACCAGGGCTGTGAAGTCATGCGCAGGATCGCGCTGCTCAGCCCCCTTTGACGGTAGCGCTTTGCGCGGAGCGCCAATTCGCAAGCCCTTCTTTTGTGCCATCCCCGTTGCGACCGCGACCATGGAGGCATTTTGATCGCATCGCGGGGGCAATGTCAAGGTTTGTCCCGCCCGCCGCGCAAGCTCCTACGGGCCCGCACACCGGCGAAACCAGGGCAGATCGCCCAACTTCGCGCTTGTGTTGACGATGGTTCCTCCCGTCAACGTCGGCCCCTCCCCGTGCGCCTGCCAGCACCCCGCCGGCAGGTACACCTCGCGCTCCGTCTTGCCCGCCTGCACCACCGGCGCGGCCAAAAGGTCATCGCCCACCATCCACTCATCGTCATCATGGGCCCCCGAGGCCGCGCCCGGCTCGACGAGCCAGAGCGGCCGGATCACGGGCATCCCGGTGGCGCGCCCCTCTTCCCACAAGCTCCGCAAGAGCGGCACGACGCTCTCGTGCAGCGCGGCCATCGCGACCCAGGTGGCCTCGGTCTCCGCGTCGTACGACCAGGGCATGCGCGGGCCCGTGAGCGGGCCGTTGTGCACACGGAAGAAGGGCGTGAGCGCCGCGGCCTCGCTCCAGCGCTGGTAGAGCTCCTTGGTGGCCGGGGTGAACTTGAAGTCCGCGTAGCCGGCGATATCGGTCGTGAAGCCATATCCCCCGAGGATCGACCGATTCAGCATGTCGGGGATGATCGAGGGCAGGCCTGCGCCCTTGCTGAAATCGTCGAGCTCGTCGCCGGGGAAGGTCGCGTTGAGGTAGGCGGCGGCGCCCGGGCGGCCCGTGTAGCCGGCGCGCCCGAAGAGGTAGATCTGCCGCTCCGGGTGCTCGGCCTCGTAGTCGCTGATCACCTCGCGCGCGGCCTTGTGCTGGAGCACGGGGTAGCGGTTGTGCATCTGGGCGCCCCGGCTCCCGTCGGCGAAGACCATGTCGCGCAGCACCTGCTCGCCGAAGTCGCACATGAAGCCGTCGGCGCCGAGGTCGAGCATCGCCTTGACCTTGGCCTTCCACCAATCGGCGGCGGCGGGGTTCGTGAAATCGATCACGGCCATGTCGCCCGTGAAGGGGCTCGGCGAGAGGTACGGCTCGCCCGCATCGTTCTTCGCCACGTAGCCCTTCGCGATCGCCTCGTCGAAGTCGGCGGGGAGCTGCGTACCGCCCGCGTCCTTGCCCACGAAGGAGCGGATGTAGAGCACCGGGTGGATGCCGCGGGCGCGCAGGGTGGCGATGGTGCTCGCCACGAAGCCCTCGGGCAAGAGGGCCCAGCCCTCGAAGCAGTAGGCGGAGATGGCGAGCTTGTCGGCCTCGATCTTGTCGAGGTCGTCGGCGATGGCCTGCTGGTAGTCGGCCGTGGTCTTGCTCGTCCACACGGCGCGGGAGATCGTGGGGCCCATGCTCCACGCCGGGGCGACGCGGTTGCGCCCGGTGCGCGCGCTCAGCGCCGCCATGGCCTTGGCCGGCGCGCCGGCGGCGCCCGGCGCGAGGACGAGCTTCACGCTCGGCGAAGCCACGCGGAGGCCGAGCGCGTCGTCGGCGTCGCTCGCCACCCGGAAGACGGCGTAGTCGTCCTGATCGAGCAACAGGCCGTAGCCGCGCGAGGAGACGAAGGCCGGCGCCGCGTCGTAGTAGGCGGGGCTCACGTCGGGGAAGCGGTAGTCGAGCACCCAGCTCTTGATGACGCGCCCGCGGAGGTTCGTGCTCTCGCGCCGGCCGCCGAAGCCGTGGAAGGCCTCGTCTGCGCCGGCGGCGAGGGTGATTCCTACCGCGGTCGTACCGTCGCCGGAGGCGGCGATCGAGAGCACGAAGGCGTCGTCCTGCTCGGGCGCGACGTGAAGGGTGATGGTGCGCCCCTCGGGATCGGTGGTGGAGAGGGTGACCTCGGCGCCTTGCTCGTTTGCGGTGGCCGAGGTGACCGCGCGGATCGCGTAGCTCTCCGCGGGCCGTGGGCTCGCCGGGTTGGTGTCGGGCACGCCGGGCAACACCGGGACACGAAGGTCATCATCGTCTCCCGTCGTGAGCAGGAGCGGAGCGTAGAGGACGCCGTCGACCGTGCGCGCCTCCGCGCCGAGGGCGAGCACGGTGGCGCCGGCCGCGTCCTCCAGGTGCAGTGCAAACGGTGCGCGCTCGATCACCACCTTGCCGGCGGCGCTCTGGACGACGATCGGCGGCTCGGCGGAGGAAGGCGCGCCTTCGCTGCATGCGGGGAGGAGCGCGAGCGCGCCGAGGAGCAACCCGGGAGCGTTGGAGCGAAACATGCGACGGGCGAGTGCAACGGCCCTGCCAGGCAAAGCGTGCGGATCGCGATCCATGCGCGCGGCGCTGCTCACACCCCGGCGGCCACGGAGAGCGCCCCGCGGACCAGCGCGGCCACCTGCGCAGGCACCGCGGGATCGACCGCGCCCATCACGCTCTCGGCGTCGACGAGCGCCACCTCCACCGCCTCGCAGTGCGCCTCCAGCGAGGCTCCGCCGGCCTCGCCGAGGCGCACCACCGCCGCGGCGCCCGGCAAGGTCAGGCTCCAGGTGGGCGAGTACGCCTCCTCGGCCGGGAGACCGCAGATCTCCAGCTCCACGCCGTCGCCGAGGCGCAGCGTCCCGAGGGAGCGGGGCAGGGGGGCGCGGGGCGAGGCCTCGGCCGGCGCGGCGGCGTCGCTGATCCGCCGGATCGAGTGGCTGAGCGCGGGCATGCGCTTGGCCGCGGCGGCGATCACCAGGCGGGGCGGGCCGCTGTAGCCGGCGCGGGTGAGGCGCACCACCAGCGAGCGCAGCATCGGGAGCTGCTCGGCCGCGGCGAAGGGCGTGGTCAGCTCGGCGATCGGCACCCGGCGCAGCTTGCCGGCGCTCATCAGCGCGCCGAGCTCGTCGAGGATCATCAGGTCGGGCATCGGCAGGTCGTCGAGGATCTCGTCGAGGCTGCGCGGGATCTGGAGGAGCTGGCCGAGGTCGAGGAGCAGCGCCTCGCGGGGCGAGGAGGGGTGGGCGCCGGCGTTGGGCGGCAGGTCGTCGAGGAGCAGCGCCTCGCCGGCCGGGGAGAGCTCGGCGCGGCGGCGCTTGACCTCGTCGACCTGGTGCATCGCCTCCATGAAGAGCTGCGAGCCCTTGATGGCGATGCGGTTGAGCGGGCCTGGATCGCCCGCCGAGAACGAGAAGCGCCCCTCGCGCTCGCCGAAGAGGCGGTAGAGGGCTTTTTCGCCTTCGAGGCGGCGGAAGACCGCGTCGACCACCTCGCCCCCGCCGAGGCGCACCTCGCCGGCGCCGCTCGGGGTCATCAGGCTGAGCACGCCGCTGCGCCGGTTCATCCCGAGGAGCTGCAGCAGGTCGACGAGCGGCATGGACTCGATGGTGCCGCGGATCTCCTGGTCGAGGGCGGGCCGCTCGACCTTGGGGGAGACCTCGGCGATGCGGGAGATCACCCGGTCGAGGTCGGCGCGCAGCACCTCGTCCGGGCCGAGCTGATCGGGCAGCCCGCCTCGCACGAGGTAGAGGCGCGGCGTGCTCGCGAGCTCGGGCACCTTCTGGAACGCCTCGCCGAGATCGCCGAGATCGCCCGCGCCGTCGCCTGCTTTCCGGGCCACGAGGATCACGTCCGGCCGGCTCTGGAAGGCCTGCTCCACCGCGCTCGCCGGGTCGCTCGCGAGCGAGACGGTGACGCCGTGGGCGCGCAGGTCGGCCGCGAGCGCCCCGAGGGCGTTCACATCGGGATCGACCAGCAGCACCTTCCTCGACATCGCTCTCCGTGGTCGCGCCCGTTGTACCCGACGCGCGCCCCTAGCTGAAGATCCTGATGCCGGCGGCCCGCGACAGGCGCTCGGCGAGCAGCTCGGCCAGGAGCACGTCGGCCGCGTGCAGGCCCTTGATCACCCCGCCCCGGCTCCGCCCGAGGAAGGCGTAGGCGCCGTGCTCGGCGATGACGGCGAGCGCCTCGAGCTCCTCGCCCTGCGAGCCGCGCACGTCCACGGCGTGGAGCGTCGCGTTCTCCCGGCCCGCGCCGAGCGCCGCGCGCACCGCGGGCCCGAGCGTCAGGCGCGGGTGGTGGGCAACGACGATCAACGTCGCGCCACCGCGGATTCCATCGGTCACCACCGTGGACGCCAGGGCCACGGCGTCCGGCAGCGAGATCTCGATCGCCCGCGGCGCGGCGATGTCCTCGATGGGCCAGGGCTCGGTGCGGGCCATCCACTGGTCGAGCAGGTCGAGCAGGCGGGGCGGCTCCGGGGCGAGGCCGTGGACGACCGAGCCGCGGCTGGCCTCGCCGCGCCGCCGGGCCACCCGGAGGAGCTGGGAGAGGTCTTGCCCGTCGTGCGGGAAGGTGGCGACGCCGACGGTGAGCCCCTTCGGCAGGTCACGCCCGTTCTTCTCGGTCAGGCGGCTCTGCACGCGCCGCCGGCTCCCCTGCGCGCCGAGCCCGTCGGTCTCCGGCATCAGCAGATGGAACTCGTGCTCGTCGACCCGGGCGAGGATGTCGGTGTCGCGCGCCGCCCGGAGGAGCAGGTCGGCCATCTCGGGCGCGCTCGTGCCGCCGGGCCCCGGCGGATCGAAGGCCACGGTGGCGATCGCGAAGCGCCGCTTGTAGCGCCGGGCGCGGTCGATCTCCCGCCCGGCCACGTCGGCGTAGTAGCCGAAGGCGTAGGCGCTCGACGCGGGGTCCTTCACCAGCGCGCCGCCCACGCGCTCGCGCTCGCCGAGGAGCGCGAACGAGGCCGCGGCCTGCGTGGCGAGCAGCTTGACCAGCCCGTCGAAGCGGCCGACCCCGGTGCGCAAGCTCGACGGGCCGCGCGGGCCGTTGCTGCCGAGCCTGCTCGCCGGCGAGGCCCCGAGGGCGTGCGAGGGAGGCCCCGCGTGAGGCCTGCCCTCGGCGCCGAGGATCGCCGGGCCCTGCGCTGCTCCCGAGGCGCTCGACGCGCGCGGCTCGGCGAGGAGCACATGCCCGACGCGCAGGGTGCGGGTCGCGAGCGGGACGACGAGGAGCCGCTCCCGCCGCGCCTGCTCGACGATCTCGCTCTCCATCCCGAACGCGGGCAGGTGCTCGAGCGAGGGGCTCACGGCCGCGCGGGTCAGCTCCGCCGGCTTGTCGCTCGCGCCGAGGTACACGGCCGCGCCGGGCGCGCCGGTCGCCTCCGTCAGCACCTCGACGAGCTGCTCGGCGGCCGTGGTGCGGTTGCGCCCGTCGGCGAGCTCCGCCACCCGCCCGAGCCAGCCGGCCACCCGCGCATAGGTCTGCGCCGCCTGCTCCAGCTCGGCGCGCATCGCCCGCTCGGCGAGGCGCAGGCGCACCGTGGCGAGCGCGCTCAGCACCTCGTCACCGCCGATCGGCATCATCAGGAGGCCCGCCCCGCCGAGGGCCACCGCGTTGGCCGCCGCCTCGAGCGCCGAGCGGGACGAGAGCGCGTAGATGGTGATCCCCGGCACCACGGCCTTGAGGTGGTGCACCATCGCGAGCCCCGCCCCGCCGTTGATCCCGATCTCCACGAACGCCACCTCGGGCCCCTCGGCGCTCGCCAGGGTGAGCCCCTCGGCCAGATCGGCGGTGACGAAGAGGCGATCGTCGGTGATGAGCTTCGGGAAGAGCGCCGCTGTGGCCGCATCGGCCACGATGGCCAACACCGTGGTACGCCCCGGGGCCTTGCGGGCTGCGCTCGGTCCGGAGGGCGCGCCCTGGCTCACGCGAGCACCGCCGCCTCGACGACCCCGGTGAAGGCCCGCGCGGCCGGCCCGACCATCCGGATCGACCCCATCCCCTCCGGCACGGTGATCGAGAGCTCACCGCCGGGCAGCGCCACCCGGAGCGCCTGGCCAAAGCGAGCCCGCCCGGTCGCGCACGCCGCCGCCGCCACCGCGCATGCCCCGGTACCGCAGGCCAGCGTGCGCCCCACGCCCCGCTCCCACACCGTCACCGCGATGCGCCCGGGCGACTCGCGGCAAAACTCGACGTTGGTGCCGCCCGGAGGATAGGTCGCCGCCACCGGGCCGAGCCGGTCGACCAGCGCCTCGTCCCACGGCGCGATCGTGTCGAAGGTGATCGCGTGCGGGTTGCCGACATCGACGCGGAGGAAGCGCTGCTCCCCGCCCTCGAAGGGGACGACCAGCGGACCATCGAGCCGCGCGGCGCCCATGTCGACGGCGATCTCGAACCGCGCCTCGCGCCCCTCGATCACCTCGCAGCGCTTCGGCCCGGCGTCCGTGAGCACCTCGATCGATCCCCCGGCGCGGCCGGACGAGGCGAGGTAGCCCACCACGCAGCGCAGGCCGTTGCCGCACATCTCGGGCCGGCTGCCGTCGGCGTTGAGCACGATCATCCGGAAGCGGTCGCCCTGGTTCGAGACGAGCAGCACGCCGTCGCCGCCGACGCCGAAATGGCGGTCACAGAGGCGCGCGGCCGTCTCCGCGGAGACCTCGTCCTCGCCCGCTTCCACCACCAGGAAATCGTTGCCGAGGCCCTGCCACTTCTCGAAGCGGATCGATCGCGGGCTCATCGCTTGGCCTGGCTGAGGCGGGTCCGCGCCTCCTCGGGCGTGATGCCGTTGACGGCGATGAGCTTGCCCCGGCTGCTCGCGCCGACGAGGATCGACAGATCGGTCCGGCGCACGCGGAGCGCCTTGGCCAGCAGGCCGAGCAGCTCGTCGTTGGCTGCGCCGTCGGCCGGCGGGGAGGTGAGGGCCACGTCGAGGTTACCCTCGCGCACGCCGGTGATGCTCGATCGCGACGAGCGCGGGCGCACGTGAACCGAGAAGCGGACCCCGCCCGAGCGCTCGGTGAGCACGAGGCCCTCCCACGGACCTGCGACCTTCGGCGGCTCGTCCTTCGTCGTCATGCTCGATCAGGGCGAGTCTACTCCAACCGCCGGCGCCCGCGGCGCGATCCTTCATGGCCCGCGCCACCTGCGCTACCGTCCGCGCCCATGACACGCCTCGCCTGGTCCACGGCCGGAGAGTCCCACGGCCCGGAGCTCTGCGCGCTGGTCGAGGGCATCCCGGCCGGGATGCCGCTCCTCGCCGGGGAGATCGACGCCGATCTCGCCCGGCGGCAGCGAGGCTACGGGCGCGGCGGCCGGATGAAGATCGAGTCCGACCGCTGCCGCCTCGTCGCCGGCGTGCGAGGCGGCGAGACGCTGGGGAGCCCCATCGCGCTGATCATCGAAAACCGCGACCACGCGAGCTGGACCGGCCGGATGGGCGCGGAGCCCTTCGCCACGCCACCGGAGCCGCTCACCCGGCCGCGCCCCGGCCACGCCGACCTGGCGGGCGGGCTCAAGTACGACCGGCACGACCTGCGCGACATCCTGGAGCGGGCCAGCGCCCGGGAGACCGCCGCCCGGGTCGCCGTGGGCGCCGTCTGCCGCAAGCTGCTCTTGCTCGCCGGGATCGAGATCTTCGCCCACGTGGTCTCGATCGGGCCGGTCACGGCCTCCCCGGGAGAGCGCTCGCTCGCCGAGATCCGCGAGCGCGCCCGGGCCTCGGATCTCGCGTGTGCGGACCCGGAGGCCGAGGCAGCGATGCGCGCGGCCATCCTGGAGGCGGCCCACGCCGGTGACACCCTGGGCGGCGTGTTCGAGGTGATCGCGACCGGCCTCCCGCCCGGGCTCGGGAGCCATGTGCAGTGGGATCGAAAGCTCGACGGCCGTCTCGCCCAGGCTTTGATGAGCATCCACGCCATCAAGGGGGTAGAGATCGGGCTCGGCTTCGAGGCCGCCCGGCGCCGCGGGTCGGAGGTGCACGACCCGATCGGCTACGACGGCGACGCGCGCGCGTTCACCCGGCCGAGCAACCGGGCGGGTGGGCTGGAAGGCGGGATCACCAACGGGATGCCGCTCGTGTGCCGGGCGGCGATGAAGCCGATCGCCACCCTGAAGCAGGCGCTGCCCTCGGTGGATGTGCGCACGAAGGAGGCTTTTTCGGCCGCATTCGAGCGGAGCGATGTGTGCGCGGTGGCCGCCGCCTCGGTGGTTGGAGAGGCCATGGTGGCGATCACGGTGGCCGGAGCGCTGCTGGAGAAGGTGGGTGGGGACAGTCTGGGCGAGGTGCTGCGGAACCTGGACGGGTACAGGGCGGCGGTGGCGGCGTACTGAAGGGATCGAAGCTACGCGCGCAGGATCCCGTTTCACGCCGCCGCGCTCGGCGAGATCAACTCCATCTGCCGTGACCGTGGAACCGGTCAGGCGTCGTCGATCGCGGTGAGGAAGCGGGCGGTGCGCCGGTGCACCTCGGCGTCGGCGAGCAGCCGGCGGTGGCCGAGGCCGTGCAGCGGCGCGAGCCGGGCACCGGGCCAGGCCTCGGCGATGCCCCGGCCATGCTCCCAGGGGACGTCGCGATCCTCCGGGTCGTGCATCACCAGCGCTGGCACGTCGAACGAGGGGGCGAGGGAGCGGACATCGATCGCCGCGAGATCCGAGCCGAGCTGGGCGAGCACCCGGCGGAGCATGCCGTCGGAGAGGGGCGCGGAGAGGCCGAGCTCCGAGGCGGCGCGGCGCGCGAAATGGCTGGGCTCCGCGGCCGGGGCGAGCAGCACCACCCGCTTCGCGGACAGGCCCTGATGAAGGGCCAGCGCTGTGGCCGTGCCCCCGAGCGAGTGGGCGACGACGCCATGGAGCCCGGTCGGGAGGCCGATCAAGGGCGCGACGTCACGGGCCACGTCGCGCGCGGCGCTCGCCATGTCGAGCACGGTCACGCGGCGGCCGGTCGAGCCGCCGTGCGCCGGCTGATCGAAGGTCACCACCCGGAAGCCCTCGGCCAGGAGGGGCGCGACGAAGGGGAGGAGCTGCTTGGCCCGGCCTTCCCAGCCGTGCACGAGGAGCACCGTGGGCCCCTCCCCCCAGCTCCAGGCGGCGAGCTCGTACTCGCCCGAGGCGACGGTGAACCTCGTCACCGGGCGACCATGCACGGCCGGCATCACCGCCTCGCGCCTCGCGCGCATGGGGCGGAAGAACATCTCGGCCGAGAGCCGCTCCACCGGGCCGGGTGCCACCCGCGCGGCCCCCCGGAGCGCCGAGCGGAGGAGGCGCAGGCCGAGAGGAATAGTACGAACGGTCGTTCTATTTTGAGGGAAGGCGGGGCTCTGGTTCAAGGGCGTGGTCCTTTCATGCAGACGCGGCGTCGACGAGCCGCTCGAAGGCCTTGCGGATCCGGAGATCGGCCTTCGCGTCGCGGAGCAGACGCTTCTGGTGGTTGTAACCGAGGATGAGGGCGTAGAGCTCGAAGGCGAGCTGTTCGGCGTCGAGATCGGCGCGGAAGTGCCCGACCTCCACGGCGAGGCGGGCGGCCTTGGCCAGGGTCGCGAGCCACTCCCGCTGCGAGGCGACGAGGAAGTCGCGTTGCGGGCCGGGCCGGTCGTCGAGCTCCACGGCGGCGGTGATGAAGATGCAGCCGCCGGGCATGGCCGGGTCGTTCCCCCAGGAGAGCCAGCGCTCGAAGAGGGCGACGACCCTGGGTTTGCCGCGGGGAGCCTTGAGCGCGGGGCGGACCACCGTGTCCCGGAAGCGGGCCGTCGCCGCCTCGAGCACCTGGACCTGGAGCGCGTCCTTCGAGCCGAAATGGGCGAAGAGGCCGCTCTTGGAGAGGCCGAGCTCGCTGGCCAGGCCGGCGACGGTCAGGCCCTCGAGGCCGCTCTGGCTGCCCATGCGCAGGGCATGCTCGAGGATCCGTTCCCGGGTGGCTGCGCCCTTGCTCACCATGAAAGAGTACGAACGGTCGTTCTATTTGTCAAGGACCCGCGATCGGGCTCACTCGCCTCCGTCGAGGTAGCCCAGGGCCAGGGTGAGGCCGGCGCGGGCGCTGTGGAAATCGGCGTCGCCCGCGCCGAACGGGACGCGCGAGACCAGGAGGCGCCCCTCGGCGCAGAGCACGAGGATCGATCCCTCGCCGAGCGCGCTGCACAGGCCGAGGCGCGAGGTGCTCAGCGGGGCTCGCCCGGGCGCGAGCGCGGCGAAGGTCTCGGCGAAGGCGTGAAAATAGCCCTGGCTGACCTTGACGAAGCCGCCCGGGCCGAAGCCGACGCCGGTGGCGCGGGCGGGGGCGTCGAGGGCGTCGACGTTGCCGCCGAGGACGAGGCCGAGGCGCGGGCCGATCTCGAAGAAGCGATGCGGGCTCGCGTGCTGATAGCCGAGCTCGATCTCGGGGAGGGTGAGCGCCCACTCGGTGGTGACATGCGCGGCGTCGAGGTGGAACGAGAGGCCGCCGCGCGCGAAGAGCTCGCCCTGCGCGCCGAGCGGGGTGCTCACGCCGCGGGTGAATCGAAGCGAGAGCATGCCCTCGGCGCCGCTGCTCCCGCCGCCGATGGCGAGCTCGGACATGAGCGCGGTGGAGATCATGCCCTTCTGGCCGATGTTCTCGAAGCGCGTGGCGAATTGCAGGCCCACCGTGCCGAGCGTGCGCGTGGGTCCCGCGGAGGCCGAGGCCGTGGCCCGCGCGCCGCTCCAGATCTCGAAGCTGCGCGAGGGGCCGGGGAGCTCGATGGTCAGCTCGTAGATCGACGCGATGAGCTGAAAGGGCCAGGGGAGATCGGTGGCCGCCCGCGCCGTGGAGGAGGTGGTGGCGAGGGCGGCGAGCACGGCGAGCCCGCCCACCCCTGCGGTGCGCCGCGCGCTGCGCTTTCTTCCGGCGGATCGCTCTCGTTGCAAGCGGCGAAGGTAGCGAGCTTTCTCCGCCGTTCGCAATGGTGCGATCGCGAATCGTCGTCCCGTGCGGTTCGCGTCCTACCACGCACACGCCGCCGCGCGGAGGCTTCCTCGCCGCGGTGGAGGGTGCGGGTCAGCGCGTGACGACGAGCTGCTCGAGCGCGCGCCGCCATTGCGGCTCCAGGCGAGCGTCCTCGGCGCGATAGCCGAGCGCGACGACGAGCACCGGCGCGGCGTCGCGGGGGAGCCCGAGCACGCGCGCCGCCTCGCCTCCGTCGAAGCCCTCCATCGGACACGAATCGACGCCGTGCGCGGTCGCCGCGAGGAGGAGCGTCTGCGCCGCGAGCATCGCGCTCCGCGCGGCCCAGTCGCGCGCCCCCTGCGCGCCGAGCGGGAGCGCGCCCCGGCTCGGGAAGAGCGCGGTCACGAACGAGCGCGCCACGCCGAGCAGGGGCAACACCAGCGGCGTGAGCGAGCGCGCGAGCTTGGTGAGCCCGGCTTGGTGATACTCGCGTGACCTCTGCGGGATCGGCGCCGTCGCGTAGTAGGCGCGGGACTCCTCGACGCGCCGCCGCGTGATCGAAGGTCCGACGACGAACGCGACGAGCGCCTGCGCCGAGCGCGCCGCGCGCTGGCCGTTGCACGCTCGGGCGAGCGCCGCGCGCTCTCCTTCGGTGATGACGAGGTGCATCTCGAAGGGCTGGACGCCCAGGCTCGACGGCGCGGTGCCCGCCGCGGTGAGCAGCGCATCGAGGAGCGCACGATCGAGCGGCCGGGTGGAGAAGTCTCGGACCGCGCGGCGAGACGAGAGGACGCGCGCGAACGTGGTCGCGGCGTCCGGAGAGGAGGGGGAGATGAGGGTCGGGCTGGCTTGCACGACCGGAATATAGTAAGCAATAACTTGGATCGAAACTCGCATTCGTGCGGGAGGCTTTCTCCTTGGGATCGCCGAACAAAATGCAAAGAAAAGCGCCGCAACAGGCGCGCTCGCGCGAGACGGTGGCCGCCATCGTTCAAGCGTCTACTTACATTTTGGTGAAGGACGGTTGGGGGCACTTCACGACCAACCGCGTGGCCGAGCGGGCCGGCGTGAACATCAGCTCGCTGTACCAGTACTTCCCGAACAAGACGGCGATCCTCGAGGCGGTGCGCGAGTCGCACATCGAGCAGACGAGGCGCGCGCTGCTCGACGCGGTGGGCAGCGGCGAGGACCCCGTTCGAGCCATGGTGCGCGCGCTGATCGAGGCGCACCGTGTCGCCCCCGAGCTGCACCGCGCGCTGACCGAGGAGCTGCCCCATTCGCTGCGCGCGGACGCCGAGTGCATCGATCACCCGCTCTTGCTCTCCGTCGTGCGCGGGCTGTTCGCGTCGGCGCCGGATCCGGAGATCGCGTTCTTCGTGGCGCGCTCGGCGCTCCACGCTGTCGTGCACGACGCCGCGTGCCGGCGGCCGTCGCTGCTCGACGAGCGTCGATTCGTGGCAGAGGTCGAGCACCTCGCGCGGTCGCTGACGAACCGGCGCGGCTGAATTCGACCGTGCAGCTCCTGCCAAGCCGGCGCGCCTCGACGGTCGGGAAGGCGATCCAGGCATCGCCGAGCGGCCGCGCGCGCCGACGTCAGGGCGTAGAGCAGAGCGGCCGGCTCGACGGTGCGCTGGAACATCTCGCGCGGCGCGGGGTCGCCGGCGGCCTGCTCATTCGGCGGCGGAGGACTCCACGAGCCCGAGGCGCGGCGTGTAGACGTAGTAGAGGCCGTCGATGGCGTTCTCTGCCTTGCGACCCCAGTCGAAGCGCTCCTCGCCGTTCTTGTAGTAGCGATCGTTGACCGCGGGGTGATTGTCGCGCACCTGGGCGAGCACGTTGTCGACCTGCGCCTTGCAACGCTCGAGCAGCGTCGAGTCCTGCGCGTCGCGCATGTCGATGAGGCCGGAGACGAGCGTGGAGAACGCCGGCTTGAGCTCCTTCATCTCGGCGCCGTTGAGGTCTTCCACGGAGACCTGCTGGGCGCGCCAGAAGGCCGTCTCCTTGTTGTTGTTCACGTCGTAGAACGTCGACACCATCATGGCCCAGCGCACGAAATGGGCGCGATAGCACTTGTGGTAGAAGCGCGTCGCCCGGTCCTCGTGGACCTCGCCGCGGAGGATCGAAGAGAGGCTGGCCGCCGCCATGGTGCCGCTGTGCATGGCCAGGTGGACGCCGCTCGACAACAGAGGATCGATGAAGCAACCCGCGTCGCCCGCGAGGAAGTACCCCGGCCCGGCCAGGCGGTCGGAAGAATAGGAGTAGTCCCGCTCCACGTACATGGGCGAGGTCAGCTTGCCAGGCACGAGGAGGGTGCTGATGAGATCCGATTTCCGCAGGTTCTCCGCGTAGATCTCGTCCAGCGTCATGCGGGTCTTGACCTCCTTGTAGTACTCGGCGTGGCAGACCAGGCCGACGCTGTGCACGTCCTCCTCGATGGGGATGTACCAGATCCACCCGTTGGGCACGCTCACCAGGGTGAGTGGACCATCGAAGTCCGTCTTGGGCTTGGCCGCGCCCTTCCAGTATCCCCAGATGGCCACGTTCTGGAACGCCTGGAGGAATCGGCGCGACTTGAGGTAACGCGTGGCCATGATCCCGGCCCGACCGGAGGTGTCGAGCAGGTAATCGAAATGGATGCGCCCGGTGTCGCCCGTGCCCTCGGCCAGCCAGTCGGCGGACACCGGGCGGTCGCCCTCGAAATGGATCTCGGAGACGCTCACACCCTCGTGCACCGTGACGCCCTGACTCTGGGCGTGGCGGAGGAGCATCTCATCGAAGCGGTCGCGGCGCACGTGGAAGGAGCTGCGGAAATCGCAGTTGAGCTTGCGCCAGTCGAAGGTCCACTCCTCGCCGCCCCATTGCCAGAGGACACCGGTCTTGATCTGGAAGCCCATGGCGTCCGCCTTCTCCCGGGCGCCGAGGAGGTCGATGATGGGCTGGACGCTGACGAGGAGCGTCTCGCCGATGTGGTACCGCGGGAAGAACTCCTTCTCCAGCAGCGTGACCTCGAAGCCCTGGCGCGCCAGCAAGGCCGAGGCGGTGGCCCCGGCGGGGCCCCCTCCGATCACGAGGACACGAGTCCTCTCCGCGACGTTCTGCATGGGTTTCCTCGTATGGTGGTTGGGGTCGTGTCTCGACCGTGGCTATCGAGCCCCGGCCCAGTAGCGGAAGGCGACGGCGGCGCGGGTCAGGCCCGCGCCGGGCGAATAGGTGAGGACGAGGTCGCGATCGCGCAGGAGGCCCCTCCGCCGGGCGGCGAGGAGGTTGTATGCAATCGTCGCCGAGCCGAGGTTGGCCACCTCGGCGAAGGTGTCGAGCGTCCGCTCGGGCCGCACGCCGACCGCCTCGGCCAGCGCGCCGTTGAGCCAGGCGATGGTCTGCGGCCCGAGGAAGAAGTCCACGTCCCCGAGCCCGAGCCCCGCCTCCACGAGCGCCGCTGTGGACGACTCGAGGCAGAACTCGACCTGCCGGAGGCCGGTCTCACGGCCCCGGTCGGGCGCGAACGTCGCGAGCCGGATGGGCCCGACGTGACGGTGCCATTGCCGCTCCGGCTTGCCGTCGACGTACACCGCGTTGACGACGGCGTCGCGGAATGCGCCGTCGGTGCGCAGGAACTGCCCGACCACACCATACCCGTCGGGGACCGGGCCGAGGAGGAGCGCCGACGCCCCGTCCCCGAAGATGGGCGCCGCGGGGTTCATGGGCTCCACGGTGCGTGAGGCCGCCGACGAGCTCACACAGAGCACATGTCGGAAACTGCCGCTCTCGATCATCGAGCGCCCGAGGGCCATCATCACCACCTGGGAACAACAGCCGTTGTCGACCGCGATCGCCACGGCGTTGCGCAGCCCGCACTTGTCCTGTACGGCAGGCGCGTTGGAGGGGTGGAGCAGATCGGGCTGGAGGGAGTGGACCAGCACCGCGTCCACCGCCTCCGGCGAAACCCCGGCGTCGGCCACGGCGCGCCGGCCGGCCTCGGCCTCGAGGTCACTCGGCTCTTCAGCGTCGGTGATGACGTGCCGCTGCACCGCGCCCTTGAAGGGATCGCCGGCGTAGCGCGCCTGGGCCTCGGCGACGATCCGGTCCATCCGATTGGGCTGACCGTCGCTGTTGCGATCGATGGCCAGGAGGTCGCCCTTCTGCCGCTCGGTGTCCCGGCGGGTGAACTCGGGCGGCCAGAAATCGTTGGTGCGGATGGTCTCCGGCAGGCATGCCCCGAGCCCCAGGATCCCCGCCGCCGTACCCCTGCGCGCGCTGCTCATGTGTCGCTCCTCTCCGTGTCGAACCCCTGTTGCATGATGCTGCGCGTGCGTCGGCCCGAGGGGGCAGGCTCGGTGCGATCGATGTCCACGTCGACCACGAACGGCCCGCTCGCGGACATGGCCTGTTCGAGCGCGGCGTCGAGGTCGAGCTCGGAGCGCACGTTGACGCCCTCGGCGCCCAGGGCCCGGGCGAGCGCGGCGAAATCGGTGCTCGGGATGCGGGTGCAGAAGGGCGTCCACCCCAGGGTGCGCATGCCCTGCTCGCACATCAGATAGCCACCGTCGTTGAGGACGATCCACACCGCCGGCGCGCGGTGCTGGACCGCGCTCGAGACCTCGTGGGTCATGAGCATGGCGCCGTCGCCCACCACGGCGACGGCCTTGCCGGGCCGGCCGAGGGCGGCGCCCAGCACCCCGCACGTGGCGTGTCCCATGGCAGCGAAGCCGGTGGAGCCTCGGTATCGCCGGGGCTCGCGGAAGCGGAGGTGATGGGCGGCGAAGCAGAGGGAATTGCCGCTCTCCGCCATCACGAGGGCGCGGCTCCCCTCGACGATCCGCCGCTGGATCGCGGCGAAGAGCACCTCCGGGCGCACAGGCCCGAGGGCCCGCGGCGGAGGCGGCGCTGGGGGCGGCAAGGCCCGATATTCGGCCGCGCGGGGCGAGCGATCGGGCCACTCCGCCGCCAGCGCGCGGGCGAAGGCGCCGACGTCGGATTGCACGACATGGCAGGGGATGGAGGGATAGGCGCGGCCGAAGGCCTCCGGATCCACATCGACATGGACGAAAGCGCGCCGCGGCGCGAGCGCGGGAGACCAGAACGACGAGGACTCCCCGAGACGCGTTCCGAGCACGAGGACGTGATCTGCCGGCCGCTCGGCGAGCAGATCGTCGATCTCGGCGTGGCCGCCGGCGCCGGTGACCCCGAGGTAGAGCGGGTGATCCTCGGGGAATACCCCCTTCGCCCGCGGCGTGCACATCACCGGCGCGCCGGTGCGCTCGGCCAGGGCCAGCACGTCCGGGGCGGCGTGGCGGGCGCCGAAGCCGGCCCAGATCACGAATCGCGTGCCCGCGAGCAGCCCGGCGACGGCCGCCGCGACGCCGGGCGCCGGGGGCATGACCCCAGGGATGGAGAGGAGCGCCTGCGGGAGCGCCGGCGCCGGCTGCCACTGCACCGCGATGGGCAAGCTCACGTGAGCGACGAATCCCTGCCTCCGGCGGAGGCCTTTGGCAAGCTCCATCGCGATCCCGGGGAGCTGGGCGGCGTCCTCCACGATGGTGGCGTAATCGAAGGGCGTGCCGGCCATGAACAACGAGGCCGGCGCCGAGCCGGGGCCCGTCTCCTGCGTGGCGAGCCGGCCGCGATGGGCCGCCGAGGTCGCCGCCGAGACCACGATCACATGGCCGCCGTCCCAGCGCGCCGACATCAGGCCGGTGAGCGCGTTGGTCAGACCGGGGCCGGTGGTGGTGAACACGACCGCCGGCCTGTCGGTGCACAGCGACGCCTCCAGCGCGGCGAAGGCGGCGCCCGCCTCGTGGCGGACGTGGCGATAGGCAATCGCGCTCTCGGAGAGGGCCTGGCAAAAGCCGCTGATGGCGCCGCCGACGACCCCGAAGGCGCTCTCGACACCGAGGTTTGCCAGCACCTCCACGAGCGCGGCCGCGACCCGCGGTCGGATCGCCGCGTGGAGGGTGCCGTCCGAGGCCGCGTGGAGATGGTCTGTCTTGGCGACAAGAAAGGACAATGGGCCTCTCCCTGCCCCAGCGGGCAGGTTCACGACAGCACGATGGAGCGCAGAGCGGGCGACCTTTTAACCCGCCCTGCGTCGCATGGCAATATCCGGTTCCGATCGCGCTGGCCTCGCCGGTCGCGCTGCTCCAACCGTCGAGGGCCGATGTGCTCCCCATCGCGCGGGTCGCGCCCCGAGCGGGCCTCGGCGGTAGGTCATCATGATGGCGAGCTGGCCCTGATCAAAGCCCTCGACGGTCTCGCCGCGGGCGTGGAGCAACATCGCCGACTGGAAGATGGAGTGGAGCGCCGAGCACACGACGGCGAGGATCACCAGGGCGAGGCCGCCGGTCACCACGCAGGCGATCTGCATCCCGGGGTGAGGGGCGGCGCTGAGGACGATGAGCCCGATGCAGGGGAGTGCGGGCGGGTGGGGAAGGAGCCGGGGTGGAGATGCTCAGGTGGGATCGGCAGCGCGCGCAGGCGCGAGGCCTCGCTCGGCCGCATCGAGCAGGGCGAGCAGGACGCGCTCTTCGCTCGCGAGGCGGCGGCCGGCTTCGTGGCGGGAGAACATGCGCTCGCGCGGGCGCTTCATGGCGTCCTCGCCCAGGGCGATGGCGTCGAGGGTGTGCTCGCGGAGGAACGAGAGCCACGCACGGACCGCGGCGGGGTCGCCGAAGTCGATCGGCGGGTGCGGGGGCTCGGTGGATGAATCGGGACGCTTTGCGCCGCTCGGGCGCTCGGATACACAGCTCATAGCTCATGACCTCGTTACTGCGGGGTGATGGGTCAGGGATCCGGATGCGTCGCTAGCGCTCCGGGTCCCGTCTCGTTTCAGGGGTCTCGGCGTACTGCCGTCGTCCCTGCTCGAAGGGCACTCTAGGCCGCTGTTGACACGTTTGGCAACACAAATCGGAGATGTCAGCGCACGTGCTTCCCAAGCGCTGCGGCAAGCCTCTTGCGCGCCGCCGGTGACAGGCCTCTCATGCCAGCCTTGAACCGGCTGACCTCGCTCCGGTCGATGCCTGCGTCGCGCGCAAGATCCGACTGAACCACGCCGGCCTCGATGGCCTGCCTCAGCGCCGTGCGCAGCCCGTCCTCGACCGGCTCCTCAGGCGCTTGGAGCTCGGGGCTGTCGCTCTCGGGAGGCGGAAGCAGGCCCCTTGCGCGTGCCTCACGCCGGATGAGCGTGCGAACGAAGCTCGCAGCCGTCACCTCGACGGCTTCGTCGACCAGCTCCTCGGCCCGGGCGCGGACCAGCCGGTCGAGCAGCGCGCGGTCCTCCGCGGTGAGACGCAGGCTCAGCGTCTCGGTGGCGGGGCCGCCAGGATCCTTCGGAGGTCGTCCCATGCGGTTGGCGTCCTAACATGCACACGCCGCCGCGCGGAGGCTTCACCGCCGCTATGCGGTGAGGAGCGGCGCGTCGTTTCGCAGGCGGCCGGTGGCTGTTTGCCAGATGCGGACGGCGCCGCGGCGATCACGGAGCACGAGCGATCACCGCGCGCGGCCCGGTGAAGTCTTGCAGTCCGGTGCAGATCCTGCGGGCGAAGGAGCGCATGTTCGGCAAAGACGCGAGGCGGGTGCGGCTCCGGTCAGGGCACAACCGATGCATCGGCGCGAGGGGACCACGACGAAGCGCCGGGCGCTGCCCGGAGGGCGGAGGAGCGTTCCATGTCGACAAACGCAAACGTCACGGTCGGCGTCACCACGCCGATCACGCTCGGGGTCTCGCCCGTCAATCTTGACCTCACCGCCGATCTCGGCCTCGACGACGTGAAGCTCACCGCCGATCTCGGCCTCGACGACGTGAAGCTCACCGCCGATCTCGGCCTCGACGACGTGAAGCTCACCGCCGATCTCGGCCTCGACGACGTGAAGCTCACCGCCGATCTCGGCCTCGACGAGATCCAGGCCAAGGCCGACGTCAAGGCTGATCTCGGCCTCGATCACATCCAGGCCAAGGCCGATCTCGGCCTCGACAACATCAAGGCCAAGGCCGACCTCAAGGCCGATCTCGGCCTCGACAACATCAAGGCCAAGGCCGACCTCGACGCCAACGCCACGGTGATCGCGGCGGTGCGCGAGCTGGCACCGATGTTCCTCAACCTCCTCTGGAAGGAGATCCCGCTCGTCCGGGTGGGCATTCCCCACCGGTACAAGCTGGGCCTGAGGATCTTCGGCGTCGAGATCGCCTCCCTCACCCTCTGCGGCGAGTCCGAGGTGGTCACCGAGGACCTCCGCCGCGCCCCAGGAGGTCACCATGGAGACGCCTGAGACCGTACCTACCCGGCTCGTGGCCCGGATGCCGGCGGCGGAGTCGCCGAGCGCCGTGCTCGAGGTCCCGCTCAGCAACCCGACCGACAAGCGGCTCCGTCTTCGTCGGCGTTCGCCGATCAAAGTCGAGCTCTCCTCCGGGACCACCCGGGTGACGACCCGGGCCGAGGCCCGCGGCGTCCTCGGACCGAACGAGACTGGCAGCGCCTCCGTCGACATCGAGGTGCCGCCGCTGGCCCCGCCCGGCGAGTACACAGGCACGCTGGAGGTCGCCGGACAGGCCCACCCGATCCGGCTGATCATCCCCCTGCGCCAGCGCGTCGACGTGATGCCGGGGCGAGTGGTGCTGGCGGGTGACGACGAACGGCCGGTCATCGCGCTGTCGATCACCAACCACGGCAACACGCCCGTGACCGTCGTCGAGCCCGCGCCGGTGCGCCTGGAGCCGCAGGACCGCACCTGCTTCGCGCTCCGGCGTGCGCTGGAGATCGCCGCCGCGCCCGACGCGTCCAGGCCGATGCTCGAGGCCCTGGTTCGCGCCGCCGCCGAGAGCGCCGCCGCCGATCCGATCCTGGTCGGCATGCTCGCCGATGGACCCGTGAGCCTCGCCCCAGGCGAGACGAAGCTCGTCCACCTCACGCTGCGCGTGCCCTCGACGGAGCGCGGCTCGTACCGGGGAACGCTGGCCCTCGCCGGCCACCCCTTCGACGTCGAAATCTACTCGACCGGTCACAAGCGAGGTGCGCCGTGAGACCCGATCCCCATCCCTCCAGGCCCGATCCGCGGCACCACGTCGACATCTCGGTGAGCGCCGTCCCCGGCGAGCGTCGCGTCGTCGCCTATCGCCTCCTCAACGGCGCGGCCACGCCCATCACGGTGGTCCCCGGGCTCTCGCCCGTGCACGATCTGGTGGACGGCGGGCACGTCGCCCACGCCGCCTGGGCCGCCCACCCGGGTGGGCCCGTGCTCGTGCCCCCCGGCGGCGCGCTCGAGGTGCGGGTGATGCTAGAGACCACCGGCCTCCTGCTCGATCACGCGTACGGCGTAGAGCTGACGATCGACGGGGCGCGGGTCGAGCCGGTGCGGATCGTGGTGACGCTCGAGCAACCGCCGGCGCTTCAGGGGCGGCACGATCCGTCGCGGCTTCGCGCCTTCATCGAGGGCCACTGCTTCGCCCACGACGCCACCGCCCTCGTCGCGCCCGGACAGCACCTCCACGGGACCAACCATGGCTGTCACACCCACGGCTGTCATGGTCACGACGACCACGGCCACCCGACCGGTGGATCCTGTTGCCACCCTCATACCGACGCGCACGGGGGCCCTCACCCAGGGCTCTGGCACCGTTGGCGCGGCCGCCATGGCCCCACCCACGGGTGCTGCGAATCGAGCTGAAGCGCGGCCCACGCAACATGCGCATGGCAGGGACGACCCGCTTCGCGCTTCTTGGGCCATGGTATCGTCCGCGGCCCCGCGACACGCCGCCGAGCCCACCGATGACCCTCCCCCGCCGCCCTCTCCTGCTCCACGGCTTCATGGGCGCGGGCAAATCCACCATCGGCCGCATCGCCGCCACGCGCGCCGGCGTACCCTTTGCGGACCTCGACCAGATCGTCGAGGCCCGCGCCGGGAAATCCATCGCGGCGCTCTTCGCCGAGGCCGGCGAGCCCGCGTTCCGCGCCCTGGAAGCCGAGACCCTCGACCAGCTCCTCCAGGATCCGAACGGCCCCCAGGTGATCGCCCTCGGCGGGGGCGCCCTCCTCGACCAAACGCGGCGCCGCGCCATCCTCGAACGGGCCTTCATCGCCACCCTCACCGCGCCTCCACGCACCCTGCTCGACCGGACCGCCGGCCTGACCCGCCCGCTGCTCGGCCCCGCAATCGACCCCGCCGCCCGCCTGGAGAAGATCACGGCCCTGCTCGCCGAGCGCGCCGCCGCCTATGCCGAGGCCCACGCCCAGCTCTCGACCGAAGAGGCCCCTCCAGAAGCCATCGCCGAGCGCGTCCTCGCCGCCTGGACCACCCCGACCCTGGCCATCCCCCTCGGGCCCCGCACCTACACCGTGCGCTTCGTCCGGCGCGACCTTCGCGCAGTCGGCTCAGCCCTCACTACCCTCCGACCCTCGGCGACCTTCGTCGTCACCGACGAGAACGTCCAGGCGCACTGGGGCAAGGCGCTCGGGGACGCGCTCTCCGCGACCGGCCACGCCCCGCGCGCCACCACCGTGCTCCGCCCCGGCGAAGAGCACAAGCGCCTCGCGGCCGTCGAGCAGGCGCTCGCGGCCATGGTCGAGGCCGGCGCCGATCGCGACGCCGTGGTGATCGGCCACGGCGGGGGCGTCGTCACCGACATCGCGGGCTTCGCCGCGGCTACCTTGCTCCGCGGCGTGCGCTGGATCCCCGTGCCGACCACCCTGCTCGGGATGGTCGACGCCTCGGTGGGTGGCAAGACAGGGGTCGACCTCGGCTCCGCCAAGAACGCGGTCGGCGCCTTCCACCAGCCATCGGCCGTGATCCTCGACACCGCGCAGGTCGAGACCGAATCGGCGCGGGCGTACCGGGGCGGCCTCGCCGAGGTGGTCAAGGCCGCCTGCATCGGCGACCCCGCGCTCTTCGACCTGCTGGAGCGCTCGGCGGCGCAGGTCCTCGCCCGCGATTCCGACCTCGTGGAGGAGATCGCGTTCCGGGCGGTGGCGGTGAAGGCGGGCATCGTCTCGCGGGACGAGCGCGAATCCGGCGAGCGGGCGCTGCTCAACTTCGGCCACACGCTCGGGCATGCCCTGGAGGCGGCGGGGGGGTTCTCGCGGCTCACCCATGGCGAGGCCGTCTCGCTCGGCATGGTGGCCATGCTCCGGGTCGGGCAAGCGCTTGGACGGACGGACGCTGCCGAGGCCGCTCGGATCGTCGCCCTGCTCGAGCGCCTCGGGCTCCCGGTGGAGCTCGACCCGGCCTCGCTCCGGGCGGCCCTCCCCCTGGTCGCGCTCGACAAGAAGCGCCGGGCGGGCGCGGTGCGGGCGGTCGTCCCCGAGCGGATCGGCCAGGCCCGGATCGAGCCCATCGCCCTCGGCTCGCTCCCGGGTCTGCTCGGCCTCGCGTGAACAAAGCGCCCGGGTGGCACGAAAGAAGCCGCTCGAATTTTGCCGCCGCCCGAGGTCAACCGCTACACTTGACCCTGCCGGTCAGACCTCTCATGGCCACCGGCGGGAGCATTCGATGGTGCGATCTCTCCGGCGTCTCGGCGCCCTGGTCTTCCTTGGGGCCGCGGTCGGCTCGTTCATGCCCGGCTGCGCGACCAACGCGAGCAGCTTGTTCATCCGGCAGTGCCAGAAGGTCCCCGCGGACACCTGCGAGGTCACGGCCGACACCTCGTCGGCCTTCATCTCCGAGGGCGTGCTCGATGTCGCCTTCGGCCGCGACTACTCCTGCCCCTTGCTCGTGGGCAACCAGCTCGTGCCCCGCGGCGACCCGAACAAGGTCCGCACCGAGACCTCGCGCGTCACCATCTACGGGGCCGACGTGCGCATCCTCGACGCCAACGGCGACCCGGTGGCGAACGCCTCGGGCGACGCGGCCGAGTTCTTCACCCCCACGAGCGGCTTCGCCGACCCCGGCACCTCCACCGCCCCCGGCCTCGGCCTCGCCAACGTCGTCCTGCTCGACGTGCAGACCGCCGCGGCCCAGCTCGACGCCCACCCCGGCGGCGTGCTCCTCATCTCCGGCGTGACCTTGCACGGCCGCACCCTGGGCGGCAACGAGCTCACCTCCGAAGAGTGGCAGTTCCCGATCCAGGTCATCCCGCGCACGAGCTCCTGCGACCTCTCCCCCTGCGTCAACGGCGACACCGACAAGCCCAAGGCCAACTGCCACATGGGCCTCGACGACGCCGTGGACTGCCGCCTCGGCTGCCCCTGCGACGCCGGCAGCGACGCCTGCCTGCCCCTCGGCTGCGTGAGCGGCTTCTGCGGGGTCTGCGACCCGAAGGCCAAGGGCCAGTGCCCCGCCGGCAAGACCTGCAAAGCCGGCTTCTGCCAGTAGTCACCCGGCCCCGGCCGCTCTCTTCTTCCCTGGAAAACAGAGGCCGGGGCTCGTCCCTTCGCGAGGTGCGCTCGATCGGCGTGAGGCCGCGCCGAGCGCCTCTGCTCAGCGCACCGGCTTGACCTCGCTCGACCCGCCGCGGAGCACGCTCGCCAGGAACACGGCGGGCAGCGCCAGCGCCACCACGTCGAGCTGGGCGGAGAGCACGAACGATTTCTCCTGCGAGGGGCCGAGGCCGATGCGCGCTTGCCCGAGGAAGCCCACGCTCATCACGTAGCTCCCGTGGAAGTTGTAGCTCCGGCTCCCCCAGAAGAGCTGGCCGGTCACGCCGGGCTCGAAGCCGTAGGCGTCGGTGCCGCGGCGGCCGTACACACCCGCCGAGAGCACGAGCGGGAAGGGGTCGAGGATGGGGATGAGCCCGCTCACGCCGGTGCCGAGCTGGATCTGATCGAAGCCGTGGGTGAGCACCTCGGCGTAGGGGCCGATGCCGAAGTCGGTGGTGCGGCTCCGGCCGAAGAGCACGTCGCCGCGCAGCCCCAGGTGGAAGAGGGTCTTGTCCCAGACCTTGCCGCCGAGCCCTGCGCCCGCGAGCCCCACCGTCACCCCGGCCGTGCCCTGCGGGTCGGCGCGCGCCTCGCCGGCGGAGAGCGAGAGCGCGGCGATGACGATGGCGGTCGCGGCGCCGCGGGCGCCCTTCGGGGACATGGGCGCGCATCGTACCAGCAGAAGCGCCCGCGCGGCGAAGGGTCAGCCGGGCTTCGAAACGTGGTAGCTTCCCGGGCATGGCTGGTCGCACGGTGCAGCTCCGGATCGGTGGGCAGACGTATCGCGTCGTGACGACGGCGAGCGACGACGAGCTCACCCGGCTGGCCGCGGTGGTCGACAAGAAGCTCGCCACCGTCGTCCCGGCCGGGCGCCCCGTCACCCCGCAGGCCATGCTGCTCGCGGCGATGGCCCTGGCCCACGACCTCGAAGAAGAGCGCGCCAAGACCCAGGCGGTGGCCCGGCGGGCGCACACCGCCTTCGGGACGATCCTGGAGCGCGTCGACGGCGTGCTCGCGCCCCGGGGAGGCGCCGCCCCGGACACGGACGAGGAGCCGGCGGCCCTCAACGTCCACGGGGCGCTCCAGAGCCTCGGCCCGCTCGGGCTGCCCGTCGGTCCAGGCGACGGCGGATGAGCGAGCGCGGCCCGCTCCGCCACCTGGAGCAAGAGCTCGCCCACCTGGAAGCGCGAGGCCTGCTGCGCAGCCCGACGGCTGCCGCCCGGCCCGGACCTGCGCTTCTGAATCTCTGCTCAAATGACTATCTGGGCTATGCGGGCGAGCCCTGGTCTTCTGCGCAGCCTTGGGGCGCGGCGGGCGAGCGGGGCAACGCCGGCGAACGGGGCGGGGCAGGCGCCTCGCGGCTCGTCTCCGGCAACGACCCGGCGCACGAGGACGCCGAAGCGGCCCTCGCCGCGTGGGTGGGCACCGAGTCCGCGCTCCTCTTCTCCTCGGGCTACGCCGCGAACCTCGGCACCATCGCCGCGCTCGCCGGGCCGGGCGATGTCCTCTTCTCCGACGCCTACAACCACGCCTCGATCATCGACGGCTGCCGCCTCTCGGGCGCCAAGATCCGGGTCATCCCCCACCTCGACCACGACGCCCTCGCCCGGGCCCTCGGCGAGGAGCGCGCCGCCCGCCGGCGCTGGGTGGTCACCGAGTCCTACTTCAGCATGGATGGCGACAGCCCCGATCTTCGCCGCCTGCGCGCCCTCGCCGACGAGCACGACGCGGCGCTCCTGGTCGACGAGGCCCACGCCCTCGGCGTCTTCGGCCCGTCCGGCCGGGGCCTCGCGGCCGAGGCCGGCGTCCAGCCGGACGTGACGATCGGCACCGGCGGCAAGGCCCTCGGCCTCCAGGGCGCCTTCGTCCTCGGCTCGGCGACCCTCCGCACCTGGCTCTGGAACCGGGCGCGGAGCTTCGTCTTCTCCACGGGCCTCTCGCCCCTGCTCGGCCGGGCCCTCGCCGCCCGGGTGGCGAGGGCCTCCGCCGACGAGAGCGGACGGGCTCGCCTGCGCGAGAACGAGATCTTCCTCCGGAAGGGCCTCGCCGAGCTCGGCCTCGAGGGCGTCGAGAAGGGGAGGGGGCCCGTCATCCCCTGGGTCCTCGGGGAGCCCGCCGCGGCGCTCGACCTCTCTCGCCGCCTCCGCGAGCACGGGGTGCTGGTCCAGGCCATCCGCCCGCCCACCGTCCCGCCCGGCACCGCGCGGCTCCGGATCACCGTCCACGCGGGCCTCGGCCCAGGCGACCTCCACCGGGCGCTCACCGCCTTCCGCGCCTCCCTCTGAGATCCCCATGCGCGTCCTCGTCATCGGCACCGGCACTGGCATCGGCAAGACGCACCTCGGGGTCTTGCTCCTCCTCGCGCTCCGGCAGCGGGGTCTACACGCGGTGGGGCTCAAACCCATCGAGTCGGGGGTGGGCGAGGGCGTCTCCGACGGGGACCTGCTCGCCGGGGCGGGGGTGTTTCACGTGAAACATCCCCAGCCGTACGCCTTTGCCGACCCGGTCTCGCCCCACCTCGCCGCCCGCCGGGCTGGACGGACAATCGACCTCGGCACGGTGCGCGCCTGGGTGGACGAGCACCAGGCGCCCTTCACCCTGGTCGAGTCGGCCGGCGCGCTCCTCTCCCCGCTCGGCCCCGATCTGACGAACCTCGACCTCTGCCTCGCCCTCGCGCCGGACGCGCTCGTGCTCGTCGGGCTCGACCGGCTCGGGGTGCTCCACGAGGTCAGCGCCGCGCTCCTGGCGTTGCGCGTCCTCGGACCGAGCCTCCCGGCCCCGGTGGTGGTGCTCCAGGCGCCGGTCGAGGCCGACCGTTCGACGGGGACCAACGCGGACGAGCTCGGGCTGCTCGGGATTGCCAGCCGCGTCCTCACCATCCCGCGGGGCGCACCGGATGCTCCCGAGGTGCTGAGCGCGGCTCAGCGGGTGATCGAGGCGCTGGCTCCGGCCCGCTGAGGCCGATGTTTCACGTGAAACATCGGGCCCTCAGGAGGGCGAGGGTGCCGCGTTTCTCCCGCGCTCGAGCACGATCCTCGCCACCGCCTGGTCGCGGAAGAGCTCCGGCTCGTGGGACACGACGGCCACGGCCGCGCCCCGCTTGACCTCCTCGCCGATCACCCGCCGCAGCCGCTCCACCCCGGCCTTGTCGAGCCCGGCCGTCGGCTCGTCGAGCAGCACGAGCGAGGGCCCATGGACCAGGGCGCGGGCCAGGGCGACCCGTTGCCGCTGCCCCCGCGAGCAAGTCCGGAGCGGCCTCCGGGCAAAGGCGCCGAGCTCGAAGCGCTCCTCGGCGAGCTTCCAGGTGTCCTGCACGTCGAGGCCGTGGACGCGGGCCACGAGCTCGACGTTCTGCCGGCCGGAGAGGTCCGGGTAGGCCAGGGTCTCGTGCGACAGCCAGCCGATGGTCGCCCGGACCCGGAGCAGATCGTCCGGCAAGGGCTCGTAGGTGATCTTGCCCGAGGTGGGTCGGATCACCGTCCCGACGATCCCGAGCATGGTGCTCTTGCCCGACCCGTTGGCCCCCTCGATGAGCGTGAGCTTGCCGGCCTCGATGACGGCATCGACACCCCGGAGCGCCACGGTGGACCCGTAGGTCTTGACCAGGCCCCGGGCCACCACGCGCTTGATCGTCTCGCCCATCCTGGCCCTTGTTAGTGCGACCCGCCTGTGCCGGCGAGCTTTTTTGAGCGCCCGGGTCGCCCCACGAAGGCAGGCGGTCAGCGTTTCTTCGGCGGAGGGATGGGCACCGTGTCGCGGTTCTCGCCCGGGTCGGAGAAGACGGGCGGCGGGGTGACCATGGTGCGCTCGTCGTCGTAGCGCTGGGGCTTCGGCCGGTAGATGGTGGTGTGCTCTTCGGCGTCGTCGGTGAAGACAGGGTGCGCCGGGGGAGCCACGGGAGGTGGGGGAGGCGAGGGCTCGGCCGGGGTGACGAGGCCCATGCTCGCCCGGGAGAAGACGAAGGTGGAGTCGGAGTCGTCGCTGCTGCTCGTCCGCTCGTCGCGGATGGCGGGGGGCGCGGCGGCCTTGCGGGCGGTCGGGTCGAGGTCGCCGAGGGCGAGCATCGCCGTCTGGACGTCGAGGGCCGTCTCGAACCGGTCGGCGGCTCGCTTGGCCAGGCACCGGTCGACGATCCGGCTCAGGGCGAGCGGGACGAGCGGGCAGAGCTCGATGACCGGGCGGTGCGGGACGGTGATGATCTGCACGAGCAGGGCGTTGTAGTTGCGGGCGTCGAAGGGGCGCTGGCCCGTGATGCACTCGTAAAGGACGAGGCCCACGCCCCAGAGGTCGACCCGGTGGTCGAAGGCCCGGTCGCCGCGGGCCTGCTCGGGCGCCATGTAATACGGCGTGCCGAGCGCCGAGGTGAGCCCCATCGGGTCGGCCATGGTGTCCTCGATGTCCTCGGCCTTGGAGATGCCGAAGTCGAGCAGCTTGGGGATGGGGCGCATCCCCTCGCGCAGGGAGAGGAAGATGTTGTCCGGCTTGAGGTCCCGGTGGATGACGCCCTTGGCGTGGGCCGCGGCCAGGGCGGAGAGCACCTGGGTCATCATGTCGACGACGTCTTCGAGGGGGATGGTCTGCTCGCGCTGGAGGCGCTGGGCGAGGGTCTCGCCGTGGAGGCGCTCCATGACGAGGTAAGGGCTCCCATCGTCGAGGCGGCCCATGTCGTGGACGGCGCAGATGTTCGGGTGCCCGAGGGTGCCCGCCACCCGGGCCTCGTGGCGCAGGCGCGAGCTCGCCTCCCGCTCTTCGAGGCCCTTCTGGTGGATGACCTTGACCGCCACGAGCCGGCCGAGGGCGAGGTGCTCGGCCTCGTAGACCTCGCCCATCCCGCCGGCGCCGATCAGCTTGGTCACCCCGTAGCGGTCGCCGATCACGCGCCCGATGAGCCCCCGGCTCGGGGCGCGGGCCGGCTGCAAGGGACCCACGTCGGCCACGGGAGGCGCGGGGGCCGGGGCCGGTGGAGGAGCTTGCCAGGGAGGCATGGGCCGGCGCTGGGCGACCGGGGCCGGGATGGGGGGCGCGACCGGCATCGCCCCGAAGGTGGGCGCGGGCGGCGCGGGCGGCGTTGCCGGCGCAGGCGAGGGGACGGGCGCATGGGGCCCCGTGGCGGTCCTCGTGGCCGGCATGGCGCCGCTCGGCCGGGGGATCGCAGGGGCAGGGGGGATCTGCGCTCCGGACGGACGGCGGGCCGGCGCAGTCTGGAGCGAGCGCCGGGTGGTCGGGCAGACGACCAGCCAGGGCTCGTGGGTCATCCCACAGTGTTTGCAGCGTCCATCGACCACGAATCAGCGCCTACGTTCGGCGATTCCATTCACCTTGGCCATGAAAAAATCGTTGTTCGCGAGGTCTCCAAAGGAGCCCCTCCCTCGCCCGCGGGGAAAGCTGGGGACAAGCTCGGAACAACCCCCGGAAGGTCCGGGGATGAAATGGACGCCGTGGTCCGGCCCACGTTTTCTTCCCCGGCGGCTCCCCGATCCGCCCCCGGCTTGTCCCCAGGGGCTTGTCTCCCATCTCCGTGATCTTGCTGGCTATTTCGACTTATCCCCGGCCTCCACAGGCCCTACGACGATGACGGCTGATCAAAATTTGACTTTCTGATCATCATAGAGCGCTGCCCGGTCGGGCGAGCTTGCCCCTGCCCGTGTCTCCGCGCGCGCGTTCCTTCAACCACCCCGCGGCGAACCCTGCTAGAAGGGCTCTTCCGCGGAGCCGGCCGGGCGCCGGACCGCTTTGCCTGCTGGAGCACCTCGTTCATGGATCTCGTCATCCCCAAGAAGGATCTCGCGCGCCTCGTCAGCCGCTGCCAGGGCGTCGCCGACAAGAAGAGCGCCATGCCCGCGCTCGCCAACATCCTCCTTGCCGCCGAGGGGAACACCCTGCGCGTCTCCGCCACCGATCTCTACCTCGCGGTGAGCGGCCAGACGCACGCGGAGGTCGCGGTGGCGGGCTCGGTCGCGCTGCCCGCGAAGGACCTCTTCGAGCGCGTGAAGATGATGCCCGAGGGGCCGATCCAGATCATCGCCAACGAGACCGCCCAGACCACGCTCAAGGCCGTCGGCTCGGCGCGCCGCTACACCCTGCACGGCATCCCGGGCAGCGAGTTCCCGGCCCTGCCCAAGGCCGCGCCCGACGCGCCCTCGCTCGACTTGCCGGTCGAGCTGCTCTCGCTCCTCATCGCCCGCACGCACTTCTCCATCTCGACCGACGAGACGCGGCCGCACGTCAACAGCGGGCTCTTCGAGTGGTCGGGCGACAAGGTGCGCCTCGTCTCCACGGACGGCCATCGCCTCTCGAAGATGGAGGCGACCGTGAGCGGCAGCTCGGCGACGGCCACCATGCTCATCCCGCTCAAGGCCATCGGCGAGCTCCGCCGCCTCGCCGACGAGGCGAAGGGCGAGAAGGAAGCGCTCACGGTGAGCATCACGCAGAGCGGGCCGAACGCGTTCTTCGCCATCGCGGGGATGCAGTTCTCGGTGAAGCTCGTGGACGCGCAGTTCCCGCCCTACCAGCAGGTGATCCCGGCGAGCTCGGAGCGCTCTCTCCGCGCGCCGCGCGCTGCCCTCGCCGACGCGCTCCGCGCCATCAAGATCGCCGCGAGCGATCGCACCGGCGGGGTCAAGCTCTCGGTCGGACCGAACGTCCTCCGCATCACGAGCGAGAGCCCGGAGAGCGGCAACGGCTTCGACGAGCTCTCGGTCGACTACACCGGCCCCGAGCTGACGATCGGGTTCAACGCGCAGTACTTCCTCGACGTGCTCGCCGCGGTCGACGACGAAGAGGTCGTGCTCGGCGTCTCCGGCGAGCTCGACCCGGCGGTGCTCCGCCCGGCCACCGAGCCCGAGGGGCGGAGCTACGTCGCGGTGATCATGCCGATGCGCATCTGAGGCGCCCGGGCGTGCGCCGGCTCCTCCTCGAACGGCTGAAGGTCCGCGATCTCCGGAACCTCCAGGAGGTCGACCTCGAGCCGGCCCCGCGCGTCAACGTCGTCACCGGCAACAACGGCCACGGCAAGACGAGCCTCCTCGAGGCCGTCTACTTCGCCGCCACCTCCCGCAGCTTCCGCACCGCGCGCCTCGCCGAGCTCTGCCGGCACGGGGCCGCGCAGGCGGTGGTCAAGGCGCGCTTCACCGAGGTGGGCACCGGGGAGCCGGGCGATCTGCCGCCGCTCTCGCGCGACCAGGTGGCCTCGTTCGGCGGCAAGAGCGTGACCGTGCGCATCGACGGCAACGCGCCGCGGAGCCTCAGCGAGTTCGCGACCCGATCGCCGGTGATCGCCTTCCACCCGGAGGAGCTCACGCTCTCCACGGGCGCGGCCGCGGGGCGGCGCACGCTGCTCGACCGGGTCGCGCTCTTCCTCGACCCGCGCAGCGCCGACCACCGCGCGCGCTATGCCCGCGCCCTCAAGGCCCGGCAGCAGCTCCTCCGCGACGCTGCGCCCGGCGCGTACGAATCGGGAGAAATCGAGGCCTTCGAGGCGCTCGCTGCCCAGCACGGCGCGGCGCTCACCCAGGCCCGGGCCGAGGCCGCCGAGCTGCTCGCCGCCGAGCTCGGGCCCGCATTTTCCCAGATCGCCGCGCCCGATCTCTCGCTCGCGGCCCGCTACGAGCCGGGCGGGAGCGCCGATCCCGAGGCCGCGGCCGCCGAGCTCCGGGCCCGCAGGCCGCGCGACGCCCACCGGCCGAGCGCCGGCTTCGGCCCCCACCGGGACGATCTCGGCCTCTCGTTCGACGGCCACCCGGCCCGGGTGGTCGGCTCCCAGGGCCAGCACCGGGCCCTGACCCTCGCGCTCAAGGCCGCCGAGGCCGCGGCCATCGCCCGGGCCCGCGGGCTCTTGCCCATTTTGCTGCTCGACGACGTGTCGAGCG
Source organism: Byssovorax sp. (assembly GCA_046351295.1). Taxonomy (GTDB): domain Bacteria; phylum Myxococcota_A; class Polyangia; order Polyangiales; family Polyangiaceae; genus JAXLYT01. The sequence continues at coordinate 191,024 of JAXLYT010000007.1, forward strand.
AGCTCGACGGCGAGCGGACCGAGGCGCTCTTTGCCTTCCTGGGGCTCGCGCAGGGGCAGATCTTCCTGACCACGACCCGCCGGGAGCTGATCGTCACCCCCGGGGTCGACCCGGCCGATCGCCGCGATTTCCGCATGGAATCGGGCCGCCTCTCCCCCCTCGGCTGAGGCGCCGGGGCATGGGTCGATCGCCCGGTCGATAAGGGCAGGCAATGGCCTGGAAATCGAGGCCGGAAATCGGTCCGAAATCGTCCCGGAAACCGGGCGGGAAGCGCTTGCGAAATCGCGTGAAATGAGCTAATTTTCCCGCCTCTTTCAACCCCCGGTCCCCCGCTCTCCATCACGCCCTCTCCGGCGCAAAAAAACCCGCGCCGGAGACCTCGACCACACGGGGGAGAGAGCGGGTCTTCGTCTCGCCCCGGGCGAGACCGAAATGCGCGAATGCGCGAAGCCGTGAAGCGCCGCAACGAGGGCGCTTCCTCGAACCAGGATCCCGATGAGCGAAGCCACCTCCGTCCCCGCGCCCGACTCTCCCCGACCCAGCTACGACGAGCACAGCATCACCGCCCTCGAGGGCCTCGAGGCGGTGCGCAAGCGGCCGGGCATGTACATCGGCGACGTGCACGACGGATCGGGGCTCCACCACCTCGTGTGGGAGGCGGTCGACAACGCCGTCGACGAGCACCTCGCCGGCGAGTGCGACGAGATCCGGATCACCGTCCACTTCGACGGCTCGGTCACCGTCGAGGACAACGGCCGCGGCATCCCGGTCGGCATGCACTCGCGCGGCGTGAGCGCCGCCGAGGTCGTGATGACGGTGCTCCACGCGGGCGGCAAGTTCGACAACGCGAGCTACAAGGTGTCGGCCGGTCTGCACGGCGTCGGCGTCAGCGCCGTCAACGCCGTGTCCGAGTGGCTCCGCCTGGAGATCAAGCGCGAGGGCCGCGTCTGGCTCCAGGAGTACGAGCGCGGCGTCCCCCGCTTCCCGCTCAAGGTGATCGGCGAGACGGACAAGCGCGGCACGAAGCTCAGCTTCAAGCCCGACGCGACCATCTTCACCGTCACCGAGTTCAGCTTCGACGTGCTCGCGAGCCGCCTGCGCGAGCTCGCCTTCCTCAACGCCGGGCTCGTCATCCACCTCGAAGACCAGCGTCCCGGCGGCCAGAAGGACACCTACCTCTACCGCGGCGGCATCAAGGAGTTCGTCGAGCTGCTCAACAAGACGAAGGAGCCCGTCCACGAGGCGGTGATCTCCTTCATCGCGAGCGATGTCGGCTCCACCGAGGGCGCGGCCCCCGGCGCCAAGGGGAGCAATCCGCCCCCCGGGCCGCCCATCTCGGTCGAGGTCGCGATGCAGTGGAACTCGTCCTACACCGAGGCGATCTACTGCTACACGAACAACGTCCACAACAAGGACGGGGGCACGCACCTCACGGGCCTGCGCGCCGCGCTGACCAAGACGATCAACACCTACGGCACGGCGCACAACCTCTTCAAGGAGCTGAAGCAGGGCCTCGCCGGCGAAGACGTGCGCGAGGGCCTGACCTGCGTGCTCAGCATCAAGCACCCCGACCCGAGCTTCGACTCGCAGACGAAATCGAAGCTCGTCTCGAGCGAGGTCAAGGGCATCGTCGAGGCCGCCGTCACCGACAAGCTCGGCCAGTACTTCGAAGAGAACCCGGCCTCGGCGAAGAAGATCATCGAGAAGGCGGTCGTGGCCGCGAAGGCCCGCGAGGCCGCCCGCAAGGCCCGCGAGGTGATCCGCAAGGGCTCGCTCGACGTGACCTCGCTCTCCGGCAAGCTCGCTGACTGCCAGTCGAAGGACCCGGAGAAGAGCGAGATCTACATCGTCGAGGGCGAGAGCGCCGGGGGCAGCGCCAAGATGGGGCGCGACCGGCATTTCCAGGCGATCTTGCCCCTCAAGGGGAAGATCCTGAACGTCGAGCGCGCGCGCCTCGATCGCATGCTCAGCTCGGCCGAGGTGGGGACGCTCATCACCGCGCTCGGCTGCGGGATCAACGACGCGGGCGGCTTCGAGATCGACAAGCTCCGCTACCAGAAGATCATCCTGATGACCGACGCCGACGTCGACGGCTCGCACATCCGGACGCTGCTCCTGACGTTCTTCTTCCGGCAGATGCCCGAGGTGATGGAGAAGGGCTACCTCTTCATCGCCCAGCCGCCGCTCTACCGGGTGCGCAAGGGCAAGAAGGACATCTACATGAAGGACCAGGCGGCGCTCGACAAGTACCTGATCGAGAACGCCACCGAGGACCTGAACCTCGCCTCCGCCACGACCGGCAAGGCCGTCTCCGGAGGCCCGCTCGGTAACCTCGCCCAGCGGCTCAAGCGCTTCCGCGCGGTGATCGGCAACCTCGACAAGCGCTGCGACGCGCGGATCGTGGCCTCGGTGATCCGCGCGACCGGGCTCGACCGCGACGCGATCCGCGACGAGCAGAAGGTCATCGCGGCCTGCGAGAAGCTCGGCGCGTACCTGCACCAGCGCTACCCCGACCTGTTCCCGCTCACGGTGAAGCACACGCCGGAGTCGGAGCACGGGGCGCACCGGATCACCATCACTCCGCGGCCCGGCGCGAGCGCGCGCAAGAGCGTGATCGACTGGGACCTCGTGAGCTCGCCGGAGTACCAGGAGGCGCTCGACATCGAGCGGCTGCTCGTCGACATGGCCGGCCCCGCGCCCTACGTCGCCACGAGCAAGGGGCACGACGAGCCCGTCGCCAACAGCGAGGCGCTGATCGAGTTCTTCGACGAGCGCGGCAAGAAGGGGATCAGCATCAGCCGCTACAAGGGCCTCGGCGAGATGAACGCCGACGAGCTCTGGGAGACGACGATGAACCCCGACGCGCGCACGCTCCTCCAGGTGCGCATCGACGACGCGGTGAAGACCGACGAGCTGTTCACGATCCTCATGGGCGATCAGGTCGAGCCGCGGCGCGCCTTCATCGAGGAGAACGCGCTGCACGTGAAGAATCTGGACATCTGATCGAACATCGATCCTGCCGTCCGCACCGGATTGACATGCCCGGCGTGGCGTTCCTATCCTGCCGCTGTGCCGGGGTTGGAGATCAAAGTCCTCGAATCAAACCACTGCCTGGCGACCGTGGGCTCGCTGGTGGTGTTGATCTGGGGCCGCGAGACGACCGAGGCAGGGATCGCCCACCTGGCGAAGACGATCGCCGATCTGGCGAGGCTCTCGCCCTCCGGCGTGGCCCTGATCACCATGGTCTCGGAGGACTCGGCACCGCCGGCTGCACCCAATCGCTCGGCCCTGGCCAGCGCGCTCAAGGCGAGTGGAACCGTGGACAACAAACCCGGGCTCGTGCGCTCGGCCGTCATCTTCGAGGGAAAGGGCTTCGTGGCCGCGATGGTCCGGGGCGTCGTGACCGGGCTGCAGCTCCTCCAGCGGTTTCCCTTTCCGCACCAGATCTTCGACTCTCCCGAGAGCGCCCTCGCGTGGCTGCTCCAGGGTCCGCCGCTCTCGTCCGCCGGAGGCTCGAGCGGCCTCGAGCTCCTCGATGCGCTGCGAAGCGCTCGCGAACAGTTCGAGCGGCACCGCAAGGGCGCGCGCTGAGATCCGCGTCGGTGCACATCGCCACGCTCGCGGCGACCCGGTCGATCCGCGGCGCGCCATCATCGACGGAGAGCGCGCTGCGCGTGGAGAGCCCGAGGCCCGGCCGTGTCGCAGCAGCCTGTTCGCGTTGACGTTGCCGAAGCCGGCGTCGTAGGCTCGCGCGCATGGCGGGGCTCACCGTTCATCTCATGGACGCCAACCATTGTCTGGCGACGTACGGTCCTCTGTTCTTCGCCCTCTGGGGTGAAGAGACGACCCGGGATGGCGTCGAGCCCATCGTATCGCTCGGCAAGACCCTCGCGTCGGCGTACCCCGCGGGCATCCTGAGCCTGAGCGTCGTCGCGTCGAACTCGCGACCGCCATCGAGCGAGGTGCGCGCCCTCATCGCGAGCACGATCCATGCGCTCAAGAACGTCAAGCGCTCCGCCGTGGTCGTCGACGGGACAGGGTTCCTCGCCGCCATGGTGCGCGGCGTCGTCACCGGGCTGCAGGCATTGCAGCGCGCCCCCTATCCTCATCAGGTCTTCGGATCGGTCGACGTCGCGATCGGGTGGTTGCTCGACGGCTTGGCCAAGGACAGCCCGGGCAGACCATCGGCGATCGAGCTGCTGGACGCCGTGCGGAGCGCTCAAGCGCAGTTCGACGAGCACCGCAAGGCACGCAGGGCAGCACGCTGACGCGCAGGCCGCGGGGCAAATCCCCACGATCGGGCCTGAACATTGGCTCGTTCGAAGAAATGGCAAGCCCCTTGCTAGCGCTCGGGTCCGCCTTAGCTTCGAGGAGCCATGCGACCCGACAAGATGACCACCAAGGCCCAGGAAGCCGTGCGAGCGGCGGCCGATCTCGCCAGCCGGCGAGGCAACCCCGAGCTTTACCCGGAGCACTTGATCCGGGCCATCGTCGAGCAGGAGGGAGGCATCGGCGCCCCGCTCCTCCAGAAGGCGGGGGTCGACCCCGCGGCCGTGCTGCGCCTGCTCGACACGCGCATCGACACCTTCCCGCGCGTGAGCGGCGGGGCCGAGCCCAACCTGGCGCGGCGCGCGCTCACCTTGATCCAGAAGGCCGACGACGAGACCAAGGCCCTCAAGGACGACTTCATCTCCACCGAGCACCTGCTCCTCGCGGGCATCAAGCACGACCGCGACATCCAGGCGGTCTTCGACAAGGTGGGCCTGAACCACGACAAGGTCCTCCAGGCGCTCACCTCGGTGCGCGGCAGCCAGCGCGTGACCGATCGCGATCCCGAAGGGAAATTCCAGGCCCTCGAGAAGTACACCCGCGATCTGACCGCCCTCGCCCGCAAGGGGAAGATCGACCCGGTGATCGGCCGCGACGAGGAGATCCGCCGCGTCATCCAGGTCCTCTCGCGCCGCACCAAGAACAACCCCGTGCTCATCGGCGAGCCGGGCGTCGGCAAGACGGCCATCGTCGAGGGCATCGCCCAGCGCATCGTGCGCGGCGACGTGCCTGAGTCGCTCAAGGACAAGCAGCTCGTCGCGCTCGATCTCGCGGCCATGGTGGCCGGCTCCAAGTTCCGCGGCGAGTTCGAGGACCGGCTCAAGGCCGTGCTGAAGGAGATCGAGGCCGCGCAGGGCCGGATCATCCTCTTCATCGACGAGCTGCACACCCTGGTCGGCGCCGGCGCCGCCGAGGGCGCGATGGACGCGGCCAACATGCTCAAGCCCGCCCTGGCGCGCGGCGAGCTGCGCTGCATCGGCGCGACGACGCTCGACGAGTATCGCAAGCGCATCGAGAAGGACGCGGCCCTCGAGCGGCGCTTCCAGCAGGTGATGGTCAAGCAGCCCACGGTCGAGGACACGATCTCGATCCTCCGCGGGATCAAGGAAAAATACGAGGTCCACCACGGCATCCGCATCCAGGACGCCGCGCTCGTCGCCGCCGCCGTGCTCTCGAACCGCTACATCACCGAGCGCTTCTTGCCCGACAAGGCCATCGACCTCGTGGACGAGGCGGCCTCGAAGATCCGGATGGAGATCGACAGCCTGCCGATCCCGATCGACGAGGTGGAGCGGAACCTCCTGAAGTTGCAGATGGAGGAGCAGGCGCTCAAGCGCGAGCAGGACAAGCAGAGCCGGGCGCGGATCGAGGACGTGAAGCGGGAGATCGCCGAGCTCTCGGGCAAGCGCGACGCGATGCGCGCCCAGTGGATGCGGGAAAAAGAGCTGATCAAGGAGATCCGCGATCTCCAGCCCGACATCGAGGACCTGCGCAACGAGGAGGAGCGGGCGACGCGCGCCGGCGACCTCGGCAAGGCCGCGGAGATCCACTACGGCAAGATCCCCGAGCTCCAGAAGAAGCTCGAGGCCGTGCGCGCCACGCTCGGCCAGGTGCAGAGCAAGCAGAGCTACCTGAAGGAAGAGGTGACCGACGAGGACATCGCCGGCGTCATCTCCAAGTGGACCGGCATCCCCGTCAGCAAGATGCTGGAGAGCGAGATGCAGAAGCTCCTCCGCCTGGAGCAGGAGCTCGGCAAGCGCGTCGTCGGCCAGGAAGACGCCCTGCGCGCGGTGGCCAACGCCATCCGCCGGTCGCGCGCCGGCCTCGGCGACGAGCGCCGCCCGGTGGGCTCGTTCATGTTCCTCGGCCCCACGGGCGTCGGCAAGACCGAGCTCGCCCGCGCCCTCGCCGAGTTCCTCTTCGACGACGAGCGAGCCATGGTTCGCCTCGACATGAGCGAGTACGGCGAGCGGCACGCGGTGGCCCGTCTGATCGGCGCGCCCCCGGGTTACATCGGCTACGAGGAAGGCGGGCAGCTCACCGAGCCCGTGCGCCGCCGGCCCTACAGCGTGGTGCTCTTCGACGAGATCGAGAAGGCCCACCCGGACATCTGGAACACCCTGCTCCAGGTGCTCGACGACGGCCGCTTGACCGACGGCCAGGGCCACACGGTGGATTTCAAGAACACGATCTTGATCCTCACCTCGAACCTCGGCACGCCGGCCGCCGCCGCGATCGAGGAGCGGCAGGGCCTCGACGCCGACGACAAGAGCGAGCTGATCAAGCGCGTGGTGCTCGACGAGGTGCGCAAGAGCTTCCGCCCGGAGTTCCTGAACCGCCTCGACGATTTGATCGTGTTCCGCCGGCTGACCCGCGAGCAGATGACGAGCATCGTCGACATCCAGCTCACCCTGTTCGAGAAGCGCCTCGGGCGCCGCGGGCTCGCGCTCAGCATCACCCCGCAGGCCAAGGAGTTCCTGGTCGAGCAGGGCTGGGACCCGCAGTACGGCGCGAGGCCGCTCAAGCGCGCGATCCAGCGCCACGTGGAGGACGAGCTCGCCAAGAAGCTCCTCGGCGGGGCCTTCGCGCAGGGAGATACGGTGGCGATCGGGAAGAGCGGTGACGCGCTGACGTTCGAGAAGGCGCAGCTCAACTGACGCGCATGATCGAAGGAGGGATGAGGGCTTCGCTCCAGGGCGAGGCCCTCAGCCTTTTCCGCGCGCCGCCTGCACGAGGCGCCGCACCCGCGCGGCGTCGACCGGGTTCTCGCAGAGCCCGTCGACCTTGATGCTCGACCCCACGATCACCCCGTCGGCCACGCCCAGGAACGCGGCGATGTTCTCCTCGGCCGCCCCGCTCCCGATCAGGAGCGGCCGGTCACCGGCCAGCGCCTTGGCCTCGCGCACCTTGCCGAGATCCGGCGCGTCGCCCGTCATCCGGCCGGACACGATCAGCGCGTCGGCGCCCGAGAATCGCGTCCACGAGATGTGCGTCGCGAGGTCGATCCCCGGGAAGCGCACCGAGTGCTTCTTGTCCACGTCGGCGAGGATCTTGATGTGCTCGGCGCCGAGCTCCTTGCGGCGTCGCATCAGGTCGGCGGCGCAGCCCTCGTCCCACGATCCGGCTTCCCACACGCCGGCGCCGGTCAGCATGCACACGCGGATGAACGTCGCCCCCGCGGCGATCGCGATGCCGAGCAGCGCCACCCCGCCGTTGTGCACGAGGTTGATCCCGAGCGGGAGCTTCACCGCCTCGCCCACGGCGCGCGCGACCACCGCGTGGGCCGCGATGCTCTCCGGCGGCAAATGCGATCCCGCGCGAAACGGGATATCCCACATGTTCTCGACGATCAGCCCGTCGACCCCGCCCTCGGCGAGCGCCTCGGCGTCGCGGATCGCGTGCTCGATGATCGGGCCGAGCCCATCGCCCGTGTAGCCCGGCGCGCCGGGCAGCGGCCAGCAGTGCACCATGCCGATGATCGGTTTCGGGGTGCCGAAGATCTCGCCGAGGTCGTCGATCTTGAGCGCATCGAGGCGCGCCTTCCAGGCCGGGGTGGTGCTCATCGTGGTTCGAGGAGAGCCTTTAGCGCAGCCGGCGCGCCGCGCGCGTCGAGAAAGGCAGAGAGCTCGGCGCGGGTCGGGAGCGCCTCCGCCGCGCCGCGGCGGGTCGTGGTGAGGGCCCCCATCGCGTTGCCGAGCCGGGCCGCGAGAGGAGGCGACGCGCCGCGGAGGATCGCGAAGAGCGTGGCACCGACATGGGCATCGCCGGCCCCGGTGCTGTCCACGGCCGCGATCGCGAATGCAGGGATCTCTTCACGGCACCCTCCCTCGGCGATCGTCGAGCCCCGCGCGCCCCGCTTGAGGGCGATGCAACGAGCGCCGCTGTGCTCCAGCAGGTCGAGCGCAGCCTCCGGCCCCGGCGCCGCTCCAGCGGGGGCATGGCTCGCCGCAACGAGGGAAAGCTCGGGCTCGTTGCCGAACAGGATCGCCAGCGTTGGGGCAAGCTCGATCGCGGCCTCCGGGTGGGCACGAAGGAGCGGCAAGCAGAGGTCGAGTGAGACAGAGATCGCGCGCCTTGACGCCTCGGCGATCAGCGTAAGCGCGGTGTCGCGCTGCCCTCCTTCGAGGAGCGCGTGGCCGCAGACATGGAGGTGGCCTGCCCCCTCGAAGAGCGCGCCGAGCTCCGGTGTCGCGAGCGCATGGTTGGCGCCGCGATGGCTGAAGAAGGTGCGCTCGCCCCCCGGCGAGACGACCGCGAAGCAGAGGCCGGTGGCGAGCGCTGGATCCCGCTGGATCGCGCCCAGATCCACGCCCGCGCCGCGCGCCGCACGCAAGGCCACCTCCGCCGCCGGGTCCGTGCCCACGCGCGCGAGGAGGTGCACCTCGGCCCCGAGGAGCGCGAGGGCCGTCGCGACATTGACCCCGGCCCCGCCGCTCCCCCAGCCCAGATCGAGGAGCGGACAGTCATCGCCCTCGGCCGGAAAGGCGCGAACCGGGGCCGAGAGATCTGCGTTGGCATCACCGAGGACGACGACGTTCATGGCCGGGGCGATCGCTCCACGGCGCGGATGGTACCCCCAGGGTGGAGCTCCCGGGCCCGCCGGATTCACGAACCCCGCCACCTCCTTCCGCTACCATCGCCGACCATGTCCGGCGCCGACTTCAACGCCCTCCCCGGCGGCACCCCCCAGCAAACCTCCCCGGCCGAGAACGAGCCCCCGCCCGGCCTCATCGCCCGCATCGCCGCCGCGTGCACCGCCTGGGCCGAGCGCTGGATCCCGGACGCCTTCGTCTTCGCCCTCGCCGCCACCTTCCTCGTCCTGATCGCCGCCGTCTCCACCGGCGCCAGGCCCCTCGCCGTCCTCGAAATGTGGGGCGGCGGCTACTGGGAATTGCTCCAGTTCACCCTGCAAATGGCCCTGATCATCATCACGGGCTACGTCGTCGCCACCACGCGCCCCGTCTACCGCGTCATCGCGGCCCTCGCCTCGATCCCCAAGACCCCCCGCGGCGCCGTCGCCCTCGTCGCGTTCTTCGCGATGCTCAGCTCCTGGCTCAACTGGGGCTTCAGCCTGATCTTCAGCGCCATGCTCGCCAAGGAGGTCGCGCGCCGCCTCCGCGGGGTCGACTACCGCGCCCTCGCCGCGAGCGCCTTCCTCGGCCTCGGCAGCGTGTGGGCGCAAGGCCTGAGCGGCTCGGCCGCCCTCCAGATGGCCACCTCCACCGCCATGCAGGAGGGCACGCGGGCCATCGTCGCGGGCAAGGACCCGGCGACCGGAAAGGCCTTGATCGAGGGCGGGATCATCCCCCTCTCGCACACCATCTTCCTCTGGCAGAGCCTCGTCTCCGTCGTCATCGAGGTCACGCTCGTCACCCTCGTCGTCTACCTCTACGCCCCCACGGGCGCGCGCGCCCGCACCGCGAGCGATCTCGGGATCGACCTCGGCCCCTCGCCCCTCGACGCCGCTCCGCCCGCGCCCAAGTCGAGCTCGCCGGGCGAATGGTTGGAACACCAACGAATCCTCAACGTCCTCTTCTTCGCCGTCTCCTCGGCCTACCTCGTCGCCTATTTTGCCAAGGCCCCGAGCGTCGTGCAGGCCATCACCCTCAACACGATCAACCTCGCGCTGCTCACGGTGGGCTTCCTCCTCCACGGCACGCCGGCCCGCCTCATGCGCGCCGTCAAGGAGGCCACGCCGAGCGTCTGGGGGGTCATCCTCCAGTTCCCGTTCTACGCCGGCATCGCCGCCGTCATCACCAAGACACACCTCAACGCTCGGATCGCCTCCTTCTTCGTCAGCGTCTCCACGGCCAAGACCTTCCCGGCGATCATCGCGCTCTACTCGGCGGTGCTCGGCGTGTTCGTGCCGAGCGGCGGGTCCAAGTGGGTGATCGAGGCGCCGTACGTGATGCAGTCGGCGCACGATCTCAAGGTGCACCTCGGGTGGATGGTGGCCGTGTACGACCTCGGCGAGGCCCTCGCCAACCTCGTGCAGCCCTTCTGGATGCTCCCCATCCTCGGCCTCTTCGGCCTGCGGGCCCGTGACGTGATGGGCTACACCTTCGTCGTCTTCCTCGTGCTCGTCCCCGTGGTGCTCGTCCTCGTCACGGTGCTCGGGGCGACCTTGCCCTACCCGCTCTGAGCGCCGATCGCGGTTCTCAGCCCTGAGAAAGCGGCGCGCAGAGGGGGGTTGTGCCCCCGGGGTGACGGAAAAATCGTCGCGAACGGGCCATGAAGCGTTCTCAAATTTGAGAATGACCTCGCGGGCGGGGCGGCGATACCGCGCTTCATCGGTCTGAAAATGAAGTCCAAAGAGGCATTCTCAAGAATGAGAATCGCGCTTCGCGACGCCGCTGGATCGCGGCGCGGCGCTGGGCTTGCCAGCCTGAAAAAACCTTGCGATAAGGCGGGGAGAAAACACAGGTTGGTGGAGGGATCTTCCCCCCACGAGGCCACAGGTTGGGAGCATCCGTCATGGCCACTTCCAAAAAGGACGGAGCGCCGGAGTCGGCCGCGCCCGCCGAGTCGCCTGCCGAACCCGAGCGGCGCACCTTCCTCGGCACCACGACGTCGCTCGCCATGACGGCGGGCCTCGTGGGCAGCTATGGCGCGCTCGGCGCGCTCTCGGTGCGCTACCTCTACCCGGCGAAGCCCACCCCGAAGGCGTGGATGTACGTCGCCGATCTGGCGAGCTTCCACGCCGGGAAATCGCTCGTCTACAAGACGCCGAGCGGCGCCCGGGTGGTCATCGCCAGGAACGGGAGCGCCGGCACTGAGGCCGATTTCATCGCCCTCTCCAGCACCTGTCCCCACCTCGGGTGCAACGTGCACTGGGAGGGCGACAAACAGCGCTTCTTCTGCCCTTGCCACAACGGCACCTTCGACCCGTCAGGCAAGGCCACGGGCGGCCCCCCGGGGGACGCCGGCCAGTCCTTGCCCCGCTATCCGCTCAAGGTCGACAAGGGGCTCTTGTACATCGAGGTCGCGGTCGACGTGCCCGTCTAGGGGCGAGGAGCCTTTGCCATGGGAATGGTCGTCGATTGGGTCCGCGAGCGTTTGCCCGTCTCCGGGGACGCCCTGCGCGAGATGACGAACGAGCCGGTGCCGAACCACCTGAAGCGCTGGTGGTTCGCGCTCGGCGGCACGCCGGCGTATCTGTTCATCGTCCAGATCGCCACGGGCATCCTGCTCGCCTTTTATTACGAGCCCTCGCCGGCCACGGCCTATGGCTCGGTCGACTTCATCACCCACCAGAGCGCCTACGGGTGGTACCTGCGGAGCCTCCACAAGTGGGCCGCCACGCTGATGATCGCCTCGGTGGTCCTCCACCAGATGCGCGTCTACTTCACCGGGGCGTACCGGAAGCCCCGGGAGATCAACTGGATGGTGGGCATGTGCCTGCTCATCGCCACGCTCGGCACGGGCTTCACCGGCTACAGCCTGGTGTACGAGCAGCTCAGCTACTGGGGCGCCACCGTGGGCGCCAACATCACCGACAGCGTGCCTGTGGTCGGCGGCCTGCTCAAGCGCATGCTCCTCGCGGGCGACGGCTACAACGAGCGCACCCTCTCGCGCTTCTTCGTCCTCCACGCCGCCGTGTTGCCGGTGACGATCGCCGCCCTCGTCGCGGTGCACGTGACGATCATCCGCCTCCAGGGCGTGACGGAGATGCGCTTCGAGGACGAGGACGACAAGAAGCCGAAGCACTTCAACTTCTTCCCCGACCACCTCTACACCGAGCTCATCATGGGCCTCCTGGTGATGCTCCTGCTCACCACGCTGGCCATGGTCTTCCCGGCCGAGCTCGGGCCGCAGGCCAACCCCCTCGTCACCCCCGAGGTGATCAAGCCCGAGTGGTTCTTCTACGTTGCCTTCCGCTGGCTCAAGCTCTTCTCCGGCACCGCCGCCGTGCTGAGCATGGGCTTCGTGGTCTTCGTCATGTTCTCCTGGCCCTTCATCGACGCGCAGATCCGGAAGCGCACGCGCTTTCAAGAAGCCAGCGTGTGGATCGGCGTCGCCGGGGCCCTCGCCATCACCGGCCTCACCGTCTGGGAGGCCGCGGTCGCGCATTGAACCCATCGCGGTGAGCTTTTGCCATGACCCTCAACACCAAACGAATCGTCATCGCGGTCCTCGGCTTCGCCTTCCTGCTCTCGCTGCTCTTCGTGCAGTGGATGGAGGTCGAGCGCAAACGGCAGGAGGCCGGGCTCGAAAAGGCCCATATCTCCGTGCCCGACAACTCCAAAGAATGCGTCGACTGCCACGCGAAGAGCACCGCCGGCATCATCGAGCACTGGAAGGGCTCGACCCACGCGCGAAAGGGCGTGGGCTGCGTCGAGTGCCACAAAGCCGAGCAGGGCGACGCCGACGCCTTCTCCCATTACGGCGCGCTGATCGCCACCGTGGTCACCCCGCGCGACTGCGCGCGCTGCCACGGGGAGGTGGCCGAGGAGTTCGCCCGGAGCCACCACGCCGCGGCCGGCAACATCCTCGCCTCGCTCGACAACCTGCTCGCCGAGACGGTCGAGGGCGCCCGGATACCGTTCGAGCCGCACTCACCACGCCCGGCAAGGGCGAGATGGGCCTCGTCAACGGGATGGCGAGCGCGCAGTCCGGCTGCCGGCAATGCGCGGCGCGAAGGTCGGCCTCAAGGCGAAGGGCGGCGGGATGATCACGGTGGATGATCTCAAGCCCGGCCCCGACGGCAAACCGACCAACGCCGAGGCCGTGAGCAAGATCGAGAAGGACCAGAACGGCCGCCCGATCCGCCGTTGCCTCGACCTGGCCCAACACCGGTATCGGCCGGCTCAACCTCGACGGATCGAGCGGCTCCTGCGCCGCCTGCCACAGCGCCACGACTTCTCCCCGCGCCGCGCCCGGCAGCCGGAGAACTGCATCGTCTACCCTCGGTCCGGATCACCCCGCAGAAGGAGATCTACGAGGAATCCGGCCACGGCGGCTACCGCGCGATCTGCGCGAGCAGATGCACCTCGACAGACCACCTGGATCCTCGGGAAGATTACGCCCAGGCGCCGACCTGCCGCATGCGCACGTGGCCGGCCTTGCGCGCAACGGCGGCAAGGTGACGCGACCCGGGCGAGCGCATCTCGTGGACCAACCGGCCACCGATCAGCCTGGTGATGGACACCGACGAGAAGCACAACGTGGTGACCGAGGTAGACCCGGAGAAGCGCCGCGCGCTCGTCGGACACCGCCGATCAGAAGCGGACCCGGATGAAGGAGGTGTGTTTGCACTGCCACACCGACAATTACGTTAGCGGGTTTTACAAGCAGTACGACGACTTCGTGATCCTCTTCAACGAGAAGTTCTCCGGCCCGGCACCAAGATCATGAAGGCCATGAAGGAGGGCGGGCTCATCCCCTCAACCCGACTTCGACGAGCCGATCGAGTGGACCTGGTATTACCTCTGGCACCACGAGGGCCGCCGCGCCCGCCACGGCGCCTCGATGGTGGCGCCCGACTACACGCCTCGGCACAGGGTCTTGAGGTGGCCAGGCCGCTACGTGCACTTCATCCCGAGGCGCGAGATCCTGGCGAAGGCGAGCGAGGACCCGGCAAGAAGGGCAGGCCGCCAAGGTGACGGCGCTGATCGACGAGATCCTGGCGATCCGGGCCTGCCGCTGGCGGGCGCCGGGCGCGCCCTCCGCTGCGGCACCTGCGGCGAAGCGGCTCGGCGAACGCGGGGCCGGCGAGCCGCCGAAGAAGTAGGGCACGTCTTTTCTGCACCGTCGCGCGGTTCTGGTCGGGAGCAAGTCGTCGGTCCGGTTCATTCGTCGAGCACCGGACCGGCGTCGGCGTTCGGCAGCCACCACGTCCATGTCTCGCGCAATCGCTGGCGCACGAGGCCTCGAAGGCCAGCGACCTGCATGAAGCCTTCCTGGGCTTCGATCAGCAGAGACCGTCATATCCTCCAGCCAGATCACCACGGCACCTCGTCGCCTCCTGGACCTTCGCCTTGAGCGTTATCTCTTCGCGGATGCCCACGCGGAGATGGTACGTCGTGGAGGTGACGACCGATTCGAGGAGCGAGCGCGCAGTGGGACCGGCGGATCGGCCATCATACTCCGGGGTGAGCGGGTCTGGTATGCGACGAAGCAGCACGTTCCCGAGCCGACGGCCCGGTGCGCCAGCGACAGGCCGATGTTGCACGCCAGCGCGTGGCACCAGCGATCGCGCAAAGAGGTGGAGGTTATCGAGATCCAGCGCGGGTTGTTCGTCGCACCCGTAGACCACGCCGCCTCGCTGGCGTCGTCGAGCGCACCGGGCGTTCTCTTTGTGTTGCACCACAGGGCAGCGTGAAGGCGTCCCGGATCACCATGTCGAACAGGACGAGGCCTGATATTCGGGATCGGCGAGGGATGTTTGAGGCTTTTCGCACGGCATTTGGATGAGTCAACAGGGCCGCGTCGCCGCCGAGCCAGTCATTGCGTGCGCTCGGCGATCCAGTGGCTGTTCTTCAGCGCCTCGTCGCCGGGAATGTAGCCGTCGAACAGCAGGAATGAAGGCCGTCCGCGACTTCGACCCCGGCGGTTCGGAGGCCCACCCCGTCGACGGCGGCCGCATGCGGGGTGCGGCGAGGATAGTCGAGCGCGATCGGGTTGGACTCGCGGAGGAGCTTCACCATCTCTCCACGATCGCGGTGACGGGCGGCCGTCCAGGCGCGGTATCCCGCTGTCCGCCGGCGCGATGGGGAGGAGCTCTTCGAGCGCGTGTAGCGTCGGTCCGGGCTCGTAGAGGTGCTGGTCGATCTCGGCGGGCGTCTTTCCTCGTAGGCCTTGGTGCGCAGGCAGCTTCATTGATGGCGTCGTAAGCCAGGAGCGTGATGGCCATCGTCGCGGAGGGGTGAGCGCGCTGGTGTGATGGCCATCGCGGGCGTCTGGCGTGTCGGCGCGATGGGCATCACGCCGAGGTCGACGCCGGAACAGGCCTGGGGAGGAGTTCAGTCGAAGCGGGCGAGCAGGCGGCGGCGCGGGTCACGAAGATCTGGCGTTCGACCAGCTTCTTCTTGCGGCGGGCGGCCTCGCCCAGGGCATGGCCTTGGCGGCTGGTCGATCTCGCGCAGGGAGCCACAGGACAGCTCGTGCAGGGCACGGCGGGCGTCCGTCGGGGAAGAGGGTGGTTACGGCCGGCAGCGGACAGGCGATAACGCACGTATTCGGCGGTATCCTCCGTAGTCGCGGGGGCCAGCAGGAAGCGGTGGTGGATGCAGGGCAGCAGGGAGCGGTGGGCGCGGCGGGACAGGTTCGACTCCAGCTCTGGCAAACCGATGAGGACGAGGGACAAGAGCGCCCGCGCGTCCCGCTCATCAGGTTCTTGAGGATGTGCGGGTGTGCCATCGTGTCGAGAGTTGCAGCAGGTGGGCCTCGTCGAGCAGGAGGAACGGGGTGGATCTTGTCGCGCCGCATCTCGTGGATGTGGTGCTCCACGGCGAGAAACGGGTTGGCGGCGGAGGTCGTCCCGGGTGCAGGCCGAGGGCGTGGCAGAGATAGCGGTAGAAGTCGCGGCGGCCGAGCGTGGCGGTGCGACAGTAGGTGAGTCGGAAGCCCGCTTCAGGCAGGGCGCCTTCGCAGCGCGCGCAGCACGCGGGTCTTGCCCGCCCAGGGCAAGCCGAGCAGAGCCACGCTCGGCGATCGGCAGCCGCCTCCTCGATCAGCAGCAGCTCGGCTTTGCTCTCGGGCAGCCACTGGGTCCTGGTCGTCGATCTCCTTGGAGAAGGGGCTGAGGCCACAAAGCCGAGCAGGGCGACGCCGACGCCTTCTCCCATTATGGCGCGCTGATCGCCACCGTGGTCACCCCGCGCGACTGCGCGCGCTGCCACGGGGAGGTGGCCGAGGAGTTCGCCCGGAGCCACCACGCCGCCGCCGGCAACATCCTCGCCTCGCTCGACAACCTGCTCGCCGAGACGGTCGAGGGCGCCCGGATGCCGTTCGAGCCGCACTCCCCCACGCCCGGCAAGGGCGAGATGGGCCTCGTCAACGGGATGGCGAGCGCGCAGTCCGGCTGCCGGCAATGCCATGGCGCGAAGGTCGGCCTCAAGGCGAAGGGCGGCGGGATGATCACGGTGGATGATCTCAAGCCCGGCCCCGACGGCAAACCGACCAACGCCGAGGCCGTGAGCAAGATCGAGAAGGACCAGAACGGCCGCCCGATCCTGGAGGCCTCGACCTGGCCCAACACCGGTATCGGCCGGCTCAACCTCGACGGATCGAGCGGCTCCTGCGCCGCCTGCCACAGCCGCCACGACTTCTCCCCGCGCCGCGCCCGGCAGCCGGAGAACTGCGGCAAATGCCACCTCGGTCCGGATCACCCGCAGAAGGAGATCTACGAGGAGTCGAAGCACGGCGTGGCCTACCGCGATCTGCGCGAGCAGATGCACCTCGACGGAGCCACCTGGATCCTCGGGAAAGATTACGCCCAGGCGCCGACCTGCGCGACATGCCACATGTCCGGCAACACGCGCAACGGCGGCAAGGTGACGCACGACCCGGGCGAGCGCATCTCGTGGACCAACCGGCCACCGATCAGCCTGGTGATGGACACCGACGAGAAGCACAACGTGGTGACCGAGGTAGACCCGGAGAAGCGCCGCGCGCTCGTCAAGGACACCGCCGATCAGAAGCGGACCCGGATGAAGGAGGTGTGTTTGCACTGCCACACCGACAATTACGTTAGCGGGTTTTACAAGCAGTACGACGACTTCGTGGTGCTCTACAACGAGAAGTTCGCGAAGCCCGGCACCAAGATCATGAAGGCCATGAAGGAGGGCGGGCTCATCACCAAGCCCGACTTCGACGAGCCGATCGAGTGGACCTGGTATTACCTCTGGCACCACGAGGGCCGCCGCGCCCGCCACGGCGCCTCGATGATGGCGCCCGACTACACGCACTGGCACGGGATGTACGAGGTGGCCGACCGCTTCTACGTGCACTTCATCCCCGAGGCGCGGGAGATCCTGGCGAAGGCGAGCGAGGACCCGGCGAAGAAGGAGCAGGCCGCCAAGGTGACGGCGCTGATCGACGAGATCCTGGCCCGTCCGGAGCACCGCTGGCAGGCGGCGGGCGCGCCGCCCGCTGCGGCACCTGCGGCGAGCGGCTCGGCGAACGCGGGGCCGGCGGCTCCGCCGAAGAAGTAGGGCACGTCTTTTCTGCACCGTCGCGCCGGTTCAGGGTCGGGAGCAAGTCGTCGGTCCGGTTCATTCGTCGAGCACCGGACCGGCGTCAGCGTTCGGCGACCACCACGACCATGTCTCGCCTGAGCTGGCGCACGAGGCCTCGAAGGCCAGCGACCTGCATGAAGCCTTCCTGGGCTTCGATCCAGCAGAGACCGTCCTTATCCTCCAGCCAGATCTCCAGCGCCTCGATCGCCTCCTGGACCTTCGCCTTGAGCGTTATCTCTTCGCGGATGCCCGCATGGAGATGGTACGTCGTGGAGGTGACGACCGATTCGAGGAGCGAGCGCAGTGGGACCGGCAGCGAGTCGACCTCATACTCCGGGGTGAGCGAGGTCTGGTATGCGACGAAGCAGCACGTTCCCGAGCCGACGGCCCGGTGCGCCAGCGACAGGCCGATGTTGCACGCCAGCGCGTGGCACCAGCGATCGCGCAAGAGGTGGAGGTTATCGAGATCCAGCGCGGGTTGTTCGTCGCACCCGTAGACCGCACCCGCCTCGCTGGCATCGTCGAGCGCACCGGAAGCGTTCTCTTTGTGTTGCACCCTGAGGGCGGCGTGAAGGCGTCCCGGATCACCATGGCCGAACAGGACGAGGCCCTGATATTCGGGATCGGCGAGGGATGTTTCGAGGCTTTTTCGCACGGCATTTGGATGAGTCAACAGAGCCGCGTCGCCGCCGAGCCGATCGTGCGTGCGCTCGGCGATCCAGTGGCTGTTCTTCAGCGCCTCGTCGCCGGGAATGTAGCCGTCGAACAGCAGAACCGATGACGTCACGAGCTTCGACCCCGGCGGTTCCGGAGGCCCACCACGTCGACGGCGGCCGCATGCAGGGTGCGGAGATAGTCGAGCGCGATCGGGTTGGACTCGCGGAGGAGCTTCACCATCTCGATCGCGGTGACGGGCGAGCCGTCCGGGCGCCGAAACATCACTTTGTCCGCCGGCGCGATGGAGAGGAGCTCTTCGAGCGCGTGCAGCGTCGGTCCGGGCTCGTAGAGGTGCTGGTCGATCTCGGCGAGCGTCTTCCTCGTGACCTTGGTCTCTCCGTTGTCGAGCTGGACGTCGAAGAACCCCGTGTCGTCGAGGTCGAAGAGGTTCGAGTGGGTGGCGATGAAGAGCTGATCGATGTGCCCTTCATGGACGAGGCGCGCGAGGAGGAGGCGGAGATCTCGCCCCGTGGTGGGGGCGTGGAGGTGAGCCTCAGGCTCCTCGATACCGACGGCGCGCGCGCCGGAGAGCATCGTTTGCCCCAGGATCCAGTAGATCTGCGCGATGCCGAGCCCAGCCAGGTCGAGCGAGACATCGCGCCCGTCGGGGTTAGGCTCAGGCAAGACTTCGCGGATGTCGACGATCCCCGTCCGGGGATCTTGGACGGGGTCGAAGGGCGGGCGGTTTAGCGGCGGGCCGGCGAGGAGCGCGCGCAAGGCCGTGAGGCGCCGCCTGGTTTCGTGGCTTGGGCCGATCTGGGCAGCGAGGAGCGCGCTCTTGAGGCGCCCCTGGCGGAGGTGCCAGAGCACGACGTCTTCGTCGTCGGGAGGCTTGGCGGTCGTCTCAGTGCGTGGCGCGCGATCGGCGCTGACCAGGGCATAGTTGCACACAAGCCCTTCGAGGAGAAGCGCGCGGAGGCGCTCATGATCGCGCGGATCCGCCCAAGGTGCGTGCAAATCGTGGCCCTCGGAGCGGAGCTTCGAGATCGAGAGCCTAGGTTCCTGATCGATCAGCCAGTCGAAAGTAACCTCCAGCTCTAGATCGGGGAGCTCAAGGTAGCCTGGGACCAATACAGGCGACGGAGAGCCGTTGGAGGAGAGATGCGCACCCAACACGATGACCCGCGAGGGGTCGCGCGCGCAGAGATCCTCCCGGCTGACGAGACGGGCGGCTCTGGCGGCTCGGGCTCGTTCGATGTTGGGAGCGCCCAAAGGAAAGCGTTCGTCGCGTGCGGTCGCGGCCGCTAGCGCCAGGAGGATCCGGATCGCGGCGAGGAAGTTCGACTTGCCGCTGCCGTTCGGTCCGTAGAGCACGTTGAACGCGCCCAGGCCGTCGACGCGGACATCGCGCAGGCTCCGGAAGCCTCGCGCCCAGAACGACACGATCCTCATGGCGCGCCACCTTACCGCAGGCGGGCGGGGCTGTCGCGGAAGGCCTCCAGGAATGGTCCGCCACCCGCAGTTACCGGCGCTTGCGCGTGGCCCTGGATCCGCACGAGCATGCCCGGCGCGGCGAGCACCGCGTGGTGAGGCACGGCAAGTAGCGCTGAGCGCAACGCCCGCGCGCCTTGTGCGCTGGAAGAGCGGTGGCTACGCTCGCCGATCATGAGCCGCGCCGCCATTCTCCGACGCATCGAGAGCCTGACCGACGACGAGCTCGAGCGGGTCGCGCCGTACCTGGAAGCTGATCTCGAAACGGCCAAAGATCTGCCGGATGTGATGCGTGCGATCACGCTCGGGCCCGAGAGCGCCCGGACCGAACCGCTGCTCGACCACGAGACAGTCATGGCCATGGGTCGGGCTCGCCTTCGATCCTCATGAAGCTGCGCTGGCCGCGCCGCGGTCCAGCCCTTCAGAAAACCGTTCCGCTCACAGCCAGGTCGCCGCGAACCGCGCGCGCACCAGGCTCACCCCGGCGAGCGTCCCGTCGCTCTCCGCGGGCTCGAACTGCACCTGGCAATTGCGACCCCCGGCGATCTCCACGGCCTCGCTGAAGAAGCCCACCGTCGAGCTCATGAAGAGCCCTGCCATGCAGGCGGGCAGCTTGGTCAGCTCGCCCATGAAGTAGCCCGCGCGGCACTCGACCTTGTCGGCGCGGCTCGGGGAGAAGAAGCGGTTGAAGGCCAGGTTGGTGCTCTCGGCCATCGCCTCGGGGGAGCTCTGCTTCAGCATCGGGCGCCAGAGACCCTTGGTCGTCGACTCGGCCGACCAGCGCGAGCGCTCTTCGATGAAGCGGCCGACCGGGATGCCGAGGTGTGCGGACACGATGTTGTACAGGCGGAGCAAGGGGGACACATCGTAGTCGCCCGTCACCAGGAAGATCTGGTCGTAGTACGGCGCGAACGGGTCGCCCGGGCCGAGGGCCTTGAGGAAGCCCGGCCGGCCGCCGGGGAAGCGGGTGTCGACGAGCTTGAGGGCGGAGGCGAAGGCCAGGCCGCGGACACGGAAGGGGCCTTCGCCCAGCGGGAACCGATCGGTGCCGAGGGGCTCGAAGCGGGGTGCCGGCATCCGACGAACCTAGCATGCGGCGCGGTCACACAATGAGCGGCCCGCGCGATGAGGAGCTGAACGCGGCTCGCCTGGTCGAGCGCCGGCATCCCTCGGGAGGGATCCGGCGCGCCGGGTGAGCCGCCATGCGCGCGCTCGCGCCCCGCCGAGCGCGCATGGGAGAGCTCCATGCTTCTGTCCCCCGCAGGCGCGCCGGACCGGCGCGGCCCGGCCTTCGTGGTGTCCGCCGTCACGATCTCCGTCTCGCTCCTCGTCCTCGTCCGGGTGCTCGCGCGCCCCGCGCAGGCCGCGCCGGGCTCGCACGCGCCGCCGATCACCGCGGCGTCGGCCGATCTCGCGCCACCGGTGCCCGCGCCCTCGCCGCCCGCCTCGGCCACGCGCGCGGCGGCGCCGTTGCCTCCGCTCTCCCCGCAGCCGGTCACGGTCGCCGACGAGCTCGGGCGGCCGATCGGGGTGTACCCGCCGGTCGACGGCAAACCGGGCGCGGCCATGGTCGTCTTCCTCCACGCGACGTGCATGGACCCGCGGCCGGTGTGCGACACCTTCGGCGCGGCCGGGCGGGATCGATCGTTTCTGGTCTGCCCGTCCGGCAATGCCACCTGTTACGGCGCGCCGGACTGGCATGGTCCGCCGGCGGACAAGGCCGCCTTTTTGACCCGGAGCCTCGGCAAGATCGAGCAGCAGTGGGGCCCCTACGTGTCGCACGACGACACGTTGATCGGCTGGTCGCGCGGAGGCTTCGCGGCCCGGGACATCCTCTACGACGACGTCGCGCGCGGCGCGCCGCCGCGCTTCTCGAGCCTGGTGATCCTGGCCGCCGACGTGACCCCGGACCCGGACAAGCTGCGCGCCGCCGGCATCCGCAAGGTGCTGATGGCGGCGGGCGATCAGGATGGTTCGAGGATCACGTTGCAGCGGGCCGTGACCAAGCTCGTCGCGGCCAAGATCCCGGCGCGCTATGTCTCGCTCGGACCCACCGGGCACTGGTGGCCGAGCGATTTCGAGCAGCGCATCGCCGCGGGGCTCGCGTGGGTGCGGGAGAAGTGAGGGGCTACTTCCGCGGCGTTTTCTGCGGCTTCTTCTCGCGCCACGCCTTGCGCTCGGCCTCCGGGAAGTGCTCGATGGCATAGCGCAGCGCCGTGCGCGGCATCTCCGCCGCATGCGCTTCGAGGAACGCGACGAGCGGGGCCTTCCCGACGTACTTGCCGACCTCGCGCAGCATCCACCCGACGGCCTTGTGCATGAGGTCATGCGTGTCGTCGAGCAAGAGCCGGGCGATCGCGAAGGCATCCTCGGTCTCGCCTGCGCGGATGAAGGCCAGCGTCGCGATCATCGCCACGCGGCGCTCCCAGAGGTTCGACGAGCGCGCGAGCTTCCTGAGGATGCGCCGGTCGCGATCACGCAGATGATCGCCGACCACGGCGGGCGCCGACGAGTCGACGAGATCCCAGTTGTTCACCCACTTCAGGTTGCGCAGGTAGAGGTCGTAACAGGCCTGCTTCGTCGCGCCGTCGCCGCGCGCGGCGGTGTCGACGAGGATCAGGAGGGCCGTCAGCCGCTCCTCGTGGATGGCCGAGGCGAGCAGCGCCTCGATCTCGGCGAGCGGGAGACCGCGGTGGGCCCGGGCGATGGCGCGCTGCGCCGGGACCGTCACGCCGACGAAGCGATCGCCCTCGCCGTACTGCCCCGGGCCGGTCTTGAAGAAGCGCATGCTCGACCTGGCGCGCTCCGGATCCGCCGCGGCGTGGAGGGCCGCGCGCACCTGCTTGGCTGTCGCGGGCTTGGTCGTCTTCGTCATCGCCGCGACGCTACCACGGCCCCGGCGCGAGAGGCGCGGGCGAGCCTTCGCTGCGCTACTTCGTCACCACCCCGAACCAGAGATTTTCCTGCCCGTTCTTCGTCGACGCCAGCATGAACGCCGCGCCCCCGAACGTGCTGTCGATGCCGAGCGTCTTGATCGTGAGCTTCAGCGTGTCGCCGTTCTGCCCGCTCGTCTTGTCGAGCGACAGATCGAGCAGCGGCTTGTCCCCGAAGAGCTCGCTGTTCACGTCGTAGGCTGCCACGTCCCACGGCCCGTCCGTCGGCGCGTCGCTGAAGAGCACCACGTCGATCGACTTGGTGCTGCCGACCGGGATCTTCACCCCCCGGGTCGACACGGCGCCGAAGTTGTCGATCGTCACCTTGTCGGGCAGGACGGGGGCGGCGGTGAAATACGGGCCTGGATCGTGGGGCACGCAGGGGTCGTGGCCGGCGGCTGCGGCCGCGTTCGACCAGCTTCGCTGGATCATGTACTGGGCGCCCGGCACCGTGTAGTAGGCGTCGCGCTCCATCGTGCAGAGGTCCGAGGTCTCGCCGCCGGTCAGCACCGACCAGATCGCGTGATCGTCGTCGGCCTGCAAGAACGCCGGCTTGAGGAACGGATCGGTCGCCGCCTCCACCATCTCGTGCGACATCACCACCGTCACCTGCTCGAGGTCGCTCACCTTCGGCCCGTCGAAGCCCGGGCAGGTGCATGCCACCGCGTACGCGACGCGCGAGGTGCCGACCTTCACGTCCGCGTGGTAGCCGTCGAAGTACTCGCAGCAGTTGCCGCCCGCGTCGATCACGGTGCCCTCGGGGAGCACGAACAGGTAGATCGCCGAGGGGTCGGCCGCGCCCCACGCGGGGCTATTGCCGCTCAGGTTGGCGGCGAGGGTCGCCTCGAGCGTCGTGTCGGTCAGGCTCTTGGGCGCCGCGTCGGCGAGGTGGATCGGGGGCAGCACCGTGAGCGGTCCGACGCCGTACTCCGCGGTGGTCTCGGCCCAGAAGCTCGTCGCGGCCATCTCACTCACGGCCGCGTCGAGGTCGGCCTGGTGCGGGTCGCTGTTGTAGGTGATCGTCACGACCTTGGGCGTGGTGAGCACCTTGCCGCCCCCGCTCACCACCTGCGGCGCGGCCGGGTGATCGGCCGGC
>JAXLYT010000008.1:0-213210 GCA_046351295.1 Byssovorax sp.
CACGCCCCTCGATCCGGCCAAGATCATGAAGCTCGTGACCCCCAAGCACTCGGTCTACAAGCTGTCCCCCGACGGCCGCCTGACGCGCAAGAGCAAGGAGGGCGAGGCCTTCGGGAGCGGCCTCGACGCCGCCGACAAGCTGCTCAGCGACCTCGCGTCGTGCCTGCGGGACGCGGCGTGACCGATCGGCGGAGGCGAGCCCGGCTCCTCGCGATCGCCCTCGTCGCTGCCATCCTCGGGGCCGCGAGCAAGCGCACCACCGGCCCGCTCCGCGAGGTCGCCGTGGGGCAGCTCGAAGACTTCTTCGGCACGCTCTTCCTCATCCTCGTGCCGCGCGCCGCGCTCCTCCACGTCGCCTTCTGGAAGGTGGCCGCGCCGGTCCTCGCGATCGTCACGGCGATCGAGATCTCCCAGCGCTTCGACGGCCCTTGGCTCACCCGGGCCCGCGGCACATGGATCGGCCTGCATGTGCTCGGCGCGACCTTCGAGTGGGCCGATCTCCTCGCCTACGCGCTGGCCGGCGGGGCGGCCTTCCTCGTCGATCGAGCGCTCGCACCCGGCGCCCGGTGAAGCGCCGCCCCGCGGGTTGCGACGCAGCACAGCGCGCTGGTACCCTCCCGTTGACGACGTGCACCGCGCAGCCACCAGAGCCGTGCCCCGGGCGCCCTTCGTCGTCGTGGGCAACCCGCAGAACCGCCGCGTCACCCTCTTCCAGGAGGCCCTCGCGCGCGCCGGGCTCGCCCCCGCCCGTATCGTCTCGTGGATCGATCTCCTCACGGGTCGCGACACCCTCGAGCGCGCCGTCACCCCGGGCGCCATCGTGCGCTTCGAGTCGCCGGGCGAAGACTTCGCCGTCGAGCGCACGCTGATCGCCCTCGGCGCCGAGGTCGCCGACGACGGCGCCGCCGCGCGCATCCCGGCCGAGGCCGCCCTCCGCCTCGACGAGGACCGCGGCCTCCTCCTCCACCCGCGCCAGTGGTACCTCGGCCTCCGCGAAGCGCTCGCGCGCGCGGCCGAGGCGCTCGACCGGTGCCCGCCGCACGCGCGCATGAACACCCCCGCCGAGATCGCCGTCCTCTTCGACAAGCGCCGCTGCCACGCCGCGTGCGAGGCGGCAGGAGCGCCCGTCCCGCGCGCGCTCGGCGCCGTTCGATCGTTCGACGAGCTGCTCTCGCGCATGGCCGAGACCCACACCCGCCGCGTCTTCGTCAAGCTCGCCTGCGGCTCCTCCGCGTCCGGCGTCATCGCGCTCGCCTCGGATGCCGCGCGCATCCGCGCCGTCACGAGCGTCGAGCTCGTGCGCCGCGACGGCCAAGCGCACCTCTACAACTCGCTCCGCGTGCGCCACTACGACGACCTGCGGGACATCGCGACCATCATCGACCGCATCACCGCCGAAGGCGCGCATGTCGAGGCGTGGATCCCCAAGGCCATGATCAACGGCCGCGCCTTCGATCTGCGCGTCGTCGTCATCGCCGGCCAGGCGCGGCACGTCGTCGTGCGGACGAGCACGGGCCCCATCACCAACCTCCACCTCGGCGGCCGCCGCGGCGATCCCGACGAGGTGCGGGCCCGCCTCGGCGACACGCGATGGCAAGCCGCGCTCGGCGCAGCCGAGCAAGCGGCCGGAGCCTTCCCCGGCGCCCTCCACGCCGGCGTCGACATCGCGATCGGCTCCACGCTCCGCCGCCACGCAGTGCTCGAGGTCAACGCGTTCGGCGATCTCCTCCCAGGCGTCCTCGATCGCGGCGAAGACACCTACACCGCCGAGATCGCCGCATACCTGCGCAGCCGCTCCGGCGCGATGGAGGGCGCGGCCGCATGATCGACATGAACCGCGTCGTCGGCACGCACGACATCGCGCTCATCACGCTCGACACTCTCCGCTACGACGTGGCCGTCACCGAGATGGCGCGCGGCCACACCCCGAACCTCGCGCGCCTCCTCGGCGCCTGGGAGGAGCGACATTCCCCGGGCAGCTTCACCTTCGCCGCGCACGCCGCCTTCTTCGCCGGCTTCCTGCCGACCCCCGCGCGCCCGGGCCGCCACCCGCGCCTCTTCGCCGCGCGCTTCGCCGGCAGCGAGACCACCGCCGGATCCACCTGGGTCTTCGACGCGCCCGACCTCGTGACCGGCCTCCGCGCGCAGGGCTACCACACCGCCTGCATCGGCGGCGTCGGCTTCTTCAACAAGCAAAGCCCGCTCGGCAGCGTCTTCCCCGCCCTCTTCGACGAGAGCCACTGGAGCCCCTCTCTCGGCGTCACCGAAGCCCGCTCCACCGAGCACCAGGTCGCGCTCGCAACGTCGATCCTCGCGCGCGTCCCCGCCCATCGCCGCGTCTTTTTGTTCCTCAACATCTCCGCCCTCCACCAGCCGAACAAGATGTACTTACCCGGCGCCGAGCAAGACTCGATCGAGAGCCACGCCGCCGCCCTCGCCTACGTCGACGCGCAGATCCCACCCCTCTTCGAAGCCCTCACCCGCCGCGGCCCATCCCTCGCGATCCTCTGCTCCGACCACGGCACGCTCTACGGCGACGACGGCCACCACGGCCACCGCGTCGGCCACCCGGCCGTGTGGACCGTGCCCTACGCCGAGGTCCTTTTGCCGGAGATCCCGCGATGATCGCGCTCGCCGCATCCCCGGTCTACCACGCGTACACCTACGCCTACCCGCACAAGACCGCCTATCGGCAGCTCTCCCCTGCCCCGCGCCTCGACGCGCTCTGGGCCGACGAGCCGAAGAGCTCCCTCTTCCTCTACGTCCACGTGCCCTTCTGCGAGTACCGCTGCGGCTTCTGCAACCTCTTCACGCGAAGGAGCCCGGGCGACGATCGCATGGACCGCTGGCTCGCCACGCTGAAGCGACAGGCCTCACGGACGCGCGCAGCGCTCGGCTCCGAAACCCGCTTCGCGCGCGTCGCGATCGGCGGAGGCACCCCGACCTACCTCGACGCTGACCATCTCGCTGCGGTGCTCGATCTGGCCGAATCCATGGGCGCGCCGCTCGGTCAGGTGCCCATGTCCGTCGAGACCTCACCCGAGACCGCGACCCCCGATCGGCTCGCCTTGCTTCGTGCACGAGGCACGACCCGCGTGAGCATCGGCGTGCAGAGCTTCGTCGAGGCCGAGGCGCGCGCCGTGAGCCGCCCGCAGCGCACAGTATCCGTCGAGCGCGCGCTCGGCGACATCCGCGAGGCCGGCTTCCCCGTGCTCAACATCGACCTGATGTACGGCCTCCCCGGCCAGACGGAGGCAAGCTTCCTCGGCTCAATCCGCTCGGCGCTGCGCTTCGCACCGGAGGAGCTCTATCTCTACCCCCTCTACATCCGCCCGCTCACCGGCCTCGGCCTCGGCCGGAAGAGCTGGGACGACGCGCGCCTCGCCCTCTACCGCAAAGGCCGCGCGCTCCTGCTCGAAAGCGGCTACGAGCAGTGCTCCCTCCGCATGTTCCGCGCCACGCGCGCGCCCGGCGAAGGCGGCCCACCCTACCGCTGCCAGGACGACGGGATGGTCGGCCTCGGCTGCGGCGCGCGCTCCTACACGCGCACCGTGCACTACGCGAGCGAGTGGGCCACGAGCCAGGAAGGCGTGCTCGACATCCTGGAGTCCTGGATCAACCGCACCGACGATCGCTTCGACCTCGCCGAGTGGGGCTACACGCTCGACGGCGACGATCAGCGCCGCCGCTGGGTCATCCAGTCCCTCCTCCAGCGCGAGGGCCTGTCCCGCGCAACCTACACCGCGAGATTCGGCACCGACGCCCTCGCCGATCTCCCCTGCTTGCACGACTTACCCGCCCTCGGCTGGGCCACGCTCGACGCCGACACGCTCATCCTCACCGAGGCCGGAATCGAACGCTCCGACGCCATCGGCCCCTGGCTTTACTCCGACACCGCACAGCGCTTGATGGCCGAATCGGTGGTGGGATGAAGCTCTCGATCCTGTACCGAGGCCCCCTCGAGAGCTGCAACTACGCCTGCGCTTATTGCCCCTTCGCCAAGAAGGTCGACGACCGCGCCGCCCTCGATCGCGACCAGGCCGCGCTCGATCGATTCGTTGCGTGGGTGGCCAATCGGCGCCAGGACCATCTCGGCATCCTCTTCACCCCCTGGGGCGAGGCGCTCGTGCGCCCCTGGTACCAGGAGGCGCTCGCCACGCTCTCCCATCTGCCCAACGTCGACAAAGCCGCCATCCAGACGAACCTTTCGTGCAAGCTCGACTGGGTAGCTCGCTGCGACACACGGTCGCTCGCGCTGTGGGCGACATTCCACCCCGGCGAGGTGCCGCGGGCGCGGTTCGTCGCGCGCTGCCATGAAGCTGCGCGCCTCGGGGTACGGATGAGCGCCGGGATCGTGGGGCTCCGGGAGCACCTCGATGAGATGGAGGCGCTGCGCCGGGAGCTGCCCGGCGACGTATATCTATGGGTGAACGCATTCAAGAGAACGCCGGGCTATTACACCGAGGCCGAGGTGCGGCGAATCGAGGCGGTGGATGCGCTGTTCCGGCTCAACAACACCCATCATCCGAGCCTGGGGCGGTCGTGCGCGGCGGGGCGATCTGCAATCTCGGTATCCGGTGATGGGACGGCGCGCCGGTGCCACTTCATCGAGGAGCCGATCGGGAATATCTATCAGGCTGGATGGGAGCGCGCGCTCGGCGAGCGGCCTTGTACGAACGCGACCTGCGGGTGCCACATCGGCTATGTGCACCTCGACTACCTGGACCTGGGGGCGGTCTTTGGCGCGGGGATCCTGGAGCGGGCGCCGGATCGGAAGCCGCGGGGATAGCGCCGCGCGCGTGGTTGCTCAGCTCGCCTCGCCCAGCACTTCCCCGACCGAGCCCGCCAGGACAGCCCGCTCCAGCCACCGCTCGAGCGTCGCCGTGTCCCGCTCGGCAAGGATCCGCGCCCGGACCACGTCGGACACCGCGAGCCCCCGGACTCGCAGCACCGTCAGCAGCGACCGCGCCGCCTCCTCCGCCCGGCCGAGGGCCCGCCCCTCCGCCTGGCCGAGCGTCTTCCCCTCGGCAACGTACTTCTTCGCGAAATCGCTCTGGTATTCGTAGCCTTTCATCTTCGTCTCCAGCGCCTTGCGAGCCGCCTCGTTCAGGGAGTTGAGCACAAGATCCGTGTAAAATCTCGCCCGTTCGTCGTCGAGCCCGGCCACCGCAGGCAGCACCGCCGCCCCGATCGCTTCGCCCATCGAGCCCTCGCCATGCGCCATCGCCGAAAGCACCGCCAGCTCGGGGCGCTCCGCCGCCACGGCCGGGTCGAGCGCGCTTGTCAGCGTCGGTTCGTGGGCAAGAGCGCAGTCGGCGCGTCACTCACCGACGGTCACGTAGCGGTGACCCGGCTCGTCATCGTCCTCGTCGTCGAGGCGCTCGCTCGGGCTCTCCATCACCTTGATCGGGAGCGCCTTGAGCTTCTTCCGGACGGCCTTCGAGGCGTAGTGGAAGCGCACGTCGAGCGTTTGCAGCTTGGCAATCTCCGGGCTCGCGAGCAGGGCCTCGATGCCCGCGTCGCCGAGGGTGCCGAGCGAGAGATCGAGTGTCTCGAGCTGGCCGAGGATGGGCGCCTTCGCGACCGCCTTGGCCACGTCGTCCGCGGTGTCGCTGTCGCGCAAACCGAGATAACGCAGCTTGGGAAACTGCTTGCCGGAGAGGATGGGCGCGAAGTCCGCGACAGGCTTCTTGTCGGCGTAATCCTCCGGTCCGAGCCAGATCTCCAGGTATTCGAGCGCGGGCAGCTCGGCCGCGGCGACCTGCTGGACGAGCTTGCGGCTGAGGCTCGATCCTTCGAGCTGGAGCGAGCGGAGCGACTTGCTCCGGAGCATGCCCATCTTGCCCTTCGCGGTCGCGTCGCCGCGCACGCGCAGGTGCTCGAGCCCGGGATACGCGTCGAGCAACGGGGCGAGGTCGGTGAAGTATTGCCAGGAGACCTCGTACTCCTCGGGGTGCGTGTCGTTGATGAAGAGGGCCGCGAGCCCGGTGAGCTTGTCCGCTGCGTCGATGATCGCCTTGCGGAGCTTGCGCGCATAACCGTCGTCGGCCGTGCCGCCGGCCTGGTCGACCGACCAGCCGCCGATCACGAGCGCCTTGAGCTTGGCCGCGCCGGGGTCGGCGACGAGCTTGGCGAAGGTCTCCAGAAAGTCGTCGAACGAATCGTCCTGGAGGATGCGATACGCCTTGCGCGCCGGGTCTTTGAGGCCCTCGTCGGGGTCGAAGTCGGCGATCTTCTGGCCCATGAACTTGGTGGCGTGATCGCGCGGCGATCCGCCGAGGCGATCGACATCGGCCATCTTGAACGCGGTGCCCGCCTTCGCGGCTTGCGCGGGCGCAGCCTTGGCAGAAGCACCCCCACCGGCGAGCCGGTAACCCTTGCGCGTCTTCTCGCCGACGAGCTTGTCGTGCTCCTTTTTGGCCTCCGCCGCGGTCGCAAAGGTCTTGACATTGGACTGGCCGGCAGTCCCGACCTTCCCCCACTTGACCGTGACGTTGACCCCCTCCTGCTTGATTTCCCAGAACTTGCTCGATGTGCCTTCGATGAGCTCGTAGCGCGCCATGGGGAGCACGCTATCCTGGACCGGGCGCGGTGTCAGCGCCCGCGTGCGCCGGCGAGGAGCGCGAGCAAGGGAATCCGCCGCTCGGGAGGTGGGGAGTCGGGATGATCCGGTGAGGAAGGATGGATGTAGCGGCGCGGCGGGTCGCGCGAACCGGTGCTGTCGAAGCCGCGCACCGCGAGGTGGTGTAACGCGGAGCGCGCCCGCCCGGGAGCATGGTGTGCGCGCCTCCCCTTCTCTGTTGACCCTCCTGACCTCGCGATCGACCATCCCTCCCATGCGCGTGATCCACCTCTCCTCTCCGGCGATTCTCGCGATCGCCCTCACCTTCACCGCCGGGTGCAAGCTCGGCTCGAACAACGATCCGGCGCCCGAGCCCACGTCGATC
Source organism: Byssovorax sp. (assembly GCA_046351295.1). GTDB lineage: Bacteria > Myxococcota_A > Polyangia > Polyangiales > Polyangiaceae > JAXLYT01. The sequence goes on from JAXLYT010000008.1 coordinate 6,948, forward strand.
GGCGGGGGTGGCATCGGCAAGCAGCTCGGGGGCAACCAGGCCAACCTCCCGGGCGCGAGCAACCCCGATCCGGGGAGCATGGGGCTCGATGGCTTGCCGGCCGTCATCCCCTCGCCGGGATCGGCGCCGCCCTCCGTCGCCGAGTGGAACAGCGTCCCGCGCGAGATCACCGTCAAGGGATCGTCCGCGCTCGGGTGCGAGACGAAGATGCTCCGCGAGTGGCTCCGCGTGTCGTGTCACAAGAAGGGCACGCTCACGCCGACGGACATCAAGACGGAGAGCTCGGGCGGCCAGCAGGCCTATGTCGGCATGTTCGGCACCACGTCGAGCGTCGTCGTCCAGGTCATCCGCGGGCGCCAGTACAGCGCCAACCTGAGCTGGGACGACAAGGGCGTGAAATCGACGGCGCGCCTCCTCGTCGACTGGCCGTCCGATCACCCCCGCCCGGCGATCACCCTCCACTGACGGTGCAGGCAGGGGCGATCAGCGCAAAGATCCGCGGGAAAAGGCGTAAAAATGCGCTATCTTCCCCGGCCGACCTTCCCCCATGGACACCCTCTTCTCCTGGATCCACCTCGCCGACCTGCAATTCGCGGCCGCGGCGGGCCCGCGTGATCGCCTCCTCGGCCGCCTGCGGGACGATCTGGCCGAGCACCGCGAGCTCCGCGCCCCGGACTTGCTCGTCGTCACGGGCGACGTGGCGGCCACCGGCGCGCCGGCCGAGTATGCGCGGGCGGGCACGTGGCTCCGCGAGGCGGGCAGCGCGGTCGGCCTCGGCCCGGCGCGCATCTTCGTCATCCCCGGCAACCACGACGTCGATCGCACCCCGGAGAAGGGCAAGGCGTACGGAAACCTCCGCCAGGAGCTCGTCCAGGGGACGAAGAGCCTCGACGCCGCGCTCGCCAAGGAAAACGAGCGCAACCTGCTCGTCCGCAAGCTCCAGAGCTACCTCGATTTCGCGGCGGGCTTCGCGCCGGCGTGCCTCACCGCCACCGGCTCGGCCGCGATGCTCGACTGGTCGCACCGCGTCCAGGGCAAGGGCGGCATGGCCGTCCGTCTGGTCGGCCTCGACTCGGTGCTGCTGAGCGCGGGCGACGCCGATCGCGGCGTCCTCCGGCTCGGATCGACGCAGCTCGAGCGGGCGCTCGCGTCGATCATCCGCGGCGAGATGGTCATGGTCCTCTCGCACCACCCGGTCGAGGGCGGGTGGCTCGCCGACGAGGCCGAGGTCAAGGGCTGGCTCGGCCGCCACGCGCAGCTCTTTCTCTCGTCGCAGATCCACGACGACGGCGCGGAAGAAGCGCGCAAGGGCAAGGGCGCCGGGCCGATCTGGGTGACCTCGGGCGCCACGGCGCAGGGCAAGGGCACCCGCGGCGCGCGGCGCTTCGCGTACAGCTTCGGCGCGGTCGTGCGCGGCGACGACGGCGCCCTGCGCGTGCGGATCTGGCCGCGGAGCTGGGCCGCCGACAGGCGCACGTTCGGGATCTCGGCGCGGCTCCTCCCGAGCGATCAGAGCCACATCGATCACCCGTTCGCGTTCACCCTCCAGCCCGATCTGGTCGTCTCCGAGGCGGCGTGGCGGGCCATGGGCCGCTCGGCGAGCGTCCACCACTCCCGGGCGCAACGGGCGATCGGCGATCTCGGGAGCGCGCCGCCGCCAGCGATGACGCCCGCGGGCTCGTCGCCCCCACCGCCCCGCCATCCCAGCCTCCCCGCGCTCGAGATCCCGGCGTGGCCCCCCGCCGCGCGCTCCCCTTCGGATCTCCCACCGGCCCAGCCCGCCCCGGCGAAGCCGGCCGTTGCTCAGCCCGCCTCGGCGCCGCCCCGCCGTCCACCCAGCCTCCCCGCGCTGGAAATGCCCGCGTGGCCGCCCGCCGCGCGCTCCCCTTCGGATCTCCCACCGGCCCAGCCCGCCCCGGCGAAGCCGGCCGCTGCCCAGCCCCCCTCGGCGCCGCCCGCCCGCCATCCCAGCCTCCCTGCGCTCGAGGTCCCGGTGCGGGCCCCCGCCGCGCGAGCTCCTTCGGACCTCCCGCCTGCCCAGCCCGCCCCGGTGGAGCCCAGCGTTGCCCAACCGGTCACGGCGCAAGCCACTGTTGCCCAGGCCGCCACGGTGGCTCCGCCCGTGGCCGCGCCCTCGGTCGTCCCGCCGTCCTCGTCGCTCCTCCCGAGCCTCCCGATCGAGGTCGACCCATCCCTCTTCGAGGGGCCGGGCGGCCTCCCCGCGCACCCGATCCACTACTTCGTCGGGCGCACCCTGGAGATGGCCACGCTGCGCGAGGGGCTCACGCGCGATCCGTCGGTCACCTGCGTCGTCGCCACCGGCCTCGGCGGCGTCGGCAAGACCTCGCTCGTGCACCACTTCGTCGCCACCGAGGCGAAGGAGATCTTCGAGGAGGCCGCGTGGATCGACGCCCGCGATCTCTGGAACGATCTCGGCCGCGTCGCCCGCCGCTACGGCTGGAAGGACGGCGATCGCGCGCCCACGGTGGAGGAGGCGACGCGCCACCTGACCACGGCGCTCTTCGACAGGCAGGTGCTGCTCGTCATCGACAACGTCGACCTCGGCGTCACCGACGTGCGCAAGATCCCGATCCCCGGCGGCCGATGCCGCACCGTGATCACGTCGCGCAGCTTCACCTTGCACGAAGATCTGAGCCGCCCGGCGCGCCCCGTCCGCCTCGGCTGCTGGGACCTCGCGACCTGCCGCGCGCACCTCCGCCAGGTCGTCCCCTGGCTCGCCGACACGCCCGACGCCGACCTCGATCAGATCTCGCGCAAGGTGGGCGGCCTGCCGCTCGCGATGCGCCTCATCGCCAAGCTCCTGCTCCGGCCGGACGCGTCGGTGGCCCGCCTGCTCGCGCGCATGGACAAGGAGCCGCTCGGCACGCTCGACGCCGCGGCCAAGGGCTCCGATCGCAGCGTGGCGGCGACCTTCCTCACGTCGGTGCGCTCGCTCGACGAGACGCAGCGCCGGGTGCTCACGGCGCTCTCGGCCACCGCGCCTTCGACGCGCACGGCGGTGGTGGCGGCGGTGGTCGGGCTCGACGAGGACACGGTCTCGGGCGCGCTCGAGGAGCTCGCCGATCAATCGCTCATCGACTGGGTGCCGAGCGCCGATCGCCCGTTCCGCCTCCACGACGTCGTGGGGCTCCTGCTCCGCAGCCAGCCCGGCGTGACCCAGGCCGAGGCCGCGCACACGGCCTTCGTCGCCCGCATCATCGAGGAGAACCGCGATCCCGGGAGCTGGGAGGCCCTCGACCGGGACATGCCCGAGGTGCTCACCGCCGTCGAGCGGGCCCTACGCCAGGGCGCGGCGCGCACCGCCTTCCGGATGCTCTGCTCGGTCGCCGATCACCAGGAGCGCCGCGGCCGCGTGGCCGACCTGATCGAGCGCTTCACCCGCATGCTCGAGGCCTTCCCCGACACGTGCGAGGAGCGCGCCGGCATCCTCACGAGCCTCGGCCACGCGTACGCCGTGCTCGGCGATCTGCACAAGGCCGTCGACCACTTCCAGCACGCCCAGGTCATGGCCGAGCAAGGCGGCTTCGCCGAGGGACAGGCGGGCGCCTTCATCGGCCTCGGCCACTGCTACAGCCTGCTCGGCGACACCTCGAAGTCCATCGCATGCGCGCAACGCGCCCGGGAGATCTACCAGGCCGTCGGCGATCGCGAGAGGGAAGCCTCGGCCCTCACCCACATCGGCATCGCGTACCGCAAGTACGGCGAGCTCTCGCGCGCCATCGAGTACCTGGAGCAAGCCCAGAGCATCCAGGAAGAGCTCGGGCTGCTCGAAGGTCAGGCCGCGACGCTCGGAGGCCTCGGCCTGTGCCTGCGCGACGTGGGCGAGATCGAGGGCGCCCTCGACTCCTTCAAGCAAGCGCTCTCCCTCGAGGAGATGCTGGGCCACAGGCGGGGCCAGGCGAGCACGCTGGGCAACATCGGCAACACCTACCGCGCCGCCGACGACGTGACGAAGGCCATCCAGTACCTCTCCCGCTCCCTCGCCCTGTTCGAGGAGCTGAACCTCCTCGACGGGCAGGCCGCCGCCCTCGGCAACCTCGGGAGCTGCTACCGCACCGCGGGCGACTACGCCGCCGCGATCGATCACCTCCAGCGCGCGCTCACCCTCCAGCGCCAGGTCGGGCTGCCCGCCGATCACCCCGTGATCCGCCGCCTCCGCTCGCTCCTCAGCCGCTGCGACCCCCTCGGCCTCGACGAGGTGCCGCGCACCAGCGCGCTCTGATCGGCGCTACATCCGGACAATCGACGCACCCCAGGTGATGCCGGCGCCGAGCGCGCAGAGGAGCGCCGTCTGACCGGGCTTGACGCGACCGTCGCGCACCGCCTCGTCGAGCGCGATGGGGATCGAGCCGGCGCCGGTGTTGCCCACCTCGGCCAGGTTCTCGACGAAGCGGCTCCTCGCGAAGCCGAGGCGCTGCGAGATCTTGTCGACGATGTTGCGGTTGGCCTGGTGCGGAATCACCCAGTCGAGCTCGGCGGAGGTGAGCCCCGCGGCCTTGAGGGCCTGCATCGAGAACGAGGTGAGGTGGCGGACGGTGATCGCGAGCAGCTCGGCGCTCTCCATCTGGATGGTGTTGCGCTTCGCCTCGACGCGCGCGGCCGTCATCGGCTCGGCCGAGCCGCCGCCGGGGATGCGGAGCAGGCGCGACATGGTCCCGTCGGCGTGGATCCTCGAGGAGAGGATGCCGCGCGTGTCGCCGGTCGCGGGGCCGAGCACCACGGCGCCCGCGCCGTCACCGAAGAGGGGCACGGTGACGCGATCCTTCGGATCGACGAGGCGGGAGAGCGTGTCGGCGCCGATCACCAGGATGGTCTTGAAGGTGCCCGAGGAGATGAACTGATCGGCCACGGTCATCGCGTAGAGGAAGCCGGCGAAGGACGCGGCGAGATCGAAGCTCGGGATGAGGTCGGCCCCGAGCTTCTGCTGCACCAGCACCGCGGTGGCCGGCATCGGCGTGTCCCCGCTCTGGGTGGCGAGGATGATCATGTCGAGGTCGGCCACCGTGAGCCCGGCCGCCTCGATCGCCGCCTTGCCCGCGGCCGTGGCCATGTCGGAGGTCTGCTCGCCGGGCGCCGCGACATGGCGCCGCTCGATGCCGGTGTGCTGGCGGATCCACCCGTCGGTGGTGTCGACCTGGGCCTCGATCTCGGCGTTGGTGACGACCTTGGCGGGGAGGTAGCGGCCGGTGCCGAGGATGCGGGTGCGGGGGATCTTGAGCTCGCGGGGCATGGGGGGCGCACCGTAGTCGACGGGGGCGGTCGGGGGGAAGGGAAGGCTGGAGGAGGGCGCCCTGAGCGGCCGGTCAGTGAAGAGGTGCCACGGGGGGCTTGAGGTCCGGGCTCGCTCGGGTAGAGTCGGCGCGCCATGGCTGACAAAGACGACGATCGCGACGACGAGGACGAGAAGGACGAGGACGAGGGCGAGGAGGAGAGCGCCGAAGAGAAGAGCGCCGGCGACAAGCCCTCCACGGCCAAGGCGGCCGCGAAGAAGGACGCGGACGACGAGGACGACGAGGAAGAAGAAGACGACGAGGACGAGGAAGAAGAGAAGCCGGCGGCCAAGCCCGCGGCGAAGCCGGCAGCCAAGGCGGCCGCGAAGCCCGGGGCCAAGCCCGCGGCGAAGCCGGCTGCCAAGGGCGGCTCGACGGCGGCGCGCGCGGCGGCGTCGGCGGCGGCGCGCGGGGCACGGCCTCGCCAGCCCCCGCCGAAGCAGCAGGGCGGCTCGCTCGGCAAGAGCATGCTCCTCTTTGTGGTGATCATCGGCGTCGTCGCCGCGGGCTTCGCGCTGCTCGGCCGCGAGGACAACGCCGCGCCGAAGTGGAAGATCGGCGAGTCGGTCGACCTCGAGATCACCCTCGTCTCCACCGACAAGACGGACCTCGCGTGCGCCCTCGCCGACGAGATCGCGGGCAAGCACTGCGCGTTCGAGGCGCAGAACAAGCCGTGGTCGAAGGGCGACAACAAGGACGATCAGAAGCTGCTCAAGCCGTACACCACCGTCAACGGCGTGCAATTGCTCGGCGCGGGCATGTGGAGCGACGCGGGGCTCACCGGCACCACGCTGCCGCCCGTCGCGCGCTTCAGCGCCAAGTGCAAGTACAAGGTCGAGGGCACCGCGAAGAAGTCCTCGGTGCAGTGGAAGAGCGGCGGCCCCTGGTACGATCGGGCCGACGAGCTCTACACGGGCGCGTTCTCCAACTGCAAGGTGGTCGCTCCCTCGAACCAGTGATCGCCGCCCTTCCCGGGCGATCTCCCCTCGCCCGCCCCGCCCCGAGCGGCGGCGGGCGCCTCCTCCCCCAGCTCGACGCCCTCCGCGGCGCGGCCATCCTCGCGGTCTTCGTCCAGCACCTCGGCGATCGCTTCGGGCCTTTCTTCGAGGCGCAAATCGACGCCTCCGTGCCTCGATCGCTCGCGCCGTGGCTCCTCACGACGTTCCACCACGCCTGGTGGGGGGTCGATCTCTTCTTCGTCCTCTCGGGCTTCTCGCTCGCCCAGTCCTACGTGCGCGCCTTCGCGGCGGGGCGCGCGCCCCCGCCTCCGCGCGTGTTCCTCGGTCGCCGCGCACGCCGCATCCTGCCGGCCTTCTACGCCGCGCTCGCCGTGATCGTCGTGACCCACCCGGGCCTCGTGTCGCGCCCTCATTTCTTCGAGGCGCTGCTCGCCAACCTGGCGCTGCTCCAGGGCTACGTGCGACCGGGCGGCCTCGTGCTCCTCGGCGCGGCCTGGTCGCTGACCACCGAGGCCCACTTCTACCTCCTCTTCCCGTGGATGGCGCGACCGCTCCTCGATCGCGATCGCGGTCCGCGCCGGCTGCTGTTCCTCGCGGCGATCTGCGTCTTCGTCTGGGGCTCGCGCGGCGCGCTCCACGCGATCTTCCTCGAGCCTGGAACACGAACGGCCCTGCTGGAGGACAGCCAGCGACGGTGGATCACAAGCCGCCTCGATCAGTTCGCGCGGGGCCTTCGCCGCCGCGCTCCACGCGGAGATCACGAGCTCGGCGCGCGCGAAGGAGGTCGCGCGATGGGCCCGCTCGGCGTGCTCGTCGCGGTGGCCGCGCTCCCGCTCGCCTTTCGCCTGGAGGGCGCGCTCTACCTCTCCCGGCGGCTCGTGGCCCTATGCGCTGATGTCGCTCGCCACCGCGGCGCTCGTGCTCTCCGCCTCGCTCTGCGAGGGCGCGCGCGCACGCTCGCCTGATCGCGCCGCCCCGGCCGCTCCAGGCGCTCGGCGTCGTGAGCTACGGCGTCTTCCTCTACCACCAGCTCGCGCTCGGCCTCGTGGGGGGCTTGCTCGACCCCGGACAGCTCGTGGCGGAAGCTCGATCGCGAACGGCGTGCTCGCGCTCGGCCTCTCTGCCCTGCTCGAATCGCCTCGTGGGTGTGGATCGAGGAAACCGCTGCTCGCGCGGGGCGCGGCTTCGAGGGCTCAGCCCCCATGGACGCCTCGTCCTGCTCGATGCGCGAGAGCGCCCAGTCGAACGAGCTCGCCTCGACGAGCGCGCCGCAATAGGCGCAGCGCTCCGTCATCTGCGCGGCGAGGGGCGCGCCGCACGAAGGACAGGGCGGCGCCTGCCCCGGCGCAGGCGGGCGGGCCACGCTGCGCACGAGCGTCCAGTACTCGGTGTAGGGGCGCTCCTTGGTGCGGCTCCCGCCGACCACTGCGCCGTCGGCGTCGCGCTTCGTGTAGTCGAGCCCGGTGGCGTGGATGCGCACGGTCACACCGAGGTAGTACCGGTCGCCGCTCGCCCGGACGATCTCGATGTCCTCGATCCGGGCGCCCTCGGTGATGTTGCGCAGGCCCTGCCGGCGGTACGCGTCGATCCAGTAGGTCTGCGCGTTCCAGAGCCGATCGGTCAGCAAGGGCCGCGCCTTCTGCCACTCGAGCGAGCTCCACGCGTGCTGCATGCCGGCGAAGATCTGCCGCGTCCGGGCGGCGATCGCCGCGGGATCGAGCGTCGGATCGATCTTCTTGAGCGCGGCGAGCTGGGCTTGCAGCGCGGGATCGATCACCGTCGGGCTCGCCGTCCCGACCTCCTCGGTGGTGCCGGTGAGCATCGGCCCCCGCTCCTCGCGCGCGGTCGTCACGATGGTCTCGATCACCCAGTCGAACTGGCCGGAGTCGGCCGCTTGCCCGCAGTGGGTGCAGCGCCCCCGCATCGTGCGGGCGAGCGGGGCGCCGCAGCTTGGGCAAGCGAGAGCGCGGGCCCGCGCGGGGGGGCGCGAGCGGGCGGAGAGGGCGCGCGCGAGGGTGAGGCGCTCGGCGACGTAGAACGAGCGCGGCGCGCCGCCCGCGGGGGTCTCGGTGTAGTTCGCCTCGATCTCGTAGACGACGCGGTGCACGCGGGCGCGATCGTCGCGCGTGAACGAGACGGGACGCATCGCGCCGACGAGCACCGGGGAGACCGGGACCGCGGGCAGCTTCCCGAGGGCCGCGCGGGCCGCGGGGCGAAGGTAGGGCGCGTACTGTTCGAGCGTGCCCGCGCCGCGGGCCACCTGGGCCTCGGTGTAGAGCGCGGCGAGGAAGTCCTCGAAGAGGACGAGGGAGAAGTCGGCGTCTCCGGCCCGGATCTGCTCCATGCGACGGCGGACCGCGCCGGGCGCTTCACCGGGCGGCGCGGAGGTGGCGCCACCGTTCGTCGCGGCCGAGGACCAGCCTTCGTGCTGGCCCTTGCGCCGGGTCATCGAGCGGACCACCGCGCCGATGATCAGGAGCGGCGCGACGACGATGGCGGCGAGGAAGGCGAAGAAGCCCGCCCCGACGACGCCCGACAAGGCCTTGTCCGCCGTCGATCGCCGGTCGGGCGCGGGGGCGATCGCGGCATGCGGCGGCGGCGCGCCGTAGATGGACACGCCCGGCCCGCTGCTCGATCGTTCGGCCGGCTTGATCGAGGCGCGGATCGCCCAGACGGGCACATGCTCGGGCGAAGAGGTGCTGCCCGAGCTCGAGGAGCGGGTGCCCGACGAGCCGGACGAGGACGAGCGCGTGCTCGACGAGCCGGAGGACGACGAGCGCGTGCTCGATGACCCGGATGACGACGAGCGTGTGCTCGACGAGCCCGACGACGACGAGCGCGAGCTCCCGCCGGAGGAGCGCGATCCGCCGAAGGAGCTGCCGCCGCCGGGGCGGGCGGATCCCGAGGCCGGGGGGAGCAACGTGAGCGACGTGACGAGCACGCCGAGGGCGAAGCGCCTCCGTCTCATGCGACGTTCACCTCGTCGGAGAGCTCGTTCTGATCGTCGAGGCGAGGCGGCAGCGCTCCGGCCAGGAAGGCGCCGAGATCGCGCACCGCCGCCTCGAAGGCCGGGAGATCACCGCCCTCGCGGACGACGCGCGCGATCGCCTCGATCGCGGCGGCGGGCTGCCCCTCGCTCTCTCGCCGCAGGACACCGATGTCCACCACGACCTCGGCGGCGCGCTCGAAGAGGCTCACGTAGATGAGGATCCCCGTGCGATCGCGGGTCGACGCGATGCCCTGATCGACGAAGGCGGCGCGCGCCGCGGCCCGCACCCGCGCCTCCCGCTGCGCCCGGCGCGAGAAGAGCCGGCGGACCGCGGGGACGCGCGACGAGAAGACGTACCCGCCGAGGAAGAGCGCGAGGATCGACGGCGGGGTGAGGTCGTCGGTGAACTCCCAGGGCGCGTACACGTAGACACACAGCCCGGCGAAGGCGAGCACCGCCGCGAAGAGGAGATCGGCCGCGCGATCGTCGCCGGAGGAGGGCCGCACCGTCAGCACGAGCTCGGCCGCGCTCTGCGCCTCGACCTCGCGCACCAGCGCTTTCAGACGCTCCCGGGTCGAGGGATCGTGCCAGGCGATCGGCATCTCAGTCTCCGGCTCCCACCGACGGGACGGCCCTGGTCGCGGCGGCCACGAAGGCCGCCCGGATCTGCGCCTTGAGATCGGGCCCGGGCGCCAGATCCTGGTTCGAGTAGAGCGTCACGTCGATGCGCGGGCTGCTCTCGGCGCCGAAGCGGAAGCCGCCGAGCTGCGCGCCCGATCGCAGATCGAAGACCAGCGCCTCGGCCTTGAAGGCGCCTCCCTCGAACCGCTTGCAGGTGGCGCTCGATCCCCCGTCCGGCGGCGGGCCCGCGTCGCTCCCGGCGTCGCTGCCGGCGTCGCTCCCCGCGTCGGCCGGCCCGGCGAGGGTGGAGCAGAACACGGTGGTCACCGGGGAGGGTGAGCTGAGCGAGATCGAGCGGATGACGAAGACGTAGCGGAGGCCCTCGCAGTGCTTGAACGATCCCTCGGCGCGGTACTCCGGCACCGGCGGCGGGGAGGTGTTGGCGAGGATCGGATCGTAGGGGTCGCGGTGCGTCGTGAGGGCGGAGGCGCAGCGGTTGATCGATCCCGAGCCGTCGATCCGGAAGGGGACGTTGCCGAGCTCGTTGAGGTCGTCGAGATCTTCGAGGTACGCGATGGCGGCGTTGGCGGTCGCGTCGGTCCATTCGCCGGCGGGGAAGCGCGGCGGCGGCCCGTCGAAGCGCACGTCGTCCGCGCTCACGGCGGGCGCGGCCTTCGCGGCGGCGCGCACCGCGGGCACCCGGTCGAGCTGCGCCTTCACGGCGACCTGGTGCTCGGCGATGATCTCGTGCAGATCTTTGCCGCAGCCGGCCGAGAGGCCGAGCACGAGGACGGCGGCGGAGAGGAGCCTCATCCTGACCTGCACGGCGCGGAGGATACACCGGTTCGGGCCGGGCTCGTCCCGGTGCGTTCGAGATCGATCCTCCCACCGATGCCCTTGACTCCAGGGCAAACCGGCCCTTGTTTGCCCTTCGCGCCCGCGCTCCCTCCTTATGCCCGAGCCTCCCTCCCCTCTCGCCCGCGACCAGGGCCTCCGCGTGCAGATCCAGGGCGTGCGCCGCGTCTTCCCCGGGGGCGTCACCGCGGTGGACGGCGTCGATCTCGACCTCTCGCCGGGCTCCTTCACGGCCCTGCTCGGGCCCTCCGGCTGCGGCAAGTCCACCCTGCTCCGCCTCGTCGCCGGCCTCGATCGGCCGACCGCGGGCAGCGTGCTCCTCGACGGCAAGGCGCCCGGCCCGGATGATCGGCCGCCCATCGCGTTCGTGTTCCAGGAGCCCCACTTGTTGCCATGGCGCAACATCGTTGACAACGCCGCCCTGCCCTTGCAGCTCGCCGGCGTCCCGCGCGAAAAACGCCGCGCGGTAGCCCGGGAGATCCTCGCCCAGGTCGGGCTCGCCGACGCCGCGGAGCGCTACCCCGCCGAGCTCTCCGGGGGCATGAAGATGCGCGCCTCGCTGGCCCGCGCGCTCGTCACCCACCCGCGCCTGCTCCTGCTCGACGAGCCCTTCGCGGCCCTCGACGAGCTCACGCGCAACCGCCTCGACGACCAGCTCCGCGCCCTCTGGTCATCGATCGCGGTCACCGTGATCTTCGTCACCCACTCGATCGTCGAGGCCGCCTACCTCGCCGAGCGGGCCATCGTCTTCTCCCCGCGGCCGGCCCGCACGGTCCTCGATCGGCGCATCGATCTGCCGGCCGAGCGCGCGGGCGCCCTCCGCGCCGAGGCGCGCTTCGCCGCCGAGACGCGGGTGCTCTTCGAGGCCCTCGAGCGAGGGGGCAGCTAGCCATGCGCGCCCTGCGCTCCCTCGCCGCCCCGCTCGCCGCGCTCGTCGTGATCCTCGCCCTCTGGCAGGGCGCGACGGCCGCGCTGCACATCCCGTTCTTCGAGCTGCCGCCGCCCTCGGCGATCTACCTCGCCTTCGTCGCGAAGCCCGGCCCCTTCCTGCTGGCCATGGCCAACACCGCCCGGGGCGCGCTGCTCGGCTTCGCGATGAGCGCCGGGCTCGGCGTGATCGGGGCGATCGTCCTCGCCTCGTCGCGCACCCTGGAGCGGGCGCTCTCGCCGTACACCGTCTTCCTCCAGACGGTGCCGATCGTGGCCATCGCGCCCCTCCTCGTCCTCTGGTTCGGCGCGGGCCTCCGGGCGATCACGGTCTCGGCCTTCATCGTCTCCGTCTTCCCGGTGATCGCCAACACGCTCTCCGGCCTGCGATCCGTGGAGCCCGCACTGCGCGATCTCTTCCGCCTCTACGGCGCGGGCCGGCTCCAGACCCTCGTCCAGCTCTCGCTGCCCTCGGCCCTCCCCAGCATCGTCACGGGCCTCCGCGTGGCCTCGGGCCTCGCCGTCATCGGCACCATCGTCGGCGAGTTCGTGGCCGGCTTCTCGGAGGAGGGGGCGGGCCTCGGCATCATGATCCTGGCCGATTACCGGCAGCTCAACACCGATCGGGTCTTCGTCTCGGTCCTCCTCGCGGCCGTCCTCGGGCTCTGCCTCTTCGCCGCCGTCAACCTCCTCGGCGTTCTGCTCTTGCGCCGCTGGCATCCTTCGGAGATCAATCCTCCCCCGTGAGCCCGACGCGACCCAACCTCCCCCTCCGCGCCCTGTTCGGCCTGCTCTGCATGCCCCTCCTGCTGCTCTTCCTCGGCGGCTGCTCGAGCTGCTCGGGAGACAAGCCGGCCGAGGGGCCGCCCAAGGTGCAGCTCGCCCTCAACTGGGTGGCCGAGCCGGAGTTCGGCGGCTTCTACGCCGCGCGGGAGAGCGGCGCCTTCAAGAAGGCGGGCTTCGAGGTGGACATCCAGGCCGGCGGCGCGGGGGCGCCCGTCGTGCAGCGCGTCGCCGCGGGGCAGGTCGACTACGGCGTGGTGGGCGCCGACGAGCTGCTCTCGGCCCGCGCCAAGGGCGCCGACGTGATCCCGCTCTTCGCGGTGTACCAGACCTCGCCGCAGGGCATCATGGTGCACGCCTCGCTCGGCCTGAACAGCATCGCCGACACGCTCAAGTCGGGCATCACCCTCGCGCTCGAGCCGGGCCTCCCCTACGCGACCTATCTCCGCAAGCGCTACGGCTTCCAGAACATCAAGCTCGTGCCCTACGACGGCGGCGTGGCGCACTTCGCCGCCGACGTGAACTTCGGCCAGCAGTGCTTCATCACCTCGGAGCCGATCGCCGCGCGGAAGCTGGGCAAGAACCCCAAGGTCTTGCTGATCGCGGACGAGGGCTACAACCCCTACGTCGCCGTGCTCGTCACCCGCAAGGCCCTCTGGACGGAGAAGCCCGCGCAGGTCAAGGCGATGATCGCCGCGGTGCGCGAGGGCTGGCGCGCCTACCTCGACGACCCGGCGCCCACCAACGCGGTGATGGCCAAGCTCAACCCGGCGATGGACCTCGAGACCTTCGCGGCCGCCGCAGAGGCGCAGAAGCCCTTGATCGAGACGGCCGAGACCAAGCAGAAGGGGCTCGGCACCATGAGCCGCGAGCGCTGGGATCTGCTGAGCAAGCAGCTCGTCGAGCTCGACGTGATCGATCGCGCGCCGCCCCTCGACGACTACCTGATCTCCTTCGAATGATCTTTCCCTTGGCCGGGGCCTTCCCCGCGGAGCATCCTTGCACATGAACGATCGCCGCCGTTTCTTGCATGTCTTCGGCGCCACCGCCGCTTCCCTCGCCGTCCCCGCCTGCGGGGGCGATGTCTCGAGCACGGGCGCCGGCGGCGGATCGACCACCACGACCAGCGCCACCACGGCAGGCACGGGCGGCGGCGCAGGCGGGAGCAGCGGCACGACCGGCGCCGGTGGAAACGGCGGCATGCCCGGCACCGGCGGCATGGGCGGGCAGGGCGGCGATCCCTGCGATCCCAACCCGCCCGGCGTCATCGTGGGCAGCCCCTCGGACTACGAGAGCATGGGCCTGCACAAGGTGCCGGGGACGAAGGTGCTCATCGGGCGCGACGACGCGGGCCTCTACGCGATGACCTCGCTCTGCCCGCACCAGTTCTGCAACATGAACATGGACGGGACGATCAAGGCGACCGGCATCGTCTGCACGTGCCACCAGAGCGTCTTCGACAACAACGGCGCCGTCACCAAGGGCCCCGCCAACAAGCCCCTCAAGCACTTCGCCCTGGCCCTCGCCTGCAACGGGACGCTGCGCGCCAACCTCAACCAGACCGTGGACGCGAGCACGCGCCTCGCCGTTTGACCGGCGCGCTGCGCCGTTTGACCGGCGCGCCGCGCACCGCCTAACCTCCTCCCCCATGCACGCGCGACGCCGTTTCCTGAAGGTCGTGGGCGCCTCCGCCGCCGCCCTCGCGATGCCCGCATGCGGCGGCGTCGAGGGGAGCGGCTCGGGCGGAGGAGGAGGCGCGACGAGCAGCAGCACGTCGACGGGCTGCGGCGCGCTGCCGCCCGGCTTCCCGGTGGGCGAGCTCAGCCACTTCGGCGTGCTCGGCACCTACAAGATCAACAAGACCACCATCCTGATCGGGCGCGACGAGGCCGGCCTCTTCGCGCTCTCGTCGCTCTGCTCGCACCTCGGCTGCGACCTCAACGCCAAGGGCACGATCGACGCGGCGAGCATCACCTGCGGCTGCCACGGGAGCAAATTCGACCCCACGGGACACGTCATCGGTGGCCCCGCGACGAAGCCGCTCAAGGCCTACGGGCTCGCCCTCGGGTGCGACGGCCAGCTCTACGTCGACTACCCGAACGAGGTCCCGCTCGATCAGCGCCTCGACGTGTAGCCCGGAACCGTGCCGGCCGGGCGAAGACGAGATACCTTCCATTCATGCGACTTACGCCTCGTCTTTTCGTTGGAGCACAAACGATCTACCTGGCCTGCGCGCTCGGCCTCGCGTCGGCGTACGCGGCGAGCGGGTGCGGCACCCCGCGGCTCAAGGGCCTGAGCAGCGGGAGCGGGACGACCTCGACCACCACCGGCGGCAAGACCACCAGCGTGAGCTCGGGCGGCGGCGAAGGTGGGCAAGGCGGCGCAGGCGGACAGGGCGGCGCAGGCGGACAGGGCGGCGCAGGGGGCATGCCGGCCCCCACCGGCCCGATCGGCGACGTCGGAGAGGCATGCTGGCCCAAGGGCGCGCTCGGCTGCGCCGGCCACGCGCAGGCGCACAAGCTCGTGTGCGGGGCCGACGCCAAGTGGGCCGCCAACGGCGATTGCATGGGAAGCACGCTGTGCGACACCGAGGAGGGCGCGAAGCAGGGCACTTGCCAGCCCATCGCCCCCGGCTGCGCCGGCAAGAGCCCGGGCGACGTGGCGTGCGACATGGCCGCCCGTGTCCAGTGCGGTCCCGATCTCGTGACGAGCGATTTCATCGAGCAGTGCGATCCGGCCTGCGTGGACGGCAAGTGCGCCCAGTGCTGGCCGGGCGACGTGACGTGCAACGGCAACACCCCCCAGACCTGCGACGCGTCCGGCACCTTCCAGGACGACCCGACCTGCGTGGGACAGACCTGCATCGACGGGAGCTGCGTGGGCGTCTGCGGGCCGACCGACAAGCAGTGCGCCGGCAACACGCCGCAGAGCTGCGACGCGAGCGGCCAGTGGCAGAACGAGCCCGCCTGCTCGGTGCAAGCGCCGGTGTGCACGCTCGGGAGCTGCGTCGGCCCGAGCTGCCTGGGCCTGCCCGAGACCTGCGGTCCGAACGCGGACGAGCACTGCTGCGCGGGCTCCGTGCTCGCCGGAGGCATGTTCAACCGCTCTAACTTCGTGGCCTATCCCGCGACCGTCAACGACTTCTGGCTCGATCGATTCGAGGTGACGGTGGGGCGGTTCCGCAAGTTCGTGGAGGCCTATCCGGGCAACAAGCCGCAGGCGGGCGCGGGGGCGCACCCGGCCATCCCGGGGAGCGGCTGGGATCCGGCGTGGGACGCGCAGCTCCCGGCCGATCAAGCGGCCTTGAAGAGCTCCCTCAAGTGCGAAGTCCAGTACAAGACCTGGACGGACATGCCCGGCGCCCAGGAGGACCTCCCCATCAACTGCGTGTCCTGGTACACCGCCTTTGCATTCTGCGCCTGGGACGGCGAGCGATTGCCGACCGAGGCGGAGTGGAACTACGCGGCCGCGGGCGGCGACGAGCAGCGGCTCTACCCCTGGGGCGCCGCCATGCCCGATCCGATGCACGCCGTCTACGACTGCACGGGCGACGGGTCACCGGCGGCGATGTGCGGGTTCACCGACATCCTCAAGGTCGGCCAGAAGCCCGCGGGCGACGGCCGGTGGGGCCAGGCCGATCTGGCGGGCAGCGTGTGGGAGTGGAACCTCGACTGGTATCACGACCCCTACGCCGTCCCCTGCGACAACTGCTCGAACCTGGTCGACCCGAGCGCAAACCACCGGGGAATCCGCGGAGGCGCCTTCTCCCACCAGGCGCTCGGCCTGCTCACCGAGAATCGTTTCCACTCCGATCCCGCGATCGCCCAGAACACGATCGGGATCCGCTGCGCCAAGACCCCCTGACGGTCTCCTCTCGACTGCTCATTGAGGCCTCATTCGCTGATTTTTTAACGCAAAGGCGCAAAGGCGCAAAGGCGCAAGAAGAAAAAGAACAACCACTCTTTCTTTTTTGCGTCTTTGCGCCTTGGCGACTTTGCGTTGAAATTCAATAGTTCAGACTATCGAACGGCTCCCCGGGGGACCCGCCGATGGCCGCTCGTTCGATGATCTGCGCCACCTCTTCGGCCCCGCTCATGCTCGCCGGCCATCGTTCGGGGAGCGCAAAGAGGCGTTCGAGGCCATCGGCGATCGCCTGGGCGCCGGTCTCGGTGCCGAGCAGATGCGAGGGCACATGAACGCAGGGCGCCTCCCGCTCCATCCACGCCACCAGGTATTCGTACTCCGGAAAATCGCCGCGATCCGTGTAGAGCATCCTGGTCCGGTGATACGCCGCCTCGCACACCGTCCCGTATCCTGGTTTCATGAACACGGCGTCGGCCGCGGCCAGCAAGGTCACGAAGGGGACCTCGGGGGCAAAGCGGGTGTCGCTGCGGTGGAGATCGAGCATGGGTGGGGCGAGCAACCATGTGACCCCCTCGATGCGAGGAATGCGCCGGTCGGCCTCGTCGAGGCCGCAGCCGCCGAAGCTCGCGAGGACGGCCTTGTGTCCGGGAGGGATATCCAGCGCACGGCGGATCGCCGCCACGTCTCCCACCTTGCGCCGGGCGAGCGGCGCCACCGAAACCACCTCGCGAAAGCCCTGGAGCGGCGGGCCCGGGTCGAGGTGGATTCCCAGCGTCGCCTCGCCCTGCCAGCGGAGGAAGAGCTGCTCCCAGCGCGCGAAGGCCGCGTTTTGGCGCGCGTAGCAGCCGTAGATGAAGGCCCAGTCGAAGTTCGATATCCCGACGGCGGGCACGGAGAGCTTTGCCGCGGCCGGAAAGACCACGGGCGGGATGTCGGCCAAGACCACGCTCGGCCGGTGCGCGGCGAGCCGATCGGCCATGTCGGCCACCGCGCGCGCCTCGTCGCCGAAGCGCGCGTCGAGCGCCGCGAGCGTCGCCTCCGCGTTCATCCGCAGGCCATCGTGCTGCACGAGGCCCACGTCGGCGGAGAGGGGCTCGATCGTGACCCGCGAGGCGATCGCGGGCTCGTCGCCGAGGTAGTTGTGGACCACCGCGGGCGGCGCGGCGGTGAGCAGCGCCACGCGCGCCTCGGGGTCGCGGGTGAGCAGGGCGCGGATCACCTCGAGCTGCCGCGTCGCGTGGCCGTAGCCATGTGCGGTGGTCACGATCGCATACACGCGGGGGGACATGGGCGCGGCATCCTGGCATGCCAGCGCGGGGCGGCTCCTCAGAATTCGAGCGTCACGTGGGCTCCGGCGTTGATCCAGCTCATCGTCTGCGGGGTGTCCGACACCGCCTGGCCCTCGCCCGGCTCGACGCGCGTGACCACGTACCCGCCGTGCAGGCCGAGGGCGAGGATGCTGATGAGCTTGAAATCCAGCGCGATCCCCGCGTCGGCGGTGTAGCCGCGCAGGTCGAGATCGGACAGGCCGCCGAGCCAGCCGTAGCCGAGGTGGGCGTAGATCTGCGGGGTGACGGTGCGGCCGACGCCGAAGCGGACGCCGCCGAACGCGCGCGCCGGGTGGAAGCGCACGTAGCTCGATCCTGCGTCGAAGAGCATGTATCCGCCGCCCGCCTCGGGCGCGATGAAGGCGGGGCCGATGTGGAAGCGATAGCCGAGCACCCCGGTGATCCCCCCGCCGAAGCGGTTCTGCTGGGGCAGGCCCTTGAAGGTCATCCCCCCGTCGAGCTCGGCGCTGAGGGAGAGGCCGGCGCGGGCCTCGCGGGCGCCGCCGAAAAGGATCGCGCAGAAGGCCAGGCTAGAGGCGAGCGCGGAGGCGGCGCGGAGCAGCGACGAGCGACGCATGGACGGCTCCTTTCGAGGATATCTCCGACTTAGCATGCGGCCGCCGCGCGGATCTCGCCAGGGCGCGCCGAGCAGCAAACCGACAGGGCACGCGCGGAAGACCCCGGCCCCGGGCCGTGAGCTGATACTGTCCGGAGCACCACCCTCTACCCGAGATCGATCGCGCGCGGCCGATCTCCTGGAGCTCGAGATGGCCTCGCTGTGGGAACGTTTCCGCGAGGGCGGCTGGCCCAACTGGCTGATCGTCCTCCTCGGCATGCTCGGCTTCCTGGCCGGCGCGGCCGCGCTGATCGCGCCGCTCGTCTCGAAGAAGCGCCTCGCCGCCCTCGTGCCCGGCCTGCTCGCGGCGGCCGCGGCCTGCGCGATCCTCCTCGTCGGGATGGGCGGGATGCTCTGGGGTCTGCACCGGGTCGACAGCGCCCTCGCCGGCGCAGGCGTCCGCCCGATCATGGTCGAGCGCATCTACCGGATGGGCCTCCACGAGACCAAGTCGTGCCTGGAGTTCGCGCTCTTCTTCGCGGCCTTTCCGGCGCTCGGCGCGCTCGTGGCTCTGCTCCTCTCGACCCGGCGCAAGGGCGACGCGCTACCTCCACCCGGCGGCCCCTACGCGAACCTCCCGCCGCCCGCGCCGCCGTCGAACATCGCCGCCTTCCTCGCGATCGGGGTGATGCCGCTCTTCTTCGCGGGCACCGCGGCGCTCCACATGAAGCAGGCCCCCGGCCAGGATCTCGACGACGAGTCGTACCAGGTGATCGACGCGCTCGACGCGGTGACCGACGGAGCCCCGGTCGGCGGCTGCCGGCGGATCGCCGACTTCGAGCGGCTCCCCCCGTCGTCCCCGGCACGCTCGCGGCCGGAGCTCGGCGAGCTCGCCGAGCGCTGCGCACAGGCCGATCTCGACTCCGTGGGCAGGGTCCTCGAGGCGGTCGGCGGCGGCGCGCGGCTCTCGCTCTCGGCGCACGCCGATGCCCAGCGCACGCTGAACGCCTGGAAGTCGAGCAGTCTACCGCTCTCGGCCGAGATCAAGGTCAAGCTCGACGTGACGCTCGGGCGGCTCGCAGAGGTACCTTCGGAGCCCACCGACGCCCCGGGGCTCGGCGGGCCGGCCGGGAGCGTGCAAGGCGGGCTGCGGATGGGCGCGACCCAGGTCACCGGGCGGCTGCCGCCCGAGGTGATCCAGCGCATCGTGCGGCAGAATTTCAGCCGCATGAGGGCCTGCTACGAGCGGGCGCTGAAGCGCGATCCAGCGCTCGGCGCGCTCGTGACGACCCGCTTCGTCATCAACCAGGCCGGCGACGCGACCTCGGTGGAGACCACATCCGAGCCCAAGATCGATCGGGAGATGATCGACTGCGTGAGCCGGACATTCAAGGCGCTGAAGTTCCCCTCGCCGGAGTCGGGCGTCGTGACCGTGGTGTTCCCGATCCGCTTCACGGCGGGGTGAACGAGATCTCAGGAGCCCAGGATCGTTGTATGACCTCGTCGACGCGCCTGTTCCCGCGCGCCTGCGGGTTCGGCGCGCGCGCCCTCCCTCGCGCGGCGCGCTCCGGTTAACCTCGTCTCGATGCTCGCGCGCACCGACCTGCCCCCCATCCCCGTCCGCGGCCCCAAGGCGCCGCCGCTCCTCGGCCCGCTCGCCGGCGTCCTTCGCTTCTTCGCCGACCCGGTGGGCCGGATGCTCGCGATGCACCGCGAGCACGGCGATCTCGCGGCCGTGGTCGACAGGAACGCCGCGCTCGTGTGCGCGTTCGGCGTCGAGCACAACCGCGCAGTCATCTCGCAGACGGCGGTGTTCGAGCACCTGTCGGAGGTGCCCATCCCGATCAAGCCGGGCACGGCCCTCGCGCGGCTCAACAACACGATCCTCTTCATGAACGGCGAGCGGCACCGCACGCGCCGCAGGCTCCTCACGCCCGCGTTCTCGAAGGCCGCGGTGGAGGGCTACGCGCCCGGCATGGTGAAGGTCGCGAGCACGATGGTCGAACGCTGGCCGATCGGCGAGACGGCCGATGTCGCGCCGCTCCTCCGCGATCTCACCGCGTCCATCGCGCTCGAGTGCCTCTTCGGCCTCGATCCGCAGGACGACACCGAGGAGCTCGGCAAGATCGTGGTCGAGGTCCTCTCCGTCATCGCGTCGCCGATGGTGATGCTCCTGCCCCACGAGATCCCGGGGACGCCGTTTCACCGCGGGATGCGGCTCTCGGAGCGCATCGAGCAGCGCATGCAGCGCCTCGTCGAGGACAAGCGCCGCCGCCCCGGCGGCACCGACGCCCTCGCGCGCCTCATCGACGCGCGCGACGAGGAGGGCGCCTCCCTCACCGACGCGGAGCTCGTCGCCGAGGGCAACAGCCTCTTCGGCGCCGGCTTCGACACGAGCTCGCACACGCTCACGTGGACCATGCTGCTCCTGGCCGAGCACCCGGCGATCCTCGACGGCGTGCAGGCCGAGCTCCGCGAGGTGCTCGGGGACGAGCCGCCGTCGTACGCGCAGATCCCCGCGCTGGTGAAGCTCGATCGCGTGATCAAGGAGAGCATGAGGCTCTTCCCGGTGGCGATCCTGCTGTTCATGCGCGCGGTCGCGGCCGACGCGCAGCTCGGCTCTGTCACGCTGCCGAAAGGCGCGCAGGTCATCCTGAGCCCGATCGTCACCCACCGCGATCCGACGCTGTACCCCTCGCCGCTGCGCTTCGATCCGGACCGGTGGATCGGGCTCGACCCACCGCTCCACGGCTACCTCCCGTTCGGCGTGGGCTCGCGCATGTGCATCGGCGCCTCTTTCGCGACCGTCGCGCTGCGACTCGCGCTCGCGCGCATCCTCCAGCGCGTGCGGCCCGTGGTGCCCGAGGGCGCGCGCGTCGACTACGCGGTGCGCGGCCCGGCGATGGGCCCGAAGGGCGGCCTCCGGCTCACGCTCCTGCCCGCGGGGTCGCCCGGCCGGAAGACGCGCCCGCGCGGCAACGTCAACGCGCTCGTCGATCTTCGCTGATCGGACGCCCTGGTCCCGGCGGGCGCGATCGCCGAGATCCCCCAGGGTTGACCGTCCGGCCCGTCCCTGGGAAGATACCGGCCTCGTGTCGTCCGCCGCCTCCAACCTCACCGCGCCCATCGTCCCCGGGACGATCCTCGCCGGGAAATTCAGGGTCGAGCGCATCATCGGCCAGGGGGGGATGGGCATGGTCGTCGAGGCCCGTCACATCGCCCTCGACGAGCGCTTCGCTCTGAAATTCCTGCTGCCCGAGTACTCCCAGCACCCCGAGGCCTCGCAGCGCTTCCAGCGCGAGGCCCGCGCCGCGAGCAAGCTCAAGAGCGAGCATGTCGCCCGCGTCTCCGACGTGAGCAACCTCGAGACCGGCGCTCCGTACATGGTGATGGAGTTCCTCGAAGGGACGGATCTGTCGCACCTGCTCGAGAAGCAAGGTCCGCTGCCCGTCGTCGACGCCGTCGACTTCATCATCCAGGGCTGCGAGGCGATCGCCGAGGCCCACTCGCTCGGCATCGTCCACCGCGATCTCAAGCCGGCCAACCTCTTCCTCAGCAAGCGGCCGGACGGCTCGCCGATCATCAAGGTGCTCGATTTCGGCATCTCGAAGATGACGGGCGGCGGCGTCGACAACCTCACCAAGACCACGGCGGCCATGGGCTCGGCGCTCTACATGTCGCCCGAGCAGATGCAGCAGACGCGCGCGGTCGATCACCGCACCGACATCTACGCGCTCGGCATCGCCCTCTACGAGCTGCTCGCCGGCAAGCAGCCCTTCTACGCCGACACACTGCCCCAGCTCTGCGCGGAGATCCTCACCGGCACGCCGACGCCGCTCCGCACGATGCGCCCCGACCTCGGCGACGATCTCGCCTCGGCCATCGAGAAGGCCTACGCCCGCGACAAGGGCGCCCGCTACCAGTCGATCGCCGATTTCGTGGTCGCCCTCGCGCCGTGGGCCCCGCCGCGCTCGCAGACGACGATCGACCGCGTGGCGCGCATGGCCGGGCTCACCCCGCCGACCGCGGGCGCGCTCCCGCCGCGCGCCGTCTCCGCGCCCGCCGCACAACCCCAGCAGCTCGGCGGGACGCAGGTGATCCAGCAGTACGAGCCGCCGCCGGGCTTGCCACCCATGAACGCGGCGCCGCCCGCCCCGCCCCCGCCGGCCCAGCAGGCCTGGGCTCCGAGCCCGCCCACCGCAGCGCTCCCCGCGGGGATGGGGCCGCAGCAGCAGGCGCAGCAGGCTCCGCAGGTGGTCGATCCGCGGCTGTCCCCGGTGCCGCCCGCGCCGCAGATCAACCCGAACCAGATCGTGCCCGGGCACTACTCGGCGCCGATCAGCTCGCGCGCCGCGGCCGTGTTCGCGCAGGGCCCGGTCCCCGCCGGCACCGGGCCCGGCCAGACGACGCAGAACGGGGTGACGACGGCGGGCCGCCCGACCGGTGGATCGGGCGCGGGGCTCGCCATCGGCGGGGTGCTCGGCCTCCTCGCCATCGCCGCAGCGGCGGCCGCGTTCTTCTTCCTGCGCAAGCCCGCCGACGCGCAGCCGCAGCCCGCGACGGGGCAGAGCGCGCCCGTGGTGCAAACGGCCTCTGCGCCCGCGTCGGCGACGGTCGCCCCGCCGCCGGTCGAGTCGGCGACGGCCAAGCCGGAAGAGCCGAAGGCCGCGCCGAGCGCGACGGTGAGCGCGGCCACGCATTCGCCGCTTCCCAACAGCCCCAAGACGCCGACCAAAGGCGCTCCGACATCGACGCCGTCGACCAAGCCGACTGTCCAACCGAAGGTAGACTATGGCTCTCCGTATTGATCGAATTACGCTGCTCGCCGCTTGCATGATCGCGGGCGCCGTCACGCTGTCGCCGCGCCCGGCCGCCGCCGCGGACGACGAAGCGCTCCCCATCGACCTCTTCAAACAAGGGCGCTCCCTCGTCGAGCAGGGCAAATATGCCGAGGCGTGCCCCAAGTTCGCCGAGAGCCTGCGCTTGAAAGAGCTGACGGGCACTGCGTTGAACCTCGCTGATTGTTACAAGCACATCGGGAAGACGGCGTCGGCCTGGGCGCTGTTCGGCCGGACGGCCTTCCTCGCCAAGAAGCAGAACGACTCTGCTCGGGAGCAGCTCGCTCAGCAGGAAGCGGCGGCGCTCGAGCCCAAGCTCTCTCGCCTGCAAATCAACGCTGACGCGACACCGGGCCTCGTGATCCACCGTGACAACGACGAGGTCGGCAAGGGCGCCCTCGGCGTGCCGATCGCGGTCGATCCGGGGCAGCATGTGATTGAAGCGACGGCCCCCGGCTATGCTGTCTGGTCGACGACCATCGTGGTCGGCGCCGAAAAAGACAGCAAGGTCGTGACGATTCCGCTGCTCCAGAAGGCACCGGACGCAAAGGTCGACCTGAAGGGCGGGCCGAAGTCGTCCGGTACGCTCCGCACGGTCAGCTACGCCGTCGGCGGTGTCGGCCTCGCGGGCCTCGTGGTGGGCGGCGTCTTCGGCGGCCTCGCAGCGGCGGACAAGGGCAAGCTCGGCACCGACTGCCCCAACAACATCTGCTCCACCCAGGCTGGGCAAGACGAGCTCGCCTCGGCCAAGAGCAAGGCGCTGATCTCCACCATCGGCCTCGCGGCGGGCGGCGCGCTCGCGGCCACCGGGGTCGTCCTCTTCCTCGTCAGCAGCCCCAAGTCGTCCGACGCCGCGCCCAAGGCGGCCCTCGTCCCGCTGGCCGGCCCCGAGGGCGGCGGCTTCCTCCTCCGCGGCTCCTTCTGACCACGCTGGATCCCCGGCGCTGGAATCGGTAGGACGGGGTCCCGGCGCCGATCGCGCGCCGCCCGCGCCCATGAACTTCGACCTGACCGAAGAGCAGACCCTCGTCCAGCAAACTGCCCGCGACTTCGCGCGCCGCGAGATCGAGCCCAAGGCGGCCGAGCTCGACAAGAGCGCGCGCTGGCCCGCCGAGATCGTCGCCCGGATGGGCGAGCTCGGCTTCCTGGGCATCGCCATCCCCCCCGAGCTCGGGGGCGCCGGCCTCGACAACGTGAGCTACGCGCTCGTGGTCGAGGAGATCAGCGCCGCGTGCGCCAGCTCGGGCGTGATCATGAGCGTCAACAACTCGCTCTTCTGTGATCCGCTGTACAAGTTCGGCACCGACGTGCAACAGCGTGACATCCTGGCGCCCACCGCGGCGGGCAAGATGCTCGGCTGCTTCGGCCTCACCGAGCCGACGAGCGGCTCCGACGCGCGGACGATGCTCACCGTGGGCGAGAAGCAGGCGGACGGCGGGTACATCGTCAACGGCTCCAAGAACTTCATCACCTGCGGGCCCGAGGCGGAGCACGTGATCGTCTTCGCCGTCACCGAGCCTCACCCGGACAAACCCCGCCACACGGCCCTCTTGCTGCGCAAAGGAATGCCCGGATACACCCTCTCCCCGCACGACGAGAAGCTCGGGATCAAGGCCGCGCACTCGTGCACCATCTACTTCGAGAACGTGAAGGTGCCGGCGGAGAACATCCTCGGCGACGAGGGGCAGGGCTTCAAGGTCGCCATGGCCACGCTCGACGGCGGGCGGATCGGCATCGCCGCCCAGGCCGTCGGCATCGCCCGCGCCGCCTTCGACAAGGCGGTGAGCTACGCCAAGGAGCGCAAGGCCTTCAAGACGCCGATCGCGCAGCTCCAGGCCATCCAGTTCATGATCGCCGACATGGCCGTGGAGATCGACGCCGCGCGCCTGCTCGTGCTGCGCGCGGCCCGCCTGAAGGACCAGGGGGCTCGCCACACCGCCGAGAGCGCCACGGCCAAGCTCTTCGCCTCGGAGATGGCGACGCGCGTGACGCACAAGGCCCTGCAGATCCACGGCGGCTACGGCTACACCACCGAGTACGGCGTCGAGCGCCACTACCGGGACGCGCGCATCACCGAGATCTACGAGGGGACGAGCGAGATCCAGCGCATCGTCATCGCCTCCAACATGCTCAAGGCTTGAGGAGGCTCGGTGCCCGACCACGAGCAAGGTAGCCCGGGGTTAAAACCCCGGGCTACACGAAGGAAGCCCGCCTTCGCGGGCTTGCGTCATGACCCCACCATCAGCCCGACCCCATGAAACGCAATATCCCTCCTCCCGTCTTTTTTGCGCCTTTGCGCCTTTGCGCCTTTGCGTTAAAAATGAGACCTCATGCGCTCACCGCCCTCGTACCTATCCTGACCGCATGCGGGGCCCCACCTCCCCCGGTGAAGGAGGCGGCGCCCCCGCCGCCCGTCGAGGAGCACGCCGCGCCGAGCCGGCCGACGATCGAGAGCGAGATCGGCGCGCTCGACGAGGGCAAGGTGAAGGTCGCCTTCAAGAAGGCCGCCGAGGGGATGAGCGCTTGCTTCAACAAGGGCGCGGAGCAGATACCGTATCTCGCCGGGGACGTGAGCTTCAAGCTGCGGATCAAGCAGGATGGCAGTGTGCGCTGGGTCTTCGTCAAGGACTCGAACCTCGGTGACCGCGAGACCGAGACCTGCATGATGGACGTGCTCAGGAAGACCGCCTGGCCGAAGCCCGTGGGCGGTGAGGGCCTCGCCGAGAACAGCTTCAATTTCGAGCCCGGCGGGGACGAGCGGCCGCCCGTCGCGTGGAAGCCCGAGCAGCTCGGCAAGCCCTGGAAGGGCGCGAAGGCGAGCCTCGGCGAGTGCCGGAAGAAGGCCGGGACCGGGCCGTTCAAGGCCACGCTCTACGTCGACACCGACGGCAAGCCGAAGGGCATCGGCGCCTCCTTCGCGGACGAGAAGGGCGAGACCGCGGCGGGCTGCGTGGTCGACGCGCTCAAGAGCGTCACCTTCCCCTCGCCGGGGAGCTACCCGTCGAAGGTGAGCGTCACCATCGAGTAGGGCGAGTCGCGCGAAGAGCGACGAAGAGCTGCTCGCGGTGGGCGAAATGGCGCCCTCGCGCTCGCTGCGCTACGCTCCGGGCGTGAGAAAGATCATCACCGAGATCCTGGTCCTGCTCTGGAAGGCGTTCAAGCTCGTCCTCTGGAAGTGGCTGCGGCCCATCCTCGGCAAGGTCGTCATCTACTCGGTGCTCATCGCCGGCGTCGTCGCGATGATCATCTACTTCCTCGCGCAGATGTAGCGATCGGTCAGGCCAGCGCGCTCCTGGCGATCACGGTCCGCTGGATCTCGCTCGTGCCCTCGTAGATCGTCGTCACGCGCACGTCGCGCAGGTGGCGCTCGGCGGCGAAGTCTTTCACGAAGCCGTAGCCGCCGTGGACCTGCAGGGCGCGGTTGCAGATGCGGTTGGCGGCCTCGCTCGCGTAGACCTTGGCCATCGCGGCCTCGCGGGAGAAGGGCTTGCCCGCCTCCTTCAAGAAGGCCGCGCGCAAGGTCAGCATCCGGCTCGCGTCGAGCTCGGTGCGGCTGTCGGCGAGCATCCACTGGATGGCCTGGAAATCGCCGATGGGGCGGCCGAACTGCTTGCGCTGCTTGGCGTAGTCGACGGCCTCTTCGAGGGCGGCGGTGGCGATCCCGATGGCCTGCGAGGCGATGCCGATCCGCCCGCCGTCGAGGGCCATCATGGCGATCTTGAAGCCTCCGCCCAGGGTGCCGAGCAGGGCGCTCTCCGGCACCACGCAGTCGTCGAAGGTGAGCGGCACGGTGGTGGAGGCGCGCAGGCCGAGCTTGTCCTCGTGCTTGCCGGGCTTGAGGCCGGGCGTGCCGCCCTCGACGAGGAAGCAGGAGAGGCCCTTGGTCCCGGGGCCGCCCGTGCGGGCCCACACGACCATCACGCCCGCGTGATCGCCGCTCGTGATCCACTGCTTCTCGCCGCGGAGGATCCACCCGTCGGCGCACTTCTCGGCGGTGGTGCGCATCGAGCCGGGATCGCTGCCCGCCTCGGGCTCGCTGAGGGCGAACGCGCCGGCCTCGTACTCGCCCGAGGTGATCTTCGGCACGTAGCGCTGCCTCTGCTCGTCGGTGCCGAAGCGGGAGATCACCTCGGCCACCATGTTGGTGACGGCCATGGTCACCGCGGTGGAGGCGCACCCGCGGGCGACCTCCATCATCGCGAGCGAGTAGGAGACGACGCCCGCCTCGGCGCCGCCGAGCTCTCCGGGGATGTTGACGCCCATCAGGCCGAGATCGGCGAGGCCGCGGAGGATCTCCCGGGGGAAGCGGCCCTCGCGATCCAGCTCGGCGGCGACGGGGCGGATGACGCGCTCGACGTAGTCGCGGGCGGTCTTGACGATGAGCTGCTGGGTGTCGGTGAGGTCGAGGTCCATGAGACGATGCTTTCAGGCGGTGGCTTGCGCGCTCGATTCGATGCGATCGGCGAGGAGCGCCTCGGCGCAGGGGAGGACGACCTCGCGCAGGGCGCGCGCGTGCACGGCGGCGCGCGCGGCCGCGGTGAGCATGCCGTGGGCGTCGAGGGCGGCGCTCTCGGGATCGTTTGAGGTCAAACTTGTCGCGGTCCGCTCGGCGCCGGAGAAGGCGGCGGCCACGGCGCGCTTCACGGCGGCGCCGCCCTTGCGGATGGCCCAGGCGACGGTGGCCCAGGCGAGCTCGGCGTGGCGGGCCTCGTCGGCGGCGATCACGGAGAGCGCGGCGCGCACCGCCGGATCGGTCGCGCGCTCGAGCTGCTCGGCGGCGGTCAGGGCGGCGATGGTCTCGCCGATGCAGCCCTCGATGACGGCGCTCTCGGCGAGCGAGGCGAGGTCGGTCGCGAGGTGGACGGCGCCGCCGAAGGGGAAGGCGCCGGGGGTGACGGGCTCGCCGCGGTAGGCGCTCGCGAGGGAGAAGCAGAGGGTCGCGTGGTTCACCTCGTCGATCGCGGCCTGGTGCGCGGCGGTGACGAGCTCGGCGGGCGCGCGCTCGGCGAGGAGCTCGAGCGCGAAGCGGCCGAAGGAGGCGATCGACGCGTGCTCGCCGAGGGCGTCCCTGGTCCAGGCGTCGGCGAGGAGCGCGCGCTCGGCTCCGGAGAGGCCGTCGAGCGAGGGTACGATCGCGGCGGCGCGCCAGCCCTCGCCGGCGCGATCGGCGGGCGCCACGACGGTGCGCTCGCCAACGAAGAACGGCCGGCCCGTGCTGCCGCAGTTCTCGGGCGTGGAGGCGATCTCGTAGCAGCACTGGCCCGCACCGGCGGCCACGGATCCGACCGCCGACTGATCGCAGGCGAGGCCGAGCTGGGCGCCCGCTTCGCCTGCGGGCGGGCACTCGGTCCCGGTGAAAGTGAAGCACTTGGTGGTGTGGGGCGAGCCGGTGGCCGTGCTCGTCCCTCCGCCGGCGCCGCCGCTCCCGCCTCCGCCGCCGCTCGTGTCGTCGACGATCACCTTGCCTCCGCATGCGGCGAGGCCGATCGGCCCACCGGCCGCGGCGAGGGTGACGAGGGCGAGCAGGCGGGCGCGGAAGATCTGACGGAAGGCGGGAAGGTCGGTCATGGGAAGCTCCAGGGCGCCGCGCAGGAGCCGCGCAGCGGGGCTGGAGCATATCGCGCGAGGCGCGCGGCTGTCGCCGGGATCGAGCGATCCATCGAGCGATCAGCCGAGCTTCTGCTTGAGCAGCTCCTGCACGCGCTTGGGGTTGGCCTTGCCGCCGGTCTTCTTCATCACCATCCCGACGAAGGCGCCGAGGAGGTTCGGGTTGCCGGCCTTGTAGCGGCCCACCGCGTCGGCGTTCTCGGCGAGGACGGCCTCGACCGCCGCGCCGAGCGCGCCGTCGTCGGCGATCTGCGAGAGCCCGCGGCGCTCGACGATGGCCTTGGGGCTCCCGCCCTTGGTGGAGAGCTCCTCGAACACATCCTTGGCCAGTGTGGCCGAGAGTGTCCCAGCGTCAACGAGCGCGACCAGCTCGCCGAGCGCGGCGCCGGTGAAGGGGAGATCCTTCGCGCCGCTCTTGGAGACGCGGCGCACCTCGTTGACGACCCACTTGGCGACCGTCTTGGGGCTCGGGTGCGCGGCGATGGCCGCGGTGAAGCAGGCGAGGAGCAGCGGCTCGCCGGCGAGGATGCGCGCGTCGTCCGCGGAGAGGCCGTGCGCGTCGCGGAGCGCGATCGCCTCGGCGGACAGCTCCACGGCCTTTTCGGCCTTCGGGGCCTCGGCCTTCGGCGCGTCGGCCTTGGCCCTGGGCTTCTCGGGCGCGGAGACGGGGGCCGCCGCGGCCTTGCTGATCTTCGCCCAGGTGTCCTTGAGCGGCACCGTGCGGTTGAAGACGAGCGCGCCCTCCTTCGCGTCGACCGAGTCGACGCAGAAGAAGCCCTGCCGCTCGAACTGGAAGCGATCGAGCGCCTTCGCGGAGGCCAGGCTGGGCTCGATCTTGGCGGCCTTGATCGTCACGAGCGAGGCCGGGTTCAGCTCGGCGGCGATGTCGTCCCCGCTCGACCCCGGGGCCTCGGTGAGGAAGAGGCGATCGTAGAGGCGCACCTCGGCGTCGAGCGCATGCGCGGCCGAGACCCAGTGGATGGTGCCCTTGATCTTGCGCGCGTCCTTGCCCGTGTCGCCGCGCGTCGCGGGATCGTACGAGCAATGGAGGCGCACGATCTCCCCGGTCTGCGGGTCCTTCTCGACGCTCGTGCAGCGGATCACGTAGGCGTAGCGGAGGCGCACCTCCTTGCCCGGCGAGAGGCGGTAGAAATCCTTCGGCGGGTCCTCCAGGAAGTCGTCGCGCTCGATGTAGATCGTCTTCGAGAAGGGCAGCTTGCGCGACCCCTCCTTCGGCACGTCGGGCGGGAAGTAGGGCGCGTCGAGCTCTTCGACCTCGCCCTCCGGGTAGTTGTCGATCACCACCTCGAGCGGCCGGAGCACGCAGAGGACGCGGGGCGCGCGCTGGTTCAGATCCTCGCGGAGCACGTGCTCGAGCAAGGCCACGTCGACGATGCTGTTGTTCTTGGCGACGCCGATCCGATCGCAGAGCTCGCGCAGGGCCTCGGCGGTGTAGCCGCGGCGGCGGAGGCCGGCGATCGTCGGCATGCGCGGGTCGTCCCAGCCGCTCACGAACTTGCGCTCGACGAGGTCGAGGAGCTTGCGCTTGCTCATCAGCGTGTACGTGAGGTTGAGCCGCGCGAACTCCGTCTGCTCGGGCCGGTTCGGCACCTCGACGGCGGCGAGGAACCAGTCGTAGAGCTCGCGGTTGTTCTCGAACTCGAGCGTGCAGATCGAGTGGGTGATGCCCTCGATCCAGTCCGAGAGGCAGTGGGTGAAGTCGTAGAGCGGGTAGATGCACCACGCGTCGCCGGTGCGGTAGTGGTGCGCGTGGCGGATGCGGTAAATCGGCGGGTCGCGCATCTTCATGTTCGCGTGGCTCATGTCGATCTTGGCGCGGAGGACATGGGCCCCGTCGGGGAACTCGCCGGCCCGCATGCGGCGGAAGAGGTCGAGGTTCTCGTCGACCGAGCGGCCGCGGTATGGGCTGTCTTTCCCGGGCTCGAAGGCGCTGCCGCGGTAGGCGCGCACCTCTTCCTCGCTCAGGCTGCACACGTACGCCTTGCCCGACTTGATGAGCTGCTCGGCGAACTGGTAGAGCCGCTCGTAGTAGTCCGACGCGAAGAAGAGCTTGTCCTTCCAGTCGAAGCCGAGCCACTTCACGTCGCGCTGGATGGACTCGACGTACTCGATGTCCTCGGTGGTCGGGTTGGTGTCGTCGAAGCGGAGGTGACACGCGCCGCCGAACTCGATCGCGAGGCCGAAATTGAGGCAGATCGACTTGGCGTGGCCGATGTGGAGGTAGCCGTTCGGCTCGGGCGGGAAGCGGGTGACGACGCGGCCGCCGTACTTGCCCGACTGGTTGTCCGCCTCGATGATCTCGCGGATGAAATTGGAGGCGGCGCCGCCCTCCTTGGGGTTCTTCTCGCTCGGGCCCAGCTCGCTCGACGTGGACATGATCTCCTCGGTGGTTCCTTGGGACGCGGAATCTACGCCATGGAACGGCCCGGGGCGAGCCCGGAGCGCGCGGGCAGACCGTCGTGTCCTGCGTGCCGCCCGGCCGCGCTTTGGGTAGGCTGCGCCTCGTGACCACGCCGCCACCCCCTTCGCCCCGCCTCCGAGCCCCCATCGGCATCTCGGATTTCCGCGAGCTGCGCAGGGCGGGGCTCGCCTACGTCGACAAGACCGACTTCGTGGCGCAGGTGCTCGAGGTGCCCGACGCCGTCCTCCTCTTCCCCCGCCCGCGCCGCTTCGGCAAGACGCTGAACCTCTCCACGCTCCGCACCTTCATCGAACGATCCCGCGCAGACGCGCGCCCCCTTTTCGCCGGTCTCTCCATCGAGCAGCGACCCTCCGCGTGGGAGCACTTCCAGCGTTACCCGGTCATCTTCATGACCTTCAAGGACATCAAGGCGACGACCTTCGAGCTCGCGTTTTCGGCGATCCGGGGCGAGATCAGCGAGGCTTACCGGCAGCACCGCTACCTGCTCGACGGGGATGCGCTCGACGAGCAGCAGAAGGGCGAGTTCGTCCGGATCCTCGAGCGGCGGGGGGATGAGACGCTGTACTGGCGCGCCTTGCGGGACCTCTCGGCCCACCTTCATCGCCACCACGGCGAGAGGGTCGCCATCCTCATCGACGAGTACGACACGCCCATTCACGCGGGCTTCACCGCCGGATATTACGACAACATCGTCCAGTTCTTCCGCAACTTTCTCTCCGGCGGCCTCAAGGACAACCCGCACCTCTGGAAGGGCGTGCTCACCGGCATCCTCCGCATCGCCAGGGAGAGCATCTTTTCCGGCCTCAACAACCTCTCGGTCTATTCTATCCTCTCGCCGGCGTTTGCCACGTCCTTCGGCTTCACCCCGGACGAGGTGGCGCGCCTCGCTGCCGACGCAGCCCGCGCCGAGACCTTGCCCGACATGGAGCGCTGGTACAACGGATATCGCTTCGCCGACCAGGTCATTTATAACCCCTGGTCGGTCCTCAACTTCCTCTCGAGCCCCGACGCCGTTTTTCGTGGATACTGGGTCTCCACGAGCTCCATGGACCTCGTCCGCGACATGCTCCTCGCGCATGCGGGCGACGAAGAGGCCGACATCGAGACCTTGCTCCGGGGCAAGAGCATCACCAAGCTCATCGACGAGAACATGGCGCTCCGCGACTTGCCGCCCGGCTCCGACGCCGTGTGGGGGTTCTTGCTCTTCACCGGCTATCTGACGGCGACCAAGGTCCGGCAAAAGGGAGCGTTCATCAAGGTCCGACTCCGCATCCCCAACCGCGAGGTCCGGTCAGCGTATCAATCGGTGTTCCACACCTGGCTCGCCGGCGCCCTCGGCAACGGCGCCAAGGTCAAGGCGCTTGGCCGCGCGCTCCTCGGAGGCGACGCCGAGACGGCGCAGAGACTCCTCGAAGACCTGCTCCTGCGCTCCATCTCCTTCCACGACACCGGAAAAGGCCCGGGTGAGCCCGAGCGGGTCTATCACGCCTTCTTGCTGGGCCTCCTCGTTTGGCTCGCGCCACGCTACCGCGTCTCGTCGAACCGCGAGGCCGGCCATGGCCGCTGTGACCTGATGATCGCCCCCCGAAACGCCGGGCAGCCGGGGGTGGTGATGGAGCTCAAGACGGTCGACCGCGACAAGCGCGAGACCCCCAAGAAGGCCATGGCCGCGGCGCTCGGGCAGCTCCGAAAGAGGCGTTATGCCGACGAGCTGCGCGCGGCAGGCGCCGCGCCGGTGCGGGAGATTGGCGTAGTGTTCGACGGAAAGAACGTCACCGTGTCGATCGTCTCGGCGTAAAGACGCAGTCGAAACCGGTCTCTTCACGGCGCGCAGACCACCGGGCGGCTCTCCGGAGACCACCAGTTGCCGGACATCACCACCATCGACAGGAGCCGGATCGAGTCCTCGTAGTACCCCTCGGCGGGCGCGGCGGCGATCGTCGTCCAGAGAGAATTCAGCCACGCCTTGTGGTTCCCGTCGGCCATGGCGGCCACGCCGAAGGGCGCGATGAAGGCCATCGTCGGGTAGTCCGAGCCCGCGCTCGGCGTCCCATCGAGCTGGTAGCCCGCGCGGATCTTGGTCGGATCGCCGCCCGTCTTGCCCTCGATCCAGCCCGTCAGCGCGTTCACCTCGGCCGCGGCGCGCGGGTCGCCGGACACGAGGAAATCGGTCCCCAGGCGGAGCGGATCGCGACAGGCGTTGTAGTGGTAGGCGCCGTCGTTCGGGCCTTCCAGGAAGCTCTGCGGGGCGGGCTTCGGCCCGCTGAGCGGGCTCGTCACGAAATCGGGGAGCAAGCCTTTGCCGGGGCTGTAGCCGTCGCGCAAGGCCTTCACGATCCCGTAGGTGCTGTCGACGAGCCCGCCCCAGAGCGGCGCTCCGGACGCGGCGCCGAAGCTCCGGAAGTGATCGGTGATGAAGTCCGAGGAGCGCGTCGCGTTGTAGTACTTGGCGTCGCCCGGGCTCGCCCAGTCGCCGAGGAGCACGTAACCGTGCGAGCCGTCGAGCACATGCGCCGCGATCGCCTGGATGACCTTCAGGCCTTCGGCCTTGTAGTCGATGTCCTCGCAGCTCCCCCACTGCTTGTCGGCGAGCAGCAGCGCGAAGGCGATGTCGATGTCGCCGTCGGACGCGCTGTCGTTGCCCATCGCGTCGTTGCACGAGGTGTCCTGGTACCAGGACATGAGATCCGGGGACGACGCGCTCGGGTGATCGCGGAAGAAGCGGTAGAGCCCGTCGAAATGGGCATGCGCGTCCGGGTCGTGGCCGGCCATGATCGCCGAGAGCATCATCCCGTAGCCATGGCCCTCGGACACGGTGAGGTTGTTCCCGTCGATCTTGGTGTTGACGTAGTAGCGACCGTCGCCGCACCCGGCCTTCAGGTACTTGTCCCGCCAGGTGTCGTAGGCGTTCGACGTCGCCTGATCGAGCGCCGCGGCGGTCACCACATCGGGAAGGGCGGAGCCGGCGGCGTAGGGCGCGATGTGCGACCCGAAGGGCACGGCGGGGATCGTGGGGCCGCCTCCGCCGGCGCCGGTGGTCGAGGTGCCGCCCGTCCCGCTGGATCCACCCGCGCCGCCGGACCCCGAGGTCGAGGCCGTGGTACCGGCGCCGCCGTCTCCGCTGGTCAACGATGTGGACGCTGTTGATGTCGTGGACGAAGCGCCGCCGGTGCCGGTCGTTGCGGCAGAGGGTGAGCCGCTGCACGCGGTGAGCAAGGTCGTGGAGAGGAGGACGAGAGAGCAGGAGGCGCGGAGGATCATGGGCGCGTTTCGAGTGCACGGGTCGTGCCGGGCGCTCGCATGCGGAATCACGCGTTCGTCGCGAGGCTCGGGGTGATCGCGCAGATCGCGGGGGTGATCACGGCGATCCTGGGTGCTCGCCGATCCATCTCCGGCGGCGCAGAGCTCAGGGCACGAGCCCGCGCTTGGCGAGCTCCTTCGCGATCTCCTCCGCGAGGATCTCGTGCCCACGCGCGGTGAAATGCGCGTGATCTTCGAGGTAGAGCCCCTCCTTCACTCTCGCATTTTCGAGCTGCACGGCGGGCAGCGGCTCCAGCATGTCGTGCTTCCCCTCGACGAGCAGGCGGCGCAGATCGCGGTACTTGCTCCCGTACAAAAACCGCTCCCGGTCGAAGAGGTTGTACTCGTCGCGCACGGGCAAGAGCACGAAGAGCGGGCGGTTGCCGTACTCCTTGCCGATCGCCTCGATGCCGTCGAAGAGCTTGGCGATCACGGCCTCCACCTCGCTCCGACGGAGCTGCCTCGGCTTGCAGAAGGACTCGATCATCCCCATCGCGGTCTCGCGCGATCGCCAGAGGGTGCGAAAGAGCAGGCTCTGCGAGAGATCGTCGATGCACGAGGCGCCCTCGTTCGAGCGCACGAGCTCGCCGTTCTGCACGGTGAAGAGCGGCTTGCTCGTGCCCCAGGAGAACTCGCGGCCGGTGATCTGGTAGTCGTTGCCGGTGAAGATGCCGACCACGATCTGCTTCGGTCGGACCTCGGGGGAGATGCGCTTCAGGTAGAGGTAATACTGGTCGATCGAGTAGCCGGAGACCGAGGCGTTGAGCACCTGGTAGCGCGGCATCTTCTCGCCGAGGCGGCGGCCCACGTGCTCCGTCTCGCCGATGCCCCAGCCGTAGAGGACCGAGTCGCCCATCAGGAGCACGTGCTCGCGCGCGGGGTCGATCGTGTCGAGGTGCTGGCCGACGCGGCCCTTGCCCATGGGGGCCCAGCCGAGCTCGGGGTCGGCGGACTGCGCGGAGAGGCCGTCGCCGAGGCCGGCGTTGAGGCGCTGCAAGCTCACGCTCGGGCCGAGGCGGATCAAGGTCGCGCCGAGCACCACGGCGACCACGGCGATCAAGGTCGCGGCGGCGCTCTTGAAGCGCTGCGTGCGCGCCGCGCCCTCGGGCAGGCCGGCGAGGAAGATCAGCGAGACCGCCCAGAACAGGCCGATCAGGAGCAGGAGCGGCGGGCCGAAGCGCAAGAGCGGGGTGCGCGGGTGGAAGAGGTCGAAGCCGAGCGCGACCATCGCGATCGCGAGCGCGAGCTTGGCCCAGCGGTAGGGCACGCGGGCGCGCGCGGCAGGCGCAGCAGCGGGCGCAGCGGGAGGCGCGTCGGAAGCGGGCTTTTCGGGATCGTCGCTCATGGGGACGCGGGGCGCGGCTTGTCGAAGAGGCGGAAGCGGTAGCCGGGGTCGAAGTCGTCGAACAGGGCGCTCGCTTCGACGGTCTTCGTCTCGCCGAGGTAGAGCTCGCCCTCGCCGAAGACGGCGAGCAGGTTGATCGAGCGCTCGAGCGCGGGCAGGGACAGATCGGGCTTGCCTCGACGGGCCACGATCTCGGGCGCGCTCGGCACGTCGATGTCGGCGCTGAGCTTCGCCCGGGCCTTGAAATTCAGGGCGACCATGCGCGTCGGGTAGGTGTAGTCGTCGAGGTAGGTGAAGCGCACCTCGGCGCCCGGCTGGAACTGCTCGACGGTGAACGCGCCCTCGCCGAGCGCCCGCAGCGCCGCCTCGGCCTCCCGGGCGCGCGCGGCCGGATCGCCCGGGTCGTGCGGCACCTCGTGGGTCGGCTCGGCGCAGCCGGCGAGCGGCGCCGCGCACAGGGCGCCGAGAAGAAGCGCGAGGACGGGCGCGAGCCGGGGTGCGCTTCGCGCCGTGGGGGAGAAATGGTACGTTCGCATGTCCGAGGTGAAAGCCGGAGCCCGGTCGCCGGACCTTGACAGCCCCGCGTCCGGGGGTGAATCCTGATTGTTCGAACCAATCGTTACGTAACGTTCGACAGCGACCGGCGAGGCGTATGCAGCGTATCGTGTTCTTCGGCAAGGGCGGCATCGGAAAGTCGACCACCTCGACCAACGTGAGCGCCGCGCTCTCGGCCCGGGGGGAGCGCGTTCTGCACGTCGGGTGCGATCCCAAGCACGACTCCACCGTCGCCCTGCTCGGCGGCAAGCTCCTCCAGCCCGTTGTCGACAAGATCCATCGTCTCGACGGGTTGACGCCGGAGGACGTCGTGACCCGCTCGGCGCTCGGCATCGACTGCGTGGAGGCCGGCGGCCCCGAGGCGGGCGTGGGCTGCGGCGGCCGCGGGATCACGCGGATGATGGAGATCTTCCACGCCGCGAAGCTCCTCGACAACAACCGCTACTCCGTCTCGGTCTACGACGTGCTCGGCGACGTGGTGTGCGGCGGCTTCGCGGCCCCGCTCCGCAAGGGCATCGGCGAGAAGGTGGTGATCGTCGCCTCCGAGGAGGTGATGGCCCTCTACGCGGCGAACAACATCGCCCGCGCCGTGTGCCACTACGCGGTCAACGGCATCGTGCTCGCCGGGATCATCGTGAACCTCCGCGACAACAACGAGGATCGCGCGCCGATGGAGCGCTTCGCGAAGCTCATCAACACCAAGGTGCTCGGGTACGTGCCCCGCGATCCGATGATCCGCGAGGCCGAGTACCGCCGGAAGACGGTGCTGGAGCATGCGCCGCGCTCGCCGATCGCGTCCGTGTTCCGCGAGCTCGCCGATCTGATCTGGGACCTCGATCCCGCGACCGCCCCGCTCCCGACCCCCCTCTCGGACGTGCAGTTCTACGCGTGCACGCAGACGAAATTCGAGATGTCCGCGGTCGCGGCCGAGGCGCTCTCGACGCAGAAGAACAAGGAGGAGCGCGAGGGCGCGCCGGAGGTCGTCTCGCTCGGCGCCCTCGCCAAGAAATCGGTCGACAGCCGGAAGACCGAGTTCGAGGCCGAGCTCTTCGCCGGGATGCGCGCCGTCCGCCTCGGCAAGGTGAGCGCGGGCGAGGCCGTCCGCCGCCTCCGCGCGAGCTACCCGAAGGAAGCGAGCTCCCTCGCCGAGGGAGACCTCGTCTCATGAAAGCAACCACGGCCCAGGAACAGCACCTCCTGAACGCAACCACGGCCCAGGAACAGCATCTCCTGAACGCAACCACGGCCCAGGAACAGCACCGCGACCGGCAGGGAGCGGACCGTGCAGCGAGACGGCATCCGTGAGCAAGCTCTTCCCCGAGCTGGATGAAGAAGACCTCGCGGCGACGCCGGAGGCCCTGCGCACCGCGCTCGGGAGCTTCGTCAAGGACGAGCCTGCGCCGGTCGCGGTCGCCCTGCCGGCGCACGGGCCCGGCACGGTCCGCGAGCAGAACGCCGAGGTCCTCGCCCTCTTCGAGCGCGCGCTCGCGCTGCCCAAATTGAAGAGCGGCGCACAGCTCCACGTGCTGCGCTGCGAGCGCGACGACGACACGCGCGTGCTCTTCGAGATCAAGGCCGACGGCGCGCCGGGCGTCGTCTTCTGGGCCGTGCCGCCGGGCTCGCCGGGGCTCGTGACCTTGCCCAACCTGAGCCTCGTCCTCCAGGGCGACACGACGGCGGCGGCCGAGCAGCTGCTCCGCTACGTGGGCAAGCGGCTCGCGACGCTCCCCTACCCTCGCCTGCTCGCGCTCGTGCCGGCGGACACGGGCGAGAGCGGCATGGCGCAGGCGCCGATCGGCAAGCACGAGCACCGCGAGGCGCAGGGCGATCACGGCAACGAGTGGCCGCCGGCCGATCCGGACGACTCGTACATGAACACGATCGGCTTCGGGTATGCGCCGCCCGGGGCGTGGCGCAACTTCTTCCAGGGGCACGAGAACAGCTACGGGGGGATCGAGAACGCCCGCGGGTACTGCCAGAAGTTCGAGGGCAAGGTCAGCTACGTGAGCCACACCGAGATCGAGTGCGCGATGAGCTCGCCGACGCGCGACGACGGCTCGGTCTCGTTCTGGAACCACCTCCAGCCCATCCCCTCGCAAAAGAAACAGCCGCGCGAGGATTTCGAGCAGTTCCTCTTCACCGACATGCAGGAGACGGAGGTGATCAAGGGCGGCGCGGCGCGGCTCGACGCGGTGCTCGATGCGCTCGCCGACTCGGGCTACCAGCCCGATGTGGTGATGCTCCCCATGACCTGCACGACGCAGGTGATCGGCGACGACACCGGGCGGTCGATCGAGAAGCTCAAGAAGCGCCGGAATTTCCGGGTGCTCAACAACGCCGAGTCCAAGGAGACGGACCTCTTCGCCGTGCTGCTCGCGGAGGCCGCGGCGCGGACGGGCGCGCAGGAGAAGGTGCCGCGCTCGCTCAACCTGATGGGCGTGCCGCTCATGCCCGGCTACCAGCCGCTGATCGATCTGATCACCGATTCGGGCATCGAGGTGCGATCGCGCATCCTCCCCAAGGTGACGGTGGAGGACGTCGATCGCTTCCTCGGATCGGCGCTCACGGTGCTCTACGACTGGCCGCACCTCGACGCGACGTATTCGCACATGCTCGCCGGCCGGGACATGGCGATGGTGCGCCCGCCGCCGCCGATCGGCGTCCAGAACACGCGCGCCTTCTTCGCCGAGATCGGTCGCGCCCTCGGCGAGCCGGGCGTGTTCGACGCGGCGCTCGACGCGCGGTGGGCGGCGCTCGAGCCGACGTGGAACAAGCTCGTCAAGAAGGCGCGCACGTACCGGCTCGGCCTGATCGGGGCCGAGCAGATCGTGAACCGCTGGCTCGACACCCGGCAAATGTTTGGGGTCAAACTACTGGATCTCCTCGACGAGATGGGCTTCGGCGTCGATCTCGTGCTCGTGCCGCAGAAGGGGCATGTGGTGCGCGATCGGATCGTCGAGGAGGGGCGGCGGCGCACGATCTGGGTGGAGTCGAGCGAGGAGCTCGAGACGGTGCTCCGGACGAGCGATGTCTCCGCGTACTACACCGAGGCCTTCTTCGACCGGCGGCTCAGCCGCTCGGGCAAGAACCTCTTCTCGGTGCGGGAGTTCGGGCGGCTCGGGCTCGACGGCGCGGTGGACGCGCTGCGCCTGTTGGTCTCGGCGTGCGAGGTGCCGTTCTTCCGCACCTACGGGCGCTACTGCGGCAAGCCCTTCTCGATCGGGTCCACGTGAGGAGACAGGCGTGACCATCCTCTCCGGCCGGGCGCCCGGCGATTTCACCCGGCCTTACAAGCTGCCTTACCAGCTCGGCGTCTACCTCGCCGTCAACGCCGTGCGCGATCTCTACGCGGTGATCGACGGGCCCGACTGCCTGTTCCGCAAGGCCGAGTGGGTGCACGGCAAGCACGACCTGATGTCGAGCCTGCTCGACGTGCTCGGCCGGCACCGGATCGTCTCGTCGCTCGTGAACGCCGAGGCCGTCGTGAAAGACCGGGGAGAGCGCCTCGCCGCGAGGCTCCGCCAGGTCGACGCGATCCCGGGGGCGAAGGCGGCGCTCGTGTGCGCGATGCCGCACGTGATGATCATCGGCACGCAGTACGACCGGATCCTCCGCGGCCTCGAGAGCGAGCTCTCGATCAAGATGATGGAGGTGCCGAGCCTCTCGCTCCAGGGCGACTGGGTGGACGGCTATGTCGAGTCGCTCGCCGCGCTCGCCCGGGGGATCCCGCTCGAAGCGACGACGCCCGATCCGCGCGTGGTCGCGATCGTGGGCTACCTCCATGATCGCAACGAGGCCGACTGCACGGCCAACGTGGAGGAGCTCCGCCGGCTCTTCGGCGCGGTGGGGCTCGAGGTGAGCTCGGTGTGGCTCTCGGGCAAGGGGACGGCCGATCTCGCGAAGGTGGCCGAGGCCGGGACGATCGTGGCCTTCCCGCTCGGCAAGAAGGCCGCGCATATCCTCGGCGAGCGCACGGGGGCGCGCGTCATCGAGGTGGACACCCCCTTCGGGCCCACGCGGACGCGGCGCATGCTGCGCAAGGTCGGCGAGGCGACGGGCTTCCTCGACGAGGTGGAGCCCTTCTTCGAGCAGGAGCTGCGGGCGTGGGTGCCGCGCTTCGAGTGGATCGTGCCGCAGCTCTTCTTCGGCAAGCGGATGGCCTTCGGCGGGGCGCCCGATCTGATGGGCGGGATGTTCCAGATCGCCACCGAGCTCGGCATGGAGGTGTCGTGGATGGCGGCCTCCACCGCGAGGACCGACTGGGCCGACCCTCTGCCGCAGGAGTTTGCCGACTTGCCGCCGCTGATGTTCGCCCCGTCGGAGCGAAAGCTGTACGAGATGAGCCACGATCCGCGGGCGCCGCTGGATCTCCTGGTGGGCGACAGTGTATTTGGCGATCTGACCTCCGACGACTCCCGTCATGTCTCGCTCGGCTTCCCCTCGCATCATTCCCACGCCATCTTCGATCGGCCTCACCTCGGCATCCGCGGGTGGGCATGCCTGATCGACCGGATGGCCGCGGCCCTCGGGCGGACCGAGCGGGAGGCGCTCCGGGGCGCCGCGCCGATCGTCGTGGGCGCAGCCCGGGCGGGCGCCGATGAGCGAGACGACTGAGGGCAAGAAGGCGCCGGAGACCGCCGCGTCTCCCGCCCGGAGCCCCTTCCTCGCCGGCACGCTGCTCGTGGCCGTGCTCGCGGGGCTCGCGCGCGTGGGCCTGCTCGCGCTCGGGCGGGCCTTCGTCAACGCCGTGGAGTCCACGGACACGACGTTGCTGGTGCGCGACAGCGTGCTCGTCGTGGCCACGACGACCGCCGTCGTGTTCGCGATCCGCTTCGCGCGGCACCGGAAGATCCGCCTCACCTCGACCTGGCCCGCGACGTTGGCCGTGCTCGCGCTGGTGATCGCCGGGTGGAAGATGACGCAGCGGCGCGCGCCCTATCACGACTTTTACGGGGTATGGACGGAGAGCGCGGGGCAGACCTGGGTGGAGACGCGGCCGAACTTGCCGAAGGTGACCTACCGCCATGATCCGAACGGCTTTCGCGGGGCGGGCTTCGCCGAGCAGAAGGCGCCGGGGCAGATCCGGATCGCGCTCGTCGGTGACTCGTTCATCTTCGGGCAGGGCGTGGAGGAGAACGAGACGCTCAAGGCGCGCCTCGACGAGCTGTTCGCTGCGCGCGGGCTCGCCGGGAAGGTCGAGGTCTTGAACCTGGGCATCCCGGGCGCGAACCTCGAGACCCACGTGAAGATGTACGCGCTCGCCACGCAAAAGCTCGGCGCGGACGCGGTGGTGATGGGGCTCTTCGAGGACAACGATCTGACCGCGTGGGATGTGCAGGACGAGATCAACGATCTGGCAGGGTTCACGCCGTTCAGCCTCGGTTGCTTCCTGCTCGACGAGCGGCCCGCCGTGGTCTTCGCGACGCTGCTCTCGCAGATCCGCGGGGGCGCGAGCGCGGTCGCCGCCTTCGAGGAGATCGAGCCGACCCTGGCGAAGCTGCGCGAGGCGGACGGGGCGCCGCCGCTCGTCGTGCTCGACTACTTCACCCACCACCCCGAGATCCCGGCGCGCCTCGCGACCCGGGCGAATGTCTCCTTCATCCCCACGACGCCCAACGGGCGGCCGCAGAAGGACTACCACATCCCCCGCGACGGCCACCCGTCCGCGAGCGGGAACCGGGCCTACGCGGCGCTCGTGATGGAGAAGCTCGAAGCGTTGCCGCTCCTTCAAAAAGCGCTGTCAACGCCGTGACACACCGGCGAACGATGGCTCAGGCCGGCTTCTTCTTCTTGAGCCAGAAGCCGACGCCGCCGAGGGCGAGGAGGGCGGCCACGCCGGCGAGGATCTGGTTCTGCCGGGAGCCGAGGAAGCGGCCGGCGTCGGCGTTGTAGATCGGATCGCCGGAGGGGATGAGGAGCGAGCCGTCCTGCGAGAGGGCGGTGAGGAGACCGGCGAGGGCCTTTTTCATGGGCTCGGGCGCCGAGGCCCAGTCGAGGTTGGCGATGGGGGAGACGCCGAACGTGCCGTCGGTGGTGCGCTGGAAGCCCTTGCCGCGGGCGACCTCGAAGTCGCAGCCGGCGCCCGCCACGGAGAGGCGGACGATGCCCGGCGAGCAGGAGACCGGGGCGATGGTGAGGCCCGTGCGCTGCGAGGCGCCCTTGGCCCAGGTGATGACCGTGTCGGCGCAGAGGTCGTCGCGCGACGGCGGGGCCGACGCCGAGGGGGCGGGCATCGCGGAGCCAGAAGCAACGGGCGCGGCCGGCGCGGGAGGAGGCGGCGCGGCGGCGCTCGCGGAGGGAGCAGCCGGGGCCGCCGCGGAGGCGGCGGGCGCTGCGGAGGCGCTCGCGGCGGCCGAGGCAGCGGCGCTCCCCGCGCCGGGCGGGAGGATGAGGGTCGCGGCCGGGGCGGGGCGGCCCGTCGGCGGGGGCGCGGCGAGGCGGCCGGGGCCCGGCACGAGGTCGGCGGAGGCGGCGCTGGAGACGGCGAGGATCAACGCCAGGACCGGCCCTCGGGCGAGGCGGACAGACGAGCGGGACATCGCGCTTTGTCTATCAGGTGGGGACGGGGCTGTAAACTCGGGCGCCCCCGCCGCCGTCGCGCCGCCGCGGGGCCCTCTTGATCTCCACGCGCACGACGTGCTCTACTGCTTGCGTCTCCGCACCGTGCGGAGGCCTCGGGGGAGGCATCAAGACGACCGCGAAGCGCGGCGTCCCTCACCCACGAACGGGGGAACGTGAGGTGATCATGGTGTACGTATTTGCGGGGGTAGGCGCGCTGTTCGTCCTCATGCTCGGGGGCCTCGCCGCCTTGATGGCCATCCGAGCCGGCAAGCTCACGGGGCAGCTCCGGCTCGTGCAGAACGACCTCGCGCAGGCGCAGGTGCAAGCGTCGTCGACGCGCGGGCAGCTCCTGTCGCTCCAGGCGCACAGCCGCGATCTCGAGCCGAAGCTCATGACGCTCGAATCGCAGAACCGGGAGCTCGGCGAGCTCAGCCAGGCGCTCAAGCGGCAGCTCGCCGCGGCGAGCGAGAAGGACACCGAGAAGGCAGGCTGGCTCGATCACCAGCAGCAGGAGATCGACTGGCTGCGGGCGGAGCTCGAGAAGCGGCCCAAGGTGACGCGCAAGACGTACAAGATCCTCACGCTCGGCGTGAAGTGGACGGGGAAGACCTCGCTCACCCTCAAGTGGGCGAACCCGCTCACCGATCTCGGCGCGATCCAGGGGACGAAGATCGAGCGCTACGAGCGGACCGTGAGCCAGGTGATCACGAAGGACCTCATCACCGAGCATGTCTTCGAGATCGGCGACTGGGGCGGCGAGCACATCGTC
Organism: Byssovorax sp.; assembly: GCA_046351295.1. Classification (GTDB taxonomy): domain Bacteria; phylum Myxococcota_A; class Polyangia; order Polyangiales; family Polyangiaceae; genus JAXLYT01. Next base: position 50,539 of record JAXLYT010000008.1, read on the forward strand.
GACGCGCAGCAGGAGCTCATCGTCGACGAGATCCACGGGATGCTGATCGTCGTCGACCTCGGCGGCAAGGACGCGAAGACCTACGAGCCCGCGAGGATCCAGGAGCAGCTCCGCGAGTTCCAGCCCGAGTCGCTCAAGTTCTTCTTCGGCCCGAAGACCGTGGCCTCGTGCAAGGCGCTCGTCCTCTTCATCAACAAGAGCGATCTGCTCTCCGGTACGCCGGCCGAGGCGGAGCAGCAGGCCAAGCAGCTCTACGCGAAGCTCATCAACGATCTGATGCGCTTCCAGATGCAGGTCGACATCCGCGTCTTTGTCGGGTCGTCGACGTACGGGCACTCGACGCACCTCTTGTTCTCGCACTTCGTGGAGCGGATCCTCCCGAAGAACGCGTACGATAACCAGCTCCTCCAGCGGATGAAGGCCGAGGCCCCGCCGCGCGCGCCGAAGCCCGCGCTCCCCGCTGCACCCACCGCTCCGTTGCACGCCGCCCCGAACGGGGCCAACGGCGCCGCCGCCCTGAGGAGCTGAGATGATCACCCAGGAAGCAAGCCACGACGGCTACGTGGTGCCGAGCTACCGCGCCCACGAGGGGGCGACGTTCTACCACTTCTTGCACGGCAACGTGCCGAGCCACCAGATCGACTTCATGTACTGCGCCGAGGTGCCGCAGGGCCCGCTCACGCGCCAGCACTTCAGCCACCTCTCGCGGCTGATGAAGTACATCGAGCCGCAGTCGACGGGCGCCTACGCCTTCGCCATCGGCAACCTCTCGCGCGACGACATCCAGCACGAGCCCGGCCACGGGGGAATGGCGCTGATCTTCGGCCTCCGCATCCGCGGCACGACCGATCACGCCGGGAGGCAAGACCCACCCTTCGCCCACGCGATCGTGGCCGTGGACCGGCAGCTCGACGCGGACGCGATCCTCGACGCGGCGCGCCTCTTCCACCAGCATGTGCTCGGCGCGGCGGAGTCGGCCGGCTGGTACCGATCGTACGTGCGCTGCATGCGCGAGGACCCGGCCCATGTCTCCGATGTGCTCGGCGAGTACATGCACGCGTTCCGCGATCTGCCCGCGGTCGAGCCGAGCTCGCTCTCGCTGAGGTGGACGGCGAAGGGCGCCCCGCAGCCGCGGCGGATCGTGATCGCGCACGACGACGGCGCGCCCTTCGAGGTGATCGCCCGCGCCGCCGCGCGCATCGCCGCCGTGCTCTACGCGTCGGACATCCGCTGGACCGTCATCTCCAACGGCCGCGAGGCCGACCTGCCCAACGGGGTGTCGATCCGCTTCGTGAGCGACGGCGATCTGACCGCCGCCGATCTCGAGCTCGGCGTGCGCCGCGTGGAAGACGTGCCGATCCGGCCCGAGGAGATCGCCAAGCAGCTCTTCGGCGCCGCGCCCTTCCTGGTCGATCGGCCGACCTCGCTCGGCTGGCGCGCGCGCCTCGCGCAGGAGGCCGCAGACGCGCTGCGCGAGGAGCTGTCCGTCGACACGCCGCGCCCCTCGTGGGAGGGCAAAGCGCCGCCGTTCCGCCCGCCGACCGACGCGGCCATCCCGCGCTCGCGCCGCTCGCCGCCGCCGCGTGTCACACCGGTACCCGTTGTTGACGAGGATGCGACGACGCTGTGGAAATCGCCGCCGGATCGATCGAGCGCGCCGGACGTGGAGATCTCGGTGGACGAAGACGCGCCGCCGCGCCGGGCCGTGCTGCTGCCCATACCCGCCGCCGCAGCCGAGCCCGCGCCGGAGCCGCGCGCGAGCGAGCCGGGCCTGGAGGCCGACTGGAATCGATCCGGGCGGCCCCGGGAGACGATGGTGATCTCGCCCGAGCAAGCCGCTCATGCCGTGAAGGCGGCGCTGCCCTTCGTCCCCGCGAAGCCGGCGCCGTCCCTCCGCCCGGTGACCTCACCGCAGCTCCCACCGGCGGTGATCGACGCGGTGAATTTCCGGTCTCGCAACCCGCTGGTGCGCTGGACGGTGATGACCATGGCCGCCATGGGGCTCACGCTGGTGCTGCTCTATGTGGGTTTCTCCGAGGAGAGCCCGCCCGCAGCGCCGACCGCGAGCGCCGCGAGCGCCCCCGCGACCGCAGCCACGACGAGCGCGCCGGAGATCGCTGCCGCAACGAGCACGAGCGCGGCACCGAGCCCGCCCGCAGCGCCGACGGTCGCGGTCGAGCCGACAGTCACCCTGGCAGCCACCTCGCGCAGGCCGGCCCGGCCTGTGACGCCGCCAAAACCAGCGACGCCGGCGAAGCCCAAGCCCCCTCCTCCGCCGGAGGCACCGGTGAAGATCGCGCCGCCGAGGCCCGCTTCGCCCCCGAGCATCTTCGAGCAGAAGCCGCAGTAAAGCCGGCGGCGATCGGAGAACATCGAGCCCGGAGGGGCTTTTTCTCGGCGCCGCCTCGGGTGAATCCCGGGGCGGCGCGCGGCCATTTTTTCAATCGATGGACGGACGATGAGCAGCCATTACATCCCCGCCACGCTGTCGGCGGCGTTTTCGAGGTTCGTGGGGTTCCGGTTGATCGGGCAAGGCGGAGAGGGAGCCGTGTTCTCCGTGTGGGATCTGATCCGGAAGGCCGATCTGGCCCTGAAGCTGATGCGCGACAGCGGGGAGGCCGATCTCGGGGAGCGGTTCGAGCATGAATACGGGATCCTGGCGTCAGCGCGGTCGCCGCGGCTGGTGACGGTGTACGAGCATGGAATGGCGGGTGTGGCGCTCGGTGGAGAGGAGGTGCCGCACTACTGGTACACGATGGAGCAATGCGAGCGGAGCGTGCGGGCGGTGTTTTCGTCGATGCCGCTCCGGTGGCGGGTGGATGCGGCGCTCCAGATGGTGGACGCGCTGGCGCTGCTCCACGCGATGGGGGTGGCGCACCGGGATATCAAGCCGGACAATCTGTTCGTGGTGCGGGGAAACCAGATCAAATTAGGAGATTTCGGGCTGGCGAAGGTGAAGCAGTCCGCGGGCGGGTGTGGGAGCGGGATGGAGGTTTCCCGGGGGAGCCCGCCGTACCTGGCGCCGGAGCGGTGGTCGGGTCTGGTGACGGCGGACTGGCGTCCGAGCGATCAGTACGCGGCGGGGGTGACGATCTTCGAGCTTCTGTCGGCGGGGGGCGCGCCGCTGGATTTCGGGGCGACACGGGAGTCGTGCTACCGGGCGCACTGGCAGGGGAAGGTGCTGCCCTTGTGGATCCCGGAGCTCGGGCGGGCGAGCCTTCCGGCGGTGGATTCAGTGCTGGGGAGGATGCTGGGGAAGCGGCCGGAGTGGCGCTACCCGGACCTGGCGGAGTGCAAGCGGGAGCTTACGGCGGCGCTGGCGCAGGATGGGGTGTGATTCCACAAACCGTCACGCGCTCGGCTACTGGCATCCATTACTCGCGCTTTTGTTCTTGGACCACGGCGTCCAGCATCCGATTTTCCAATCAGCAGCATTATCATTTGTATCCTGCCCGTTGGGAATTCTCGACAACGAAAGACCAATACCACCAACCGCTTCCGCCGGCATCTTTTCACCCCAAACCACAGATGGAGCACCAAACGACACAGCATCAACAACATCATTACCAGATCGGAGCACGAGGCTTCCCGCATAATCAGGCAAGTCCACACCGCCTGCCGACAGGTCGCTAGCGCCACCACCCCCGCCATACTGATGAATCACAAAATATCCGTCTTGAGAAATCTTTTTCCCGTTGAACGCGAAGACTGTCTCCGCGTTAGTAATACCATCGTAGTAGCTCAACGAATAGCCGTCGAGCGGCAGCCCTTTCTCCCCGCGAAGCTCGACGAAGCAGCCTTCGTCGGAACCAACAAGGAATGGGTCGTAGACGATCTCGTTAATCACCGTGCTGTACACCAAAATGCAAGACTCGCACTTTTTCCCCGGCGCAGCATTCCCATCGCACTCCTCTTTCCCGACAACTATACCGTCGCCACAAACGGTACTACAAACACTAGCTTGCGCAGCGGAATTTACACACACGTACCCGTTCTCTATCTTGCAATCGGCACTGCACCCATCACCACCAAGGCCACCTCCATCATCACACTGCTCCACGCCAACAACAAACCCGTCCCCGCATTTGGCGACGCACACACTTGGCAGCCCTGAGCAAATAAATCCACTCTCCATCAAGCACTTACTGCTACACCCATCACCATCAGCGGTGTTCATATCATCACACTGCTCGATACCCACAATTTTTCCGTCTCCACAAATTGGCACGCACCCCTCAGTGGTTGACGCTTCGCAGGAGTAGCCGGGTTCCTCGAGGCACCCGCTGCTACACCCGTCTCCATCACCGGTGTTGTGATCATCGCATTGCTCATCACCCTCCTTGATCCCGTCGCCGCAGACTGAACCGCCTCCGGTCGTCGTCGCCGTCGTGGACATCTGCCCACCGCCACCCGAGGAACTAGTCCCATCCATCCCTCCGGTTCCTACGCTCCCCGTGGTTCCCATCGTCGTCGCGGTGGTCGTGCCGGCCTGACCTACGCAGTTCAGGTTCAGCTCGCACTCGTTGCCGCCCAGACCGCAGGCGCTCGCCATCGAAACCACAGCCGACACCCCGACCAGCCCCATGAAAATGTAGCTCGTGTTCTTCATTGTCCCCTCCCCGATTTCGATCAAAACGACGACACAACCATCAACCCCGCCGTCCCTGCGCCCACCACCGGGACGACCAGCGCCCCCGTGTGATCGCCGGAGCGCTTGGACGACGGCTTGAGCGCGTACCAGAGCGTGGCGGCCCCGGCCGCTGCACCGAGCGCATAACCTCCAATCGACACCACGCTGAACGTCTTAGCGTCGCTGTTGAGTCCGGACAGAGTGTTGCACTCCGGCGTCGGATCAACGCACGCGGAAGTGTTTGCCCCGTGGTCACCGAGTTTATCTCGGTATTGGGACGCATCCTTCACCCTCGCCTGGGACAGCACATGGAACGCCACCCCTCCCCCGAGGAACGCCGCGGTCGCGCCGATCCCCAGGCCGAGGATCGCCTTGCTCTTCTTCTCTTCGGCTGGCCGGGCGACCAGCTCGGGCACCACCACCAGCATCCTCACCGGTCCGCGCGGCATCTCGAATTCCACCTTCACCTGTGACACCTGCCCGACCTTCACCTCGAGGGACCTCAGCACATCCGCGCGATCACGCAGGTGCGCCCGCAGCCGCCGGCTCCCGGGAGCGAGGTAGAGCTCACCGCTCATCGGCGCCTCTCCCACCTTCACATCGTCCACGAAGATCTCCGTGCCTTCCGGCGCTTCGACTCGCACCGAGCCTACCTTGCTCTTGGCCTGGGCCAGCATCCCCTCGATTCGCGCCCGGTCTTCCACGCTCAGATCGGGCACCACGCGCAAAAGATCTTGCAGGTGGGCCACGGCTTCGGCGTTGTGGCCGGTGTTCAGATCGGCGCGGCAGAGCTGGGCGAGCACTTGAGGGCTCTTGCTCATCGACCAGCCTTCGCTGAAGTTTCGGCGCGCCTCTTCCCACCGGCCGGCCTGGGCGGCCTTCATGCCTTCGTCGAACAGGATGCGCACGCCTGGATCGATGGTGTTGCCACCGGCGGCGCGGGCCGGCGTGGCCACGCTCAAGCCGGCGGCGAGCATGCATGCGCAGATAGAGCCCAACCGATGATTGCTGGAAACCTTCACGTTACACCCCCCGAGCTCCCCGCGAGCCTGGTGTCGGGCTCGCGGGGAGCAATACACCACCAACGCTCTCTCGCCTCAAGAGAAAAACGCGGCCTCGCTCCTTTTTCTCTCGGCGAAACCGTCCGATTTCGGTCGCTTCATGCGTCGCGAAAGCGCTTGCGCCGGGCGCGCGATGGAGGGTAGAACGCGGGTAAGCAAAGGGGGGTTCCCGTGAAACATTGGCTCATCTCGCTCGGCGCCGCCGGGGCGCTCACCGTCTCCACGTCAGCCATGGCGGATCCACCGCCGAGCCCTGTGCCGCGCCGGGTCGACGCCACGCCGAAGTGGAAAATCGAACAGAAGAAGGAAGCGCTCCGCCGCGAGGCGGAGGGCCTCGCGGACAAGGGGCAGTGGAAGGAGGCGATCGAAAAGTTCCAGGCGATGCTCGCCCTCGGCCGCGAGGGCAAGACCTTGCTCTGGATCGGCTACTGTGAAGAGCAGCTCGGCAGCCTGCTCGTGGCCAAGGCCATTTACCAGCGGGCGCGCACCGAGGCGCATGCCGTCGGCAACAAGGAGGACGAGTCGGGGGCGAGCCAGGCCCTCGCCGCGATCGGCCCGAAGATCCCGCGGATCGAGGTCAACGTCCCGGCCGGCGTCGCGGCGGAGATTCGCCTCGATGACCGGCAGTTTCCCGATCCTCATGCAGCCATCGAGGTCGACCCGGGCACCCATGTCCTCGTCGTCTCCGCGCCTGGACGGAAGATCTTTCACCTCCGCTTCGACCTCAAGAGTGGAGAGACGAAGAGGGTCATGGCGCAGCTCGAGCCGAAGCCGCAATCGGAGCTGACACCGCTGCCACCCCCTCCCCTACCCGAGCCGACGCCTACCCCGGTGCTCTCGGACAAACAGGATGTCCCCGTCGCGCCCGCCGTGGTCGGGACGTTGGGAGGGATCTCCTCGCTGGCCGGTATGACCCTCCTCGTCGCAGGTGGTCTTCAGAGGGTCCCGGTGCAACAATATGTCGGTGGAGGGCTCCTCGGGGGCGGCCTCATCGTGACGGGTGGGTGCGTGGTCTGGGGCTTTCTGGACAAGAAGCCTTCATCGCACAGCGATGCGGCCAGGCGGCGTGTCGTCATCAACCCCTCGGACGTGGCGGTCACCCCGCTGTCCGGAGGCGGGTGGGTCAGTGTGACAGGGCGGTTTTGAGCGAGGCCTGGAGCGGTAGCCCAGGGTTGAAACCCTGGGCTACCCTCGAGAAGCCGGCTTTCGCCGGCTTGCCTCCTGCTCGCGCATAGCCGGGGTTATTGGATCAAATACCCGTCGGAGTGTGCTTGGGATTCAACCACCGGGGCCGGGTGGGCGGCGGGGGCGGCTTCTTGGGACCAGCAGCGGAACCGCCCGTCGATCTGGGCCCGGGGTCCCCCACAATCGGGGGCATTTTGACAGGCGGGGGTGGTTTGGCAGACGCGGGCGCGGAGGCCGAGGGGGACGCGACGGGCGCCGGCTCGACGGTGGCTGATTCCGAGGGAGCAGCGGGCGCAAGCGCGGTTGGCGCGGGCGGTGGATCGGCCATCATGGCCGGGACGGCGGCGGATGCGCTCGTGGCTTCGGCCTCGGGTTGAGCGGCGGCGGCGCGGCTCCGCTGGTGGAGGATGAGTGTCCCGATCACCAGGGCGCCGAGCACTACACCGGCGCCGACGCCACCGGCGATGATCTTCCATATCGGGCGATGGGGCGGGGCCGGCGCGAGCGGAGCGTGGGTGCTCATCATCACCGGCTCGACGGCCTGCGGCTGGAGCAGGGGTGCTGTGGTGGTCGCGCCCCGGGTTGCGCCGGCGAGCTGCGGATCGAAGGTGGGCGGGGGCGGCGGCGTCTGGACGACCATCCGTAGGGTCCCGCGGAGACCGAGTCGATCCTGCGGATCGGGCGCGCTCCCCATGGCTGGACGGGGCGGTGGAGCGGGAGCGACCGGCCCGGCGGCGGCGAGGCGCTCGATGACCTCGGGGGGCACGGGGACCATCGGATCGAGGCGCTCCGTCTTGCGCAGGTGCGCGAAGGGCGCGGGCGCGGCGCCGGCCCGGGGCGCGGGGACTCCAGGCAGCGGCCCGAGGTACGAGCCGGCCATCGGCATCTGCGGCGGTGGCGGCGCAGGAGGCGCCTCCCGGGGCGAGACACCGTATTGCGAGGCCAGCACCGGATCGCGCAGCGCCATCGGCGGGATCTGCACGGTTCCGGCGCCGGCGTGGTGCTGGGGCATCACGGGCCGAGCGACGGGCGTGGCGGCCGGGACACCGGGCGGCCGGATCATCGCGGCCATCAGGCCGGGGGTCATTCGCGTGGTCGCCACCAGGTCGTCGCCGTCGGGCGCGGGCGCGGGTGGAGGCACCGGCGCCGGTTGTGTCGTCGCGTTGACGACGTGTTCCATCGGGACCTCGGTGGACACGAGCAGGCCGGACACCGACTGGCCGAGCGCGGCGCCGGGCGTGCTCGGGATCATGAAGCGGTGGAGGAGCGTGCCGAGGTCGGCGGCGGAGCCGACGCGCCTGTCGAGGTTGCGCTCGAGGCAGCGGGCGACGAGCTTCACGAAGCCCTCATCGATGAGGCGCACGTAGCGCGACACGAGCGGGATCTCGGCCGTGGCGATGGCGATGAGGATCTGGTTCTGGTCGCCCTTGAACGGGCGCACGCCGGTGAGCATCTCGAAGAGCACCACGCCGAGCGCCCAGATGTCGGCCCGGTGGTCGACCTTGCTGCTGCCGACGGCCTGCTCCGGGCTCATGTACGCGGGCGAGCCGATGATCCCGCCCGTCCGCGTCTCGAGCCCGTCGGCGGCGGTGAGGTTCTTGGCGACGCCGAAGTCGAGCACCTTGACCACCAGCCCATCTTCGCCGGGCTCGTTGTGGAGGAAGATGTTGGCGGGCTTGAGGTCGCGGTGGATGACGCCCGCGTCGTGCGCGGCGGAGAGGGCGCGCGCCACGTCGCGCCCGATGCGGGCGGCCTCGGGCGGGTTGAGGCGGCGCCGATCGCGCAGCCGATCGGCCAGCGTCTCGCCGCAGAGGAGCGGCATCACGAGGAACGGATCGCCCTCCGCGGTCTCGCCGACGTCGAAGATCTCGATGATGTTCTTGTGCTTGAGCTTGCCGCAGGCCTTGGCCTCGCGGAGCAAGCGGCGGCGCAGCTCCTCGTCGGATCGGAGGATGAGCTTGACCGCCACCTCCCCGCCGATTTGCCTGTGGATCGCGGCCCAGACCGTCCCCATCGCGCCCTCGCCGATCGGCCGCGTGAGCTGGTATTTGCCCCCGACGATCACTCCGGGCGCGATCTTGCCCGACATGCCACCCCTCATGTGCATCCCCCTCTGCTCGAATTGTGGTCGCAGGCTAGCTCCATCCAGGGCCGGGGAGCACGCAAAAACACGCGTGCATCCGCGAATCGCAAAAATCCGCCGGAGTTACCGCGCTTTGGTCCTGCGCGGGAGCTACCCCTGCCCGCGCTCGAGCAGCGCGCGCATGAGCGGGGGCAGCCGGCGCGCGTCGATCGGCACCTTGAGCTGCGTCGCGCCGACCACCGAGCTCATCTGGCAATTGCCGGCCTTGGGCAGGTGGTCCATCCAGTAGAGGTCGAACTTGTCCTCGTGGGCGATGCGGCGCATGAGCGGCTCGAGCGGGAGCACGAGGCCCTCGCGCCAGCGGGCGAGGTAGACGACGTTGGCGAGGCGCACCGGGCTGTTCAGGCCGATGCGGCGGCGCGTGCCGGTGTTGAAGGGACCGGTGTGATCGATGAACTCGACCGTCTGCACCTCGCCGTAGAGATCGGGCTCGGTCTTCTCGACGGTCACGAGCGTCCACGCGGCGAGCGGGCGGAGGGCGCGGAGCAGGGTGCGCGTCATCTGCTCGAACTCGGGCAGATCGGCGGCGGCGCGGGCCTCGTTGTAGTGGCCGTGGGCGAAGCCGTTGCGCTCGACCTGCATCAGGTTCGAGAGCGTCTCGAAGGTCTGGTTGCTCCCGAGCTTGACCTCGAGCACCTCGCGGGCGAGGGCGTCGATCGGATCTCCTTTGACATCAAACGATTTCGCGGCCGTGCGCGCGAGCTCGCGCCAGGTGCCGAGGGCGTAGCCTTCGCGCGTGCCGAGGCGGCGGTAGAGATCGAGCATCGCGTCGAAGCCGGCCGGCGTGCCGTCGGGCGAGGGGCGGCGGGCGAACGAGGCGGAGACGAGGACGGCGGCCATGAAGCGCCAGGTGCCTTCGAGGACGTCGAAGAGCATCTTCACGCGCTCGATCGCGCTCGACGCGGAGACGGCGGCGTTGACGCGGCCGGCGATGGGGTACGGCAGGCCGCCGCTCAGCGCGGAGAGCACGCCGTGGGTGTCGGCGCACTCGCGGCTGAGCTCGGCCGCGCGCGTGGCCGGATCGGCCGCGTGGAGGATCTCCCAGGAGAGCGTGCGCGGGAGCTCGGCCTTGCCGTCCATGATCGGCGGGCGGGCATGCCAGTCGCACTGCACGTTGGATCCCAGGGCGGTCGGATCGCTCTTCTTGGTGATGGACGCGACGACGACACCCGGGGCAAGCGGGGCGACGAGCGCGCCGCTGCCGGCGTGGCTCGCGACGACGGCGGTGAGCTCTTTTTCGAGGGCGGCGATGATGCTCGCGCCGACGGAGGAGAGGGCGCTCTGGTCCTCGATGCCGAAGAGGAGGGTGGCGCGGCGGGCGTCGGCGGAGGCGTTGAGCAGCTCGCTCTGGCTCGCGAGGCGCGCGCCCTGGCCGAGCTCGCGGAGGGAGACGACGCCGCCCTTCGCGGCCGGGCCGCCGGAGAGCCCGGGATCGGTGCTGGCGAGCGACTCGATGGCGTGCAGGGCGAGCTCGATCTCGCGGCCGGCGTCGAGGCCGTCGCCGGTGAGCAGCCAGGTGCCGCATGCGAAGCTCTGGAGGCCGGCCTGGCGGGCGGCCTCGGCGACGGCGCGGGCGGTCTCGCTCACGGCCGCACCGTCGCCCGCGGCGAGCAGGAGCGTGGTGCCGTCGTGGTTGCCGATCACCTGGCTCGGCCAGGCCTTGTGGATGGAGACGGCGGCGCCGACGGCGGGCGGGTGCTCGGCGAGCGTGCGGGGCGCGGTGGCCGGGGGCGGCGTGGCCGCGCCGGCGCGCGGGCGGAGGAGGATGAGGCCGCCCGGGCGCTGGCGCTGGAGGAAGGAGGCGATCTCCTGCTCGAGGCCGGCGCGGCCAAGGAGGCCCGTCACCGGATCGACCGTGCCGGCGGGCACCGAGGGGGTGACGTACCGGCGATCGACGAGCGTGGCGCGCATGCCGCCGACGGAGACGAAGGTGCCGTGGACGAGCGGGGCCTCTTCGCCGCGGTTGAGCGCGCGCGGGCCGACCTGCACGGGCACGCTGCACTCGTCGCGGCGCTTGATCCACCAGCGTACTCCATCGTGTCGCAACGTTGCCGCGAGGCGCGAGGCGACGTCGGCGTAGACGAGCTCGTTGTGCTCGTCGCCCACCCGCTCGGCGCGACCGAGGTTGAGCTTGCCGACCGGCGCGAGGCGCAGCTCGTGGACGTTGCCGTCGCGGGCCTCGATCCGCAGCCGATCGGGCGCGGCGACCTCGCCCCGCCAGATGGAGAAGGTGGGCGCCTGGCTGACCCAGAGGGTGGCGGCGCCGGCGGTGAAGGTGCGGAGCTCCGCGCCGGGCGAGCCCTTGGCCGCGTCGTCCGACGGGGGGCGCGCGGGCGTGGGGGCAGACGGTACAGGCGTCGACACGGCGGGGCTCGAGACGCGCGAGGGCTCCACGCCGGAGAGCGAGGGCGCGGCGGCCCGCGCGGCTTCGGCCTCGGAGAGGAGCGGGATCAGCGCGGCGAGCAGCTCGTCCGCGGTCTGGAAGCGGCGCGCGCGATCGCGGCAGAGCGCGCGGGCGATGACGGCGCTGAGCGCGGGCGGGACGCCGGGGGCGCGCGACTCGAGGGGCTGCGGGTCGCGCTGGCAGATGCTGATCACCAGGCGGGCGTAGCTCGGCTCGTCGAAGGGAGGCGCCCCGGCGATGGCCTGGTAGAGGATGGCCCCGAGCGCCCAGAGGTCGGTCCGGGCGTCGATGTCGGGCATGGCCTCGATCTGCTCGGGGGACATGTAGAGCGGGGTGCCGACCATGGCCCCGGCCTGGGTGAGCGAGCTGACGCCGAGCCCCGGCGCCTCGCTCATCATCTTCGAGAGGCCGAAATCGACGATCTTGACCTGGGTGCGGTCGTCCTCGTCCTTCACGAGGAAGAGGTTCTCGGGCTTGAGATCGCGGTGGACGATGCCGGCGGCGTGGGCGCGCCGGAGCCCGCGCAGGGCCTGCACGGCGATGGCGAGGGCCTCGTTCACGGGCAGGCGCCCGCGGGCGAGGCGAGCGCCGAGGTCTTCGCCGTGGAGCATCTCCATGACGAGGAAGGGCTCGCCGGCCTCGGTCTCGCCGCTGTCGAAGATCTGCACGATGTGGGCGCTCTCGACCGCGGAGATGGCGCGCGCCTCGCGGTGGAAGCGCGCGAGGGCCGAGGCGTCGGCGCTGCGGTCGACGAGGACGAACTTGAGGGCGACCTTCTTGCCGATCGCCAGGTTCTGGGCCTCGTAGACGCTGCCCATGCCGCCTCGGCCGAGCAGCCGGAGGATCTTGTACTTGCCGGCGGCGGTCGTCCCGACCCGGGGATCGACGCCTGCTTCTGCCTGGCCCACGGTCACGCTGCCCTGCCCATCGTCCTCGCTCGGCGAGCGCCGCCGATCTTGTCCATCGGCTCTATCGGGCCACTTCCGCCCGCCCGGGTCAACGGGGAACGCCCCGGGGGCGCCCCCTCCCAGGTTTTGTGCGTCGGCGAGGGGGCGTTGCAACATTTCGACGGGAGCCCCGTCCAACAAGTGCGCCCGCCCCCGGGGGACCCTCCGGTATAGTGGCCGGGCAATACGCCGCCTTCCCTCGTTTCGTGCGGCTGCCCGAGGAAAGTACCATGGCCGAGAAGCCCCTCGAAGATGTGCTCCTGATCCCCCTCCCCGGAGGACGCGTGGCCCGCGTCCCCCTGACCGCGCTGGAGCCGTTCGTCGACACCCGCGCCAAGCTGGCCCACGGCGCGGACGACGGCGGCGGCGACGATGTCTCCGCCCACTCGATGACGATCGATCCCACCACCGGCGCCAGCACCTGGCACACCGAGTGGGAGCTCGGTCACTGCGACTACACGGACGAGAGCGGCTACCCGCGGGCGGCCTACGTGTGGCACCGGCACCCGCTCGGCACCGAGTACACCGAGATCTATCAAAAGTGAGCGCCACCCGATCCCTCGTCTGCCGCGGTCTCGGGGCGCTCGCGCTCCTCGGGCTCGCGGCCTCTCCCGGCTGCATCAAGCGGGGCTATCCGCTCGGTCGCAGCGGCGCGGTGGAGGTGAGGCCGGACATCGTCTCGGCCCTCTTCGCCGCCGACACCCTCGACGATCAAGGCAAGCCGGTCGGCGCGCGCCAAGACCCGCACGAGACCGGCGTGACGCTCTTCATGACGGAGGCCGGCCAGGCCGCCTACGGGGCCTTCGTCGACGTGCGCGTCGAGCCCGCCGAGGCGATGGTCCTCTTGAGCGATCCGCTCCCCGACGAGAGCGAGCCGACCTGCACCGTGACCGACGGCGCGTTCCGCTGCCGGGCCACCGAGCAGGGCCTGGCGCGCTTCAAGGTCTCCTCGGAGAGCAACTGGTCGGGCGAGGCCAACGTGATCGTCTCCTGGGCCGATCAGACCCAGAAGCTGCCGATCACCATCCTGCCCGCGGGCTTGCCGGCCGAGGCCACGAACTTCCAGATGATCGTCGGGGGCCTCGACGACGTCGATCACGTCCTCGCCACGTACGACACCCTCCAGTGCAGCATCGGGCCGGTGCCGGACAACCTCGGCTCCAAGTGGCGCGAGGGGAAGATCCGCGCCCGGCTCGCCAACGTGCGCGCGACGCCGCCGCCCGGCCTCCCGGGCGCCGTGGCCAACGCGCCGGTGGTCATCGAGTCGCTGAACACCGAGGCCGCCCTCGCGCTCAGCGACGACTGCAAGGACAGGCTCGGCCGCATCCGCGTCCTGCTCGACTCGAACGGCCAGTCGCCGCCCTTCTACCTCTGCTTCAGCGACGTGGGCGGCACGATCGAGTTCGGGGTCAGCTCCGGCCAGAAGGTGATCGACCCCAACAAGCAGGTGATCGTCGATCCCGAGCCGCGGCTGCTCCGCGTCCGGGCGCTCACGAGCCAGCTGCTCGTGGGCTCGCCCTTCAACCTGTTCGAGATCAGCGCCTACAACACCGATCGGGTGCGCATCAGCATGCCGGTCGACGTGAAGGTCGACGACGATCAGGTGCTGGCGATCGACGTGGCGTCGATCACCCTCGCCGGCGATCTCAGCGATCCCACGGTGATCCAGGCCCTCCCGCTGAAGGCCGGCAAGACCCGGCTGCACGCCTATCCCCGCCTCCTCTCGATGCCCGACTGCGTCTCGGAAGACGTGTCGGTGGTCGAGCCTCCGTTCTAACCCCTCACGCCCGCCCGGCAGGTCATGACCCGCGCTCAACTCCTCCGCATCGTCGGCCTCCTCGGTGTGCTCTCCGCGCTGCTCGTTCCGGGCGCGGCGGCCGCGCAGCCCGTTCCTCCTCCGGACGAAGAGCCGGACACCCCCATCGACAACCCGCCCGATCCGGAGCCCGAGCCTCCGCGGATGACGGTGATCGTCAAGTCGGGGCCGCCCTCGCCCGCGGAGTTCCCCGGCGCGCTCCAGACCCTGCGCGCGCCCGCGGGATCGAGCGCGCCCTCGGCCGCGTCCCGCGGGCCGGAGATCTTCCCGGACGCGTCGCGCGTGTGGATGAGCGTGCGCGACACCGATCCGCTCCCGATCGAGAGCGCGCGCCGGGGCGGCCCGTGGCTCTGCGCGTCCGGCCAGTGCACGGCGCAGAACGGCGACGCAGGGCAGAGCGTGGTCGGCGACAACATGCTGCGCTCGATCAAGCTCCAGACGCCGACGCTCCCGCTGCCGCTCACCATCTGGGGGCGGCTCGATCGGCAGGGCCGGCGGGTGCTCGACTTCGACCCGGTGCTCCTCGATCGCCGCTCGTATGCGCATATCTGTGCGTACAAGCCGATCGTCGAGCCCGCGGGCAGCGACGCCAAGGGCGCGCCGCCGAAGAAGGGCGAGAAGGAGAAGGTCCTCGTCTGCCACGACGGGCCAGCCGCGCTCCCCACGCCGAACGCGGGCGAGCTCACCCTCGGCCTCGAGTGGCCGAAGCAGTCGGAGCTGGCCGATTTCCGCTACCTGGCGATCGTCGACGCGTGCGGCAACGCCCGCGTCCAGCCCTTCCAGCGCACCTTCACCGTGCCGGTCTTCGAGGTCGCCTCGGGCGGCTGCGGGCAGGCCGACGGCAAGGTGCTCCGCGTCTTCCCCCAGGGCGGGTGGATCCGCGTGACCGCGTTCAACCTCGACGCACCGGCCACCGCCAACATCCTCAACGCGACGTACCGCGTGAGCCTCCCGCCGCTCGAAAATGGCATCGAGTCGAACCCGGCTCGCCTGCTCTTCCCCGATCCCGCGCTCGAAGATCTGAAGGTCGACTGCGGGCCGCTGATGTCGAAGATGGCCCCGCCGGGCGCGCCTCCTGGGATGGGAGGACCGGACGACGTGCCGCCGGGCGCGATGCCGCCTCCGCCGCCCGGTGTGACCCCGCCTCCGCCGCCCGGTGTGACCCCGCCTCCGGCCAAGCCCGACGACAAGGACGCCACCCCCAAGGGACCGGCGCCGGCGAGCAAACCGCCCTTGGCCGCGAAGCCGCCGGGCAACGCGCCGCCCGACGCGAAGGCCCCCGCGCCTCCGGTCCCGCCGCCGCTCTTGCCCAAGGCGCCGCCCCCGAAGAAGGTGGACATCATGCCCTCGGGGCCCGGCGCGCAGCCGATGGCGCACGAGTCGCTCACCATCGCGCCCGAGCCGCTGCGGCAAGGCAACTGTCGCATCCGCCTGCTCGGGCAGACGAAACGGCGCCTCGTCGCGCCCCTCTCGCTCTTCGTCTCGTTCACGCGCACCGATCGCACGCAGAACGGCGCGCCGATCGAGCTGCTCACGGAGGGCAAGTGGATCGTCACGCCGAGCGCGGCCGAGTTCCAGCTCCCGCCGCTCTCGGAGAATTTCGACGGCGACTCGCGCCTGCGCCTCGTGGTCTACAGCGATCCGCTCAGCCTCGACGGCAAGGTCGTCCTCCTCTCCGACGCGGGCCGGGTCGCGGCCTCGCTGCGCAGCGGTGACGCGGGTGAGCCCGAGCGCGCGCGGCGGCTCGTGGGCTCGGTGGTCATCCACTCGGTGCCCCTCTGCGGCTCGTCGAACTTCGAGACGGTCGAGTCGACGGGGAGCTGCATCCGCACCTACCTCACCTTGCCGGCCATGCTCGCGACCTTGCAGGTCACCCGCGCGCCTTGGGTCGAGAAGCCGATGATCTCCCGGAGCGTGCTCAACGCGGTGGGCGTCGCGCTCGCGGTCGACAGCTACAACCCCGTGGAGCGGCGCGCCTTCCCCATCGCGGGACAGGTGGGCGGCTTCATCGAGACCCTCGGCGATGGACGGATAGGCATGCTCGGCTATGTCGGCATCGCCCCCACCATCCCGGTGCTCGGCAGCGGCGGTAACACGACCTCGTTCGGCTTCCTCGGCGGCGTAGGCGTCTCGTACATCACCAACGAGGCCGGCCCCGACGAGGGGCTCAAGCCCGCGGCCTTCCTCGGGCTCGTGGTGCAGGTCGGCCAGGCCAACCCGGCGATCTCCGCGTCGGCGAAGGGGAGCTTCAACGCTTCCGCCGGCTTCTGACGTAACCTCCCTTCACATGACCGCCGCGCTCGAACCGCTGCTCCGCGAGATGGTGGAGGCGGGCGCCTCCGATCTCTTCCTGGCCGAAGGGCGCCAGCCCTCCTGGCGCATCGACGGCCTCGTCACCGTCACGCTCTACCCGCCCACCACGCGCGACGCCCTCGAAGAGCTGATGGGCGGGCTGCTCCGCCCGGCGCAGAAGGCCGAGTTCGATCGCACGGGCGATCTCGATGTCGGCCGGACCATCGACGATCTCGGCCGCTTCCGCTTTCACTTCCACGTCCAGCGCGGCGCGATCGGCGCGGTGATCCGGCCCGTCCCGAGCGGGCAGCTCGATTTCTCCGCGCTCGGTCTCCCGGAGGCGATCACGCGCTTCGCCGAGGCGCCGCGCGGGCTCGTGCTCGTCACCGGCGCCACCGGGAGCGGCAAGTCGACCACCGTGGCGGCGATGGTGCACCACATCAACCGCACCTCGTCGAAGCACATCGTCACGCTCGAAGATCCGATCGAGTTCGTCCACGAGGACATGCTCTCGCTCGTCACGCAGCGCGAGATCGGGAGCGACACGCCGGACTTCGCCTCGGGCCTGCGCAACGTGCTCCGCGAGAGCCCGGACGTGATCGTGATCGGCGAGATGCGCGACGCCGAGACGATGAGCGTCGCCCTCTCGGCCGCGCTCACCGGGCACCTGGTGATCTCGACGTTGCACACCGTCGACGCGACGCAGACGCTCCAGCGCATCCTCGGCTACTTCCCCGAGCACCTCCGCGAGCAGGTCTCGATGGATCTCTCGCTCTCGCTCCGCGGCATCACCGCCCAGCGCCTCGTGCCCCGCGCGGGCTCGGGCGGCGGGCGCGTGCCGGCCGTGGAGATCCTCGAGGCGACGCCGGCCATCGCCCGGCTCATCCGCGAGCAGCGCGTCGAGGAGGTCGGCGACGCGATGCTCAACGCGAGCGGGATGGAGTCGTTCAACGGCGCGCTGCTCCGCCTCCACAAGGCCGGGCTCGTGACGCTGGAGACGGCCCTCGCCTACGCCACCAACCCCGACGAGCTGCGGATGGGCGCGCAGGGCACGACGCGCGGCTCGGCGGTGCTCGTGAGCGAGCGCGAGCTCGACGGCGGCGCGACCGACGTGGACATGCACGACCTGCTCATGCGCGCGCTGCGCGTCGGGGCGAGCGACCTTCACCTGATCGCCGGCTCGCCCCCGCTCTTCCGGATCCACGGGCAGCTCGCCCCGGGGGAGCGCCTGCCGCCGCTCGGGCCGGGCACCGTCCGGCGCCTCTTGATGAGCCTCTTCAACCACGCCCAGCGCGAGCGCTTCGATCTGGAGCACGAGCTCGACTTCGCGCTCACCGTCACCGGCGGGCAGCGCTTCCGCGTCAACGCCCATAGCCAGCGTGGCACAGCGGCGGCCTCCATCCGCCTCATCCCGAACAAGGTGCCGGATCTCGAGACCCTCGGCCTGCCCGCGGTCGTGCAGAGCCTCGCCATGCGCGATCAGGGCCTCGTGCTCGTGACGGGGCCGACGGGCTCGGGCAAGAGCACCACGCTCGCGGCGATGATCGAGATGATCAACCGGACGCGCAACTGCCACATCATCACCATCGAGGACCCGATCGAGTTCCTCCACGAGAACAAGGTCTCGACCATCGAGCAGCGGGAGATCGGCGCGGACTCGAAGAGCTTCGCCGCCGCGCTCAAGTACATCCTCCGCCAGGATCCGGACGTGATCCTCGTCGGCGAGCTGCGCGATCACGAGACGATCGCCGCGGCCCTCACCGCGGCCGAGACGGGCCACCTCGTGCTCGGCACGCTCCACAGCAACGACGCGCCCCAGACGATCGACCGGATCGTCGACGTGTTCCCGCCGCACCAGCAGTCGCAGATCCGCACCCAGCTCTCCTCCGAGCTGCTCGCGATCATCGCCCAGCGCCTCCTGCTCCGGGAGGGAGGCCGGGGGCGCGTGCCGGCCTTCGAGGTCATGGTCGCCACCCCGGCCATTCGCCGGCTCATCCGCGACGCGAAGACCCACCAGATCCAGTCCTCGATGGAGACGGGCGGCGGCGATGGGATGGTGACCCTCGATCGGGCCGTGGCCGAGCTCATCAAGGGCGGCCTGGTCAGCGTGGAAGAAGGGGCTCGTTACCTGCGTAATCCGTCCCA
The DNA here is from genome assembly GCA_046351295.1 of Byssovorax sp. Lineage (GTDB taxonomy): Bacteria > Myxococcota_A > Polyangia > Polyangiales > Polyangiaceae > JAXLYT01. Next base: position 69,162 of record JAXLYT010000008.1, read on the forward strand.
GCTCGCCACCCTGATGGGGCCTCCGGCGTCGCCCGAGCCCGCCGCTCCGGGGGCCCCATACCGGACCCGATGAAGGCGCGTTGCAATGGCTCGCGGCTTTTTCCGACGAAAATGGTAGGATACGCGCAGGCGTGGCCCAAGCTCCTCGATCCAGCAAGCTGCGCGAAGGCGACTTGGTCGCCGGGCGCTACCGGCTCATCCGCCGAATCGGCGGGGGTTCCATGGGCGAGGTCTGGGCCGCTCGCCACGAGCTGCTGGCGCGCGACTTCGCCCTGAAGGTCGCGGCCGTCCCGGTGCGGAGCGGCGCGCAGATCCGGGCGCGCTTCCTCCGCGAGGCGCAGATCATCGGGCACCTGCGGCACCCCAACGTCGTCGACGTGGCCGACGTGGGCGAGCTCGAAGGCTCCGCGCACCTCTACCTCGCGATGGAGCTGCTCGAAGGGCAGTCGCTCGCGGAGCGCATCGACGCGCGCGGGCCGCTCGATCCCAGCGAGACGCTCGCGATCGCGATCGAGATCTGCCGCGGGCTGGCCGCGGCACACGCGGCCGGCGTGATCCACCGGGACATCAAGCCGGAGAACATCTTCCTCGCCCGCGGCGCGAGCGGCGGCATCGTCCCCAAGCTGGTCGACTTCGGCATCAGCAAGCGCGACGGCTCGGCCATCGTCACCCTCCCCGGGCAGCTCTTCGGCACGCCCGCGTACATGAGCCCGGAGCAGGCGCTCGGCGAGCTCGACATCGATCACCGCACCGATCTCTGGTCGCTCGGCGTCGTGCTCTTCGAGATGCTCACCGCCACCCACCCGTTCACCGCGGAGAGCTACCCGGCGCTGCTCCCGCTCATCGCCGAGGGCCCCACGCCCGCCCTGCCCCCCGAGGTGCCGCCGAGCGTGCAGGCCATCGTCCAGCGGTGCCTGGAGAAGTCACGCAAAGAACGCTTCCAGAGCGCCGACGCCCTGCGCGAGGCGCTCGAGTCGGCGCAGAGCGACATCGGCGCGCCCGTGTCTCGCCGCAGCACGCCGCCGGTCGAGCGCCCGCACGCGCTGCCGTCGTACCGCCCCGTGCGCCAGCCGGCCCGATCGCTCTCGCAGCTCCTGATTGGAGGCGCGCTCCTCGTGGGCCTTGGCGCCGCGGTCGCCGTGGGCGTCTCCTCCAGCCGCCACGCCGCGGCGCCGGCGACGCCCTCGGCGAGCGCGTCCGTCACCGCCGCGACCTCGGCCACGGCGACCGCAGAGCCCATGGTCCAGGCCCCGGCCAGCCCTCCGCCTGCATCGCCCGCGTTCGAGCCGAGCGCGAGCCCGACCTCGGCGCCCCGGCGAGCCGCGACCACGGCCGTGAGTCGCCCGAGCGCGCCCGCCGCCCCGCGACCCAAGGCCGTGACGAAGATCGAAAGCGCAGTCTTCTAGCGACGCATCATTCGCGCCAGCGCGAGCGCCGCCGCGAGCCAGAGCGCCGAGCCGCCACCATCGCCCGGGCCGACCGCGCAGCGCAGGCCGCCCGAAGGCACGAGGTCGTTCGTTTCCGGCTCCGGATCGTCGTGATGGAGCGTCGAGACGATCGGGTACGACGGAGGCGGCGGGTCCCACGTCACCACGCAGAAATCGTCGATGTTCCAGCCGCCGAGCTGCTGATCGGCGTCGCTCGTCAGCTCGAAGCGGACCTGGATGGTCTCGGCCGATCCGAGCGAGGGCGCGAGATCGATGTCCACGAAGCGCCACTCGCGATCGACGTGGCTCAAGGTTCCATCGGTCTCGTCCGTGCCCATGTTCTGCCAGACGAGGGCGTCGTTGACGTAGATCGACGCCTGGTCGAACGCGCCGTCCTCGACGCCGAGCCAGCGCCAGAGCTGGAGGCGGATCCGCTTCTTGCCGGTGCGATCGATGACCGGGCTCGTGGCCGACGAGCTCTGGTTGCGCTTGTACGCGCCGTCGCCGCTCAGCCGGTCGCCGATCACCTTGTTGCCCGAGTGCGCGGCGACCGGATCGGTCGATTTCGCCGCCGGCGTCCCCCACTGGAAATCACCGGCCTTGCCCTTCTCGTTGCTGAAGGCCCAGCCGTCGATCTGCGTCTCGAAGTCGTTGCAGTAGAGCGGGACGGGATCGCCCACGAAGAGGCTGTACATGTCGTCCGCGCGGTTGTCGGGCAGCGACGTCTCGTGGCCGCCCGCGCTCCCGAGGATGGTGTAGGCCACCGAGGTCCCGGCCGGCTGCGCGGGGATGACGCCGTGGTAGCTCGTGCCGTCGCCCTGGAGCTCGACCTGCGTGGCGACGGCGCCGACGCGGTAGCGCAGATCGACCGAGTCGAGCGGCGTCGCGGCGCACTGCGGGTAGAGCCGCTCGGTCGTCACGTCGATGTCGATCGGCTGGCCGTGCGCCTTGGCGAGGCTCACCGCCTGGTGGCGGAGGCGCAGCCCCGAGTCGTCGAGCACCGAGGCGAGCCCGTGGGCGACGAAGGCCCGGTTGATCGCGCAGACATGCGGCGTCCCGTTCGAGAGATCGCCGTCGTCGTCGTCGGCCGCGAGCACCTCGGCGTACGTGGTGGGGATGTTGGAGGCGCGGCGGATCGCCTGGAAATAGAGCAGATCGGCCTGGGCGTTGCCCGCGTCGTCGCCGAGATCGGCCACGAGGTAGGTGCGGAGATCCCACATCGCGCCGGCCCAGATGAGCCCGGTCTCGTGCGGATCCCAGCTGATGTCGTCGGGCCAGCGGCGGCCGCTGTCCATCTCCCGGAGGGGCGCGTCGGTGCCGACGAAGAAGCCGGGCGCGAGCCGCGGATCGTGCGTCACCGAGGCGGCGGTGATGTCGCCCGTGCCCTCGCCGAGCGCCGGATCGAAGGCGCCTGCGCCGGGGATGATCGCGTACTGGTGCAGCCCGTGGCCGAGCTCGTGATAGACGACATCGGCGACGCGCGCCGAGTTGTGGCACGAGGAATTGGCGAGCAGGAAGTTGATCGACGAGCCGTCCCAGTAGGCGTTGCAGCCCTGCGGATCGGACTTGTTGACCCGGGCGGGGAGCTGCGCCTTGAGGAAGCTGAGCGAGGGGGCGAAGGTCAGGACATGGGCCTTGATGATGTTGCCGTGGATGTACGCCGAGAGCTGGGCGTCGCCCCGCTCGTCGGGCGCGAGCGACCACGCGAGGGGCGCGCCGTCCACGGCGTTGACCATCGTGGACACGTCGCTTCCATCCTGGCTCTGCACGTAGAGGCGCGCGCCGTGGGCCCCGAGCTCGGCCTCGCCCGGCTGGCTGTCCCAGGTCACGAGCCCGCTGTCGTCGGTCTGGAGGTGCTGCCCGTCGACGAGCAGGTTGAGCAGGCGCGCGGGATAATCCTTCCGCTCTCCCTCCGGCCCGCGCACCGGCGCGTTGAAGCGCACCTCAGCCGCGGCGAAGCGGAGGAGCTGCTCGCGCGCGAGGGGGGCGCCCCGGGTCGCGTCCACGTACACGGCGTAGCGCGCGACGGGATCGGCCGCGCTCACGACCACGCGGTAGGCGAGGGAGAGCGAGCGAGTGCCGCTCTCGATCCGGGGCAGCGCGACCAGCGCGGCCGGCTCCGCGAGGCTCACAGTGGCATGCTCGGCCGCGATCCAGCCGATCGCCGCGCGCTCGGCCTCGTCGCCGGAGAAGGCCGGGAGCGGCAACCGCCCCGGGTCGGCGATGAGCTCGGAGCCGAAGACGAAGAGCCGATCATTCTTGAAGCGCACGCTCGCGCGCCCGCCGATCACGGGGACGAGCGCGCCGTCCGCGAGCGGCGCCTGCTGCTCGAAGGCCACCGTGCGCATCCCGGCGTCGAGATCGTTGGCGCTCAAACGAAGATGGGCGAGGTCGACCCCCGGGGCGACGAGCGCGCGCTCGGCCGCGAGGAAGGCGCGGGCCGAAGCCTCGGCGATCTGCGCGTCGGCGACCGCGCCCGGCGCGGGCATGCCCTTGCCGAACACGCGGACGGGAGCGTCCGTGTCGCGATCCCAGAGCGCCTCCCAGCGGGCCGATTTCGCGCGGGCGAGGAAGCGCTCCCACGCGAGCTTGCGCGCCGCGGGGGGCTCGCCGTAGCGCGCGTCGATCTCGTGGCGCAGAGGGGGCAGGCCGGGCGCCGCTTCGAGCCCGCCGGGCGAGACCATCGGCCCGGCGACGGGGTGGCCGGCGCGCGCGGGCGCTTGCAGGGCGAATGCGTTACCCGCGGTGAGGAGCGCAGTGGAGGAGAGAAGGGCAAGGCAAAGACGCGGGATTCGCACGCGCCCGGACCCTAGCACGTGGGCTGGGATCCGTTATCGGCGGCTGCGGAGCCAGGGCCGTATTCTGATTTGATGAGGTTGGATTTTTAACGCAAAGTCGCAAAGGCGCAAAGACGCAAGAAGAAGAGAGGGATTGTTCTTTTTTGCGCCTTGGCGCCTTTGCGCCTTTGCGTTTTTTTTCAGGCCATTTGGCGCTCGCTGCGTTGACGTCGCAGCGAGATGGCTCATGCGGCGGGGGCGGCGTTCGCTTCGGGAGCGGCGGGCTTCTCGTCGTTCGCGGGCGCGGCCTCGACGGGCTTGTCGTCGGTGGGCTTCTTCGCGAGCTCGGCGCCGAGGGTGTCGAGGGCCTTGGCGGTGCGGCCGAGCGTCTCTGCGCTGGTCTCGAGGGCGAGCTTGCCGACCTTGAGGCCGTAGGTGGCCCAGGTGAGGCCGACGTCGCCGAGGGTGGAGAGGAGACCCGCGCAGGTCTTCTGGATGGAGCGGGCGGAGACGGTGGTTTCCTTCTGAGACTCGTTCATGGCGACCTCCACGACAGGGCGGTGACCGGCGCGGCCAGCGGGCCGTCAACCAGGTGTCACCGTGTCACGGCGTGATACATAAAACCGACCGCGCGTCGCGTCAAGAGCAGCGCGTCAAATTTGTTTTTCCCGAGAGATCCGCCCAAACGGTATTGGAATGCGTATCACGCCGTATCACGGATCACGCGCCCCCCGCGGAGGGCAGGCAGGCGTCGCAGAGGAAGAGGCGCTCGCCCGGCGCGGCGGACGGCTCCACGAGGCCGAGGTGGGCCCGCTCGCCGCGGCGCAGATCCTTGCCGCAGCGGGCGCACGACGCGTCCTTGGCGAGCGTCACCGGCTGGAAGGCGTAGGCCTCGGCGAGGGCCTCGGGCATGACGCGCTTCTTCAGCTTCTCGCGCTCCTTTTCGAGCTGCTGGGCCGCGGATCGCAGCCTCCCCTCGACGCTCTCGCCGGCCGCGTCGGCCGCGCTGATCGCGTCCTCCAGGATGGCGCGCACGAGGTTCGAGACGGGGATGCGCAGGTTGTCGGCGAAGCGCTTGAGCTCGCGCTCGAGCACGGCGGGCACGCGCGTGTGCAGGACCCGCTCTTTCCGGGCGGCGGCGCCGCTCTCCACCCGCTCGTCCTCGGCTCGATCTCCCTGGTTTTTGTCGTCCGGCGTCTGTGTCACAGCGTGATACATACGGCCGGCCGGGCCCTGCGTCAACGCGCGTCCCTGGCGCAGCGCATGCCGCTCATCACGAGGTGGTAGCGCGCCGGGTGGTGGACGCGGTTGCTGGAGCGAAGGCCGGCCGCGGGATAGTTGAACGCGCCGCCGCGCAGCACATGCTCGCACTCGGTGGGGATGGGGTTCGATCCCGTGAAGCCCTGCTTGTGGTGGGCGCGCAGATCGTCGAGCGAGGCCATCACCTCTTCGCAGGTGCCGACGACGCCGCGCGGCGCGCCGGGGCGCGTGTACGCCACGGGATCGTAGATGTCCTCGATCCACTCCCACACGTTGCCCGCCATGTCGTGGTGCCCGTACGGCCCATCGCCCTTCGGGTGCGCGCCGACCTCGGCCGTCACGCCCGTCGCGAACATCGCATGCTCGCGCGTCGGCTCGTCGTTGCCCCACGGGTAGCGCCGCCCATCGGTGCCGCGCGCGGCTTTTTCCCACTCCGCCTCGGTCGGCAGGCGCTTGCCCTTCCACGCGCAGTAGGCCCGCGCCGCGTCCCACGGGATGCTGCTGATCGGCTGCCGCGGCGCGCGGAAGCGGGTGTCGCTCCCGAAGTGGTTGGCCTCGGCGTTCTTCGGGTCGTGCGGGGCGCATGCGCCCGCGTCCACGCAGCGCGCGTAGGCCTCGTTCGTCACCTCGGTGAGGTCGAGGTAGAAGGCCGGGAGCGTGACCTCGTGGGCGGGGCGCTCATCCATCTCGCCGATCGTGTCGGCGCCCATGATGAACGGCCCCGCGGGCACGAGCGCCATGCCCTCGATGGCCTCGGGCGCGATCGCCGGTGCAGAAGATGCGCTCGCGGAGGCGATGGGCGGCGCGCTCGCGGAGGGCGCGATCGATGCGGCCGGCGCGGCGTCGGGCGGCGCCTGCGCGATCGGCTCGCGGGTCGAGCACGAGGCCGCGAGCAGGGCCGAAGCGAGCAGGGCCGTCCCGGGGGAGCGCACGGCGCCGTCATACGAGAACCGGCGCGGCCGGCCAAGGTATATGCTCGCGCGCCATGAGCACCGAGCCTGCTTCCGCTGACACGCCCGAGCCCATCATCGCCGTGGAGGACGATCGCACGGGGATGCACCCCGTCACCCTCCGCCGCGCCTTCACCGATCACGTGCAGTTCTCGCGCTCCCGCGACCTCGACGCGGCGACGGCCTTCGACCGGTACATGGCCCTGGCCCTCGCGGTGCGCGATCGCCTGGTGCAGCGGTGGGCGAAGACGCAGCGCACCTACTACGAGCAGGACGTGAAGCGCGCCTACTACCTCTCGGCGGAGTTCCTCCTCGGCCGCGCGCTCGTGAACAACCTGCAGGCGCTCGACGTGTACGACGTCTACCGCGACGTGCTCGCCGAGCTCGGAATTTCCCTCGACGATCTCGTGGAGCAAGAGCCGGACGCGGGGCTCGGCAACGGCGGCCTCGGCCGGCTCGCGGCATGCCTGCTCGAGTCGATGGCCACGCTCGGCCTGCCCGGGCAAGGCTACGGGATCCGCTACGAGTTCGGGATCTTCGAGCAGAAGATCAGGAACGGCGCGCAGGTCGAGCTCGCCGACGAGTGGCTGCGCTTCGGTAACCCCTGGGAGATCGCCCGGCCCGAGTACACGGTGCCCGTCCGCTTCGGCGGGCACACCGAGCGCCACACCGACAGCCACGGAAACTTCAAGGTGGTCTGGCGCGAGGCCGAGCGTGTGATGGGCGTTCCCTACGACACGCCGATCGCCGGCTTCCACACGGGCACCGTCAACACCCTGCGCCTCTGGGCCGCGCGCGCCGGTGAAGAGTTCGACTTCGCGCTCTTCAACGCCGGCGACTACGTGAGCGCCGTCCAGGCCAAGAACGCCTCGGAGGTCATCTCCAAGGTGCTCTACCCGAACGACAATTTCGAGGCCGGGCGGGAGCTGCGCCTCAGGCAGGAGTACTTCTTCGTGGCCTGCTCCATCCACGACATCGTCTACCGCTACAAGAAGAGCCACGAGCGCTTCGACGAGCTCTCGGACAAGGTGGCGATCCAGCTCAACGACACGCACCCCGCGATCGCGATCGCCGAGCTGATGCGCGTGCTCGTCGACGACGAGAACGTGCCCTGGGAGCTCGCGTGGAAGCAGACGGTGGGCTGCTTCGGCTACACCAACCACACGCTCCTCCCCGAGGCGCTCGAGCGCTGGCCGGTCGCGCTCTTCGAGCGGCTGCTCCCGCGGCACCTGGAGATCATCTACGAGATCAACCGGCGATTTTTGCGCGAGGTGATGACCGAGCACCCGAGCGACGGCCACGTGGCGAGGATGAGCCTGATCGAAGAAGGCACGACGCGCCGGGTGCGGATGGCGCACCTCGCCGTCGTCGGATCGCACTCGATCAACGGCGTGGCGAGGCTCCACACGGAGCTCGTCAAGCACGAGCTGCTCCGCGATTTCTACGAGCACTACCCGGAGCGCTTCAACAACAAGACCAACGGCGTCACGCCGCGGCGGTGGATCCTCGGCTGCAACCCCGGCCTCTCGTCGCTCATCACCGCGCGCATCGGCCCCGGGTGGACGACGGATCTCGACCGCATGGAAGAGCTCGTCCCCCACGCGTCCGATCCGGATTTCCGCGCCTCGCTCCGGGCGATCAAGCGCGAGAACAAGGACGCGCTCGCCGCGCTCATCCGCCACGAGCTCGGCGTCGTCGTCGACCCGACCTCCCTCTTCGACTGCCAGATCAAGCGCCTCCACGAGTACAAGCGCCAGCTCCTCAACGCCCTGCACATCGTGGCGCTCTACCTGCGGGGCAAGCGGGGCGAGGCCGTCACGCCGCGCACGTTCGTCTTCGGCGCGAAGGCCGCGCCCGGCTACCGGCAGGCCAAGCTGATCATCCGGTTCATCCACGCGATCGCGTCGGTGATCAACGCCGATCGCCGCTTCTCCGCGCTCAAGGTGATCTTCTTGCCCAACTACCGCGTCTCGCTGGCGGAGAAGATCATCCCCGCCGCCGACCTGTCCGAGCAGATCTCCACCGCCGGCATGGAGGCCTCGGGCACCGGGAACATGAAGCTCTCCATGAACGGGGCGCTCACCATCGGCACGCTCGACGGGGCCAACATCGAGATCCGCGACGCGGTGGGGCCGGAGAACTTCTTCCTCTTCGGGCTCGACGCGAAGGAGGTGCTCGAGCGCCGCAGGGCCGGGGCGACCGGGAAGATGGCCTACGCGGCGGACGAGGAGATCGCGCAGGTGATCGATCTCGTCGCGTCCGACTTCTTCAACCCCGAGGAGCCGGGCCTCTTCCGCCCGCTCGTCGAGGCCCTGCTCGGCCACGACGAGTACCTCACCCTGGGCGATTTCGGCGCCTACGCGGCATGCCAGCGCCAGGTGTCCGAGGCCTTCCTCGACGAGGACGAGTGGTCGCGCAAGGCCGCCCTCAACATCGCCAAGATGGGCCGCTTCTCCTCCGACCGGACGGTCAAGGAGTACGCCCGGGAGATCTGGCGCATCGATCCGGTGACCGTGAAGCTCGACTGACGCGAGCCGACGCTATAGCCCTCAATCCACGCGATTTTCGGCTTTTGCGCGGGCGAGCCTCCCGCGCCGGGCCTTGCTATGCTAGCCCGACCCCCGATGGCGAACGACCCCCGCGAGCAGCCGGATCAGCAGGGCGACACCGCGACCGAGCAGGAGAAGAAGCTCGAGAAGGTGCGCCGGTACAAGGTCCTCTTCCACAACGACGACTACACCACCATGGAGTTCGTCGTGCTCGTGCTGATGAAGTTCTTCCACAAGAGCGAGACCGAGGCGACGCACATCATGCTCAGCGTGCACCACAAGGGGCACGGGGTCGCCGGCATCTACACGAAGGATGTTGCGGAGAGCAAAGTCGCCCAGGTCCAGGATTTCGCGAAGGAGCACGGCATGCCCCTTCGGCTAACCGCGGAGCCCGAATAACCATGCGCGTCAGCCCCGAAGTCGAGATCGCCTTCTCCCTCGCCACCCGCGAGGCCGCCCGCCGCCGCCACGAGTTCGTGACCGTCGAGCACCTGCTCTACGCCCTGCTCTTCGACGAGGAGACGGGCGTGATCCTCCGCCAGGTCGGCGCCGACATCGGCGCCCTCAAGAAGAAGCTCGAGAAGTTCCTCGACGACGAGCTCCCCCCGCTCCCGGAGGACGCGGACAGCTCCCCCACCCTCTCGCTCGGCTTCCAGCGCGTGGTCGGCCGCGCCGCGATGCACGTGCAGACCTCGGGCAAGAAGGAGCTGAAGGGCGCCAACGTGCTCGTCTCCCTCTTCGCCGAGCGCGACTGTCCCGCGGTGTCCTTCCTCGGTGAACAGGGTGTCACACGGTTCGACGTCGTGAACTACATCTCCCATGGGGTCTCCAAGACGGGGCAAGACGACGTGGCCCGGGAGGAGCCCGGCCCGGCCCAGCAGCCCTCGCCGAACGAGGGCGAGGGCGAGTCCGCCGAGGGCCCGCCCCCGGTGAAAGACCCGCTCGCCGCCTACACGCTGAACCTCAACAAAGAGTCCGCCGAGGGGCGGATCGATCCGCTCGTCGGCCGCGAGAACGAGGTCTCGCGGGCGATCCAGATCCTCGCGCGGCGCCGCAAGAACAACCCCTTGCTCATCGGCGACGCGGGCGTGGGCAAGACGGCGATCGTCGAGGGCCTCGCCCAGAAGATCCAGAAGGGCGACGCCCCGAAGCCGCTGCTCGGCTCGACGGTGTACGCCCTCGACATGGGCGCCCTGCTCGCCGGCACCAAGTTCCGCGGCGACTTCGAGAACCGGATCAAGGCGGTGCTCAAGGCCCTCGAAAAGCAGCCCGGATCGATCCTCTTCATCGACGAGATCCACACCATCATCGGCGCCGGCGCGACGAGCGGCGGGACGATGGACGCGTCGAACCTCCTCAAGCCCGCGCTCGCCTCGGGCCGCCTGCGCTGCATCGGCGCCACCACCTTCCAGGAGTACCGCGGCCACCTCGAGCGCGACAGCGCCCTCGCCCGCCGCTTCCAGCGCGTGGAGATCGGCGAGCCGAGCGAGGCCGAGACGACGCAGATCCTGAAGGGCCTGCGCTCCCGCTACGAGGAGTTCCACAAGGTCAGCTACACCGACGAGGCGCTCGAGGCCGCCGCCAAGCTCGCCTCGCGCTACCTGCAAGACCGCCGCTTGCCCGACAAGGCGATCGATCTGCTCGACGAGGCGGGCGCCGCCGCGCGCCTCGCCCACGGCGAGGGCTACACCGTCGACGTGCCCGACGTCGAGAACGTGGTCGCGAAGATGGCGCAGATCCCCCCGCGCCAGGTCTCCACGAGCGACAAGGATCAGCTCCGCGATCTGCACGCGTCGCTCAAGGGCGCGATCTTCGGCCAGGACGAGGCCGTCCAGCAGCTCGCCACGGCGATCAAGCTCTCCCGCGCGGGCCTGCGCGCGCCCGAGAAGCCGATCGGCTCCTTCCTCTTCACCGGCCCCACCGGCGTCGGCAAGACCGAGCTCGCCAAGCAGCTCGCCAAGGCCCTCGGCATCGCCTTCCTCCGCTTCGACATGAGCGAGTACCAGGAGCGCCACACCGTCTCGCGGCTCATCGGCGCGCCCCCCGGCTACGTCGGCTTCGATCGCGGCGGCCTGCTCACCGAGGCGATCGCGAAGACGCCCCACGCGGTGCTCCTCCTCGACGAGATCGAGAAGGCCCACCCGGACGTGTTCTCCGTCCTCCTCCAGGTGATGGACCACGGGACGTTGACCGACAACAACGGGAAAAAGAGCGATTTCCGCCACGTCGTCGTGATCATGACGAGCAACGTCGGCGCCCGGGAGCTCGCGCAGTCCCGCGTCGGCTTCGGCGAGCGCGGCACCGCCGGCGACGACGACCGGGCCTACAAGAACCTCTTCAGCCCCGAGTTCCGGAACCGCCTCGACGCCCGCATCCAGTTCAAGGCGCTCGACCCGGCGATCATGGGCCACATCGTCGACAAGTTCATCCGCGAGCTCGGCGCCATGCTCGCCGACCGCGAGGTGACCGTCGAGGTGACCGAGGCGGCCCGCGCCCACCTGGCCGAGAAGGGCTACGACAAGGCGAACGGCGCCCGCCCGCTCGCCCGCGTGATCGAGGATCAGGTCAAGCGCCCGCTCGGCGACGAGCTGCTCTTCGGCCGGCTCGAGCACGGCGGCCATGTCGTCGTCGACGTGAAGGACGGCGAGGTCACCTTCACCTACGAGAGCAAGAGCGCGCCCCCCAAGAAACCCGCCCGCGACGAGCGGGTCCTGCACTGACGCTTTGAAGCTCTACGCGATCAGTGATTTGCACCTCGGCCACCGGTTGAACCGCGAGGCCTTGGAGCGAATCTCGCCGCACCCGCGCGACTGGGTAATCCTCGCGGGCGACATCGGCGAGACGGAGGACCAGCTCGAGCTCGCCCTCTCGGCCTTCGCGCGCCGCTTCGCCCGCGTGATCTGGGTGCCCGGCAACCACGAGCTCTGGACCACGCCCGCGCGCGACGGGAGCGGCGATCTGCGCGGCGAGGCCAAGTACCGGAGGCTCGTCGCCCTCTGCCGGCGCTACGGCGCGCTCACCCCGGAGGACGCCTACCCCGTCTTCCACGGCGAGGGCGGCCCCCGCCGCATCGCCCCGCTCTTCCTGCTCTACGATCACAGCTTCCGCCCCGACGACGTGCCGCTCGATCGCGCGCTCGCCTGGGCGGAAGAGGCCAACATCGTCTGCTCCGACGAGTTCATGCTCCGCCCCGAGCCCCACGGCTCGACGCGCGCCTGGTGCGCCGCGCGCTGCGAGGAGACGCTCGCCCGCCTCGAGCGGGAGCGCGACCTGCCCCTCGTGCTCGTCAACCATTTCGCCCTGCACGAGAGCCTGATCCGCTTCGAGCACATCCCGCGATTTTCGCTCTGGTGCGGGACGAAGCGCACGGCCGACTGGCACACGCGCTTCCCCGTCGAGACCGTCGTCTACGGGCACCTGCACATGCGCGCGCGCGACTACATCGACGGCGTGCGCTTCGAGGAGGTGTCGCTCGGCTACCCGCGCGACTGGGAGCAGGAGCTCGGGATGGAGGCCTACCTGCGCGAGATCCTCCCCGGCCCCCCGCCCGGCGAGATGAAGAGCGAGCGCATCCTCAAGAAGGAGTGGATCGAGGCCGTCGAGTAGGCCGCGATCGTTCGAGCTCAAACGATTATTCGAGGCCGGCGCGCCGCGATCGTTTCAGCTCAAACGATCGCCCACGCCGGCACGCGCTCAGTTGAGGGAGTGCGGCATCGCCAGGGGGAACGACGCGATCTCCGCGTCGAACGTCTGCCCCGACGCCGTCACCATCTGGTACGTCCCCCGCATCGAGCCGCGCGGCGTCGTGAGGATGCAGCCGCTCGTGTACTCGAAGTGCTCGCCGGGCTTGAGCGAGGGCTGCTGCCCCACCACGCCGGGCCCGCGCACCTCTTCGACCTTGCCGCTCCCGTGGGTGATGATCCAGTGGCGGCTCTTGAGCTGGGCGACGACCGTGCCCTCGTTGGCGATCCGGATCGTGTAGGCGAACACGTAGCGGTGCTCTTTGGGCGACGACTGCGAGGGGACGTAGACCGTCGAGACGGTGACGCGGATGCCCTGGGTGATGGCGGTCGACACGCCACCTCCGTGCCATGCAGCGCTCCGGCGCACAAGGGCCGAAGCGGCAGCGTTGACAGATCGCGGGAGCGTCCCCAGGTTCATCCCCCTGTGAGCGACCCCGACGACCGAGACGGGCACGACCCGCGCCCCGATGCGCCCGAAGGCGAGCGCGCCGCGGCGTCCGGCCCGGCCGGTCCGGTCGAGCAGCCGCTCCAGGAAGGCTCGGCCGTCGCCGCGGGTCCGATCGAGCCGAGCGCCGCGCCGGATCCTCCGGCGTTCCCGCCGCCGTCGAGGCTCATCTACACCGGCACCTCTTCCCGCTCCTTCGGATCGCAGCAGATGTCCATCGCCACCACCGCGCCCACCGGCGTCATGCGCACCGCGCTCACCCCCGTCACCGCGCCTCATCCCCAGAACGATCCCTCCGCCGACGACTACCTCCCCGGCCTGATGGCGATCGGCCCCGTCCCCGGCGAGCGCAAGGCGCGCGAGCTCGCCCTCGTCCTCCAGTCGATGTCCATCTGGCATGCGCTCCGCCGCTCGGGCATGGGCTGGGTCGTCCTCGTGCGCGAGTCGGACTACCGCAAGGCCCAGCACGCCGTCGATCACTACGAGGCCGAGAACCGCGACTGGCCGCCCCGGCCCACGCGCGAGCGCGCCCGCTTCCCGACCTCGCCGCTCATCCCGCTGATGTTCGCGGCGCTCGTCGCCTTCTATTTCGTCACCGGCCCCGCCGCCCTCAATTCGCGCTGGTTCTACCGCGGCACCGCCGTGGCCGATCTCGTGCTCACCAGCGAGCCCTGGCGCGCCGTGACGGCCCTCACCCTGCACGCCGACTCCGTGCACGTCCTCGGCAACGTCATCTCCGGCTCCGTCTTCGGATCGGCGCTCCACCGCCGCCTCGGCGCCGGCGCCACCGCCCTCGGCGTCGTCGCCTCCGGCGCGGTCGGCAACCTCTTGAACGCCCTCTGGCACCAGCGCGTGACCGGCCAGGATCACGCCTCGATCGGCGCCTCCACCGCGGTCTTCGGCCTGGTCGGCCTCCTCGCGGCGACGCAGCTCGTCCTCCATCGCCCCGAAAAGAAGCAGCGCAGCTTCACCGACATCGCCGCGCCCGTGGTGGGCGGCCTCGCCCTGCTCGGCGCCCTCGGCTCCGGCGGCGAGCACACCGACCTCGGCGCCCACTTCTTCGGCCTCTTCGCCGGCTTCGTCCTCGGCCTCGGCGCGGCCTTCCCCCTCCGCCGCACGAGCCTCGCGATCGAGCGCGACCACGCCTACGCCACGCCCAGCGTCTCGCTCGGCAGCGGCGCCCCCAAGGGCTGGGTGCAGGTCGTGCTCGGCGCCGTCGCGATGTCGATCGTGATCGCGAGCTGGCAGCTCGCCTTCCGTCACTGAGCGAAGCGTCCGTCAGTCGACGGTCCAGATGCCCACCGTCCCGCCGACCCACGTGAGGTCGCGGTTCTGGTCCACGCCGAGCATCTTGCCGCGCGACAGGCGCACCAGGTTCAGCACCAGCTCGGGCGCGGGCTCGTTCGGGGCGCGCAGGAACATCATCCGCACCTCGGCCTTCACGCCCTCGCCGGTCGGCATCTTGATCCCCGGCTCGTAGACGATCTTCTCCTGGAGGATCCACCCGTGCCGCTCCTCGGCCGGGATCGCGGCGATGTCGGCCGCGGTCGGATCGACCTTCACGCCCGAGCCGGCGAACGAGAACAATGGTTTGAGCACAAAGTTTTCGAGATCGTCCGGCACCCGGTCGAGCTCGGCCAGGGTGCGGGCCCGCGGCACGTTCGGGTGATCGACGAAGGGCAGCGTGTACTTCGACCAGGTCCAGTACCAGTTCGGGTGCGAGCACCAGCTCACGTCGAGATCGTCGGTGTACGAGAAGGGCAGGCTCACCTTCTTCGCCTCGAGCTCGTCGAACACCACCCGGTTGTAGAAGCGCTTCACCTGCACGAGCTTGCCGTCCACCTTGCGGAAGAGGCGCCTCCCGTCGCGGATCAGCGAGGTCGGGCACACCGCGTCGACGCCCGTGTAGAGCTTGGTGGCGAGGAAGTCCGGGTACGTCTTCTGCTTCGGCGGATCGAGGTCGATCAGCGCCACCTCGGACGGGTCTTCGCCGCCGAGCACGGCCTCGCGGAAGCGCGCGAGGAAGCTCTGCTGATCGAGCCCGCCGAAGTAGATCGACCACCGGCGATCGAGCCCGGGCATCTCCGCGAGCAGCTCGGACATCAGCTCCGACTGCATCGCCATCAGCGCGTAGAGCGAGGGGAACGCCTGCAGCTCCACCACCTTGCCCGTCAGCTCGCCCTCGGCGTCGCGCGAGATCGCGAAGTCCACCTGCACGCAGTTCGGGAGGGCGTCCATCCCGGGCACGTCGAGGTGCGGCGGGATGGCCTTCTTCATCTGCTCGATCAGCGCGGGCGCCGAGATCTGCTGCACGATCTCCCGCGCCGCCTTCGCCAGCCGATCGCGCAGCGCGTGGGGGATGAAGAACGGCGTCTCCGCGACCCGGAAGGGGATCGGGCAGCCGACCTTGCGCTCGAAGCGCTCGATGTAGCGGGGGTAGAACTCGGGGGTGAAGGCCGCGTTGAACGCGCGTCGCAGCGAGGGCTCCATGGGGTGAGAGGTATCATAAAGCCCGCGCCGGCCGAACAGCGTCCGCCTCGAACGGCGCCGCGCCCCGAGGACGCCGGCCGTGCTAGCCTCGCTCCGTCATGCTCCGCTCCCTCACCACGCTCGCCCTCACCGGCGCGCTCGTCCTGCCGCTCGCCGGCTGCTCCGCGCTCACCCGCGCCGACGAGATCACCATCTCGGCCGAGTCGTTCGCGAAGCCCGCCGCCGCCGCGCCCGCCGCCCAGCAGCCCATCCCGCTCCCCGGCGGCGGCGCCCGCCCCGCAGCGCCATCGACCGGTGGCTGAGGCGGCTAGCCTCGGCTCCGGTCCGGAGCCCAAGCAAGCGAGCAGCGCAGGGCGGCGAGACGAGGCCGAGCGGCCGTCGTGTGCCCGAGCGCCTGCGCCGAACATCTCGAAATCGAGCCGCAGAGGATCCTGTTCATGAGCTTCCCCGCCCCGCTCCACGAGACCTCCGAGCACGCCCAGCTCCGCGCCCAGGTGCGGCGCTTCGCGAAGGCCGAGATCGCGCCGCACGCGCACGCCTGGGAAGAGGCCGGCGAGTTCCCGCGCGAGCTCTACGAGAAGGCCGCGGGGAGCGGCCTCGGCGGCATCGGCTACCCCGAGGCCCACGGCGGCGCGGGCGGCGACATCACCCATGTCCTCGCGGCCGCCGAAGAGCTCGTCCTCGCCGGCCGATCGGTCGGCGTCGCGGTCGGCCTCGGCAGCCACCGCATCGCCTTGCCTCCCATCGTGAGCTTCGGGACCGAGGAGCAGAAGCAGCGCTTTTTGCCGCCTGTCCTGCGCGGCGAGAAGATCGCGGCGCTCGCCATCACCGAGCCCGGCGGCGGCAGCGACGTGGCGGGCATCACGACGCGCGCCGTGCGCGACGGCGATCATTACATCGTCGATGGCCAGAAGACCTTCATCACCTCCGGCTGCCGCGCCGATCTCGTCACCACCGCCGTCCGCACCGGCGGCCCCGGCCACAGCGGCATCTCCATGCTCGTCATCGAGCGCGGCACGCCCGGCTTCTCGGTGAGCAAGAAGCTCGCAAAGATGGGCTGGTGGGCCTCCGACACCGCGGAGCTCACCTTCGAGGGCTGCCGCGTCCCCGTGCAGAACCGCATCGGCGACGAGAACGCCGGCTTCGCCCCGATCATGATGAACTTCGCGGTCGAGCGCCTCATGCTCGCCGGCAACTGCGTCGCCATCGCGCAGCTCGCCTACGAGGAGTCGATCGCCTACGCCCGCGAGCGCAAGGCCTTCGGCAAGCCGATCATGGGCTTCCAGGTGCTCCGCCACAAGCTCGCGAACATGGTCACGCGCATCGCCGCCGCGCGCTCGCTCACGAGCGAGGTGGCCGTGCGCCACGCGCGTGGAGAGGCGGTGCCCAGCCTCGCCGCCATGGCGAAGAACACCGCCACGGACATGTGCTCCTTCGTCTGCGACGAGGCCGTGCAGATCCACGGCGGCTATGGCTACATGCGCGAGTACCTCGTCGAGCGCCTTTACCGCGACGCGCGCCTCTACCCGATCGGCGGCGGCACCCGGGAGATCATGAACGAGATCATCTGCAAGACGGAGGGTTACTGATGAGCGCGACACATCGCCTGCTCCTTCCACTCCTCCTCGCCGCGCTCGCGCCGCTCACCGTGGCCGCATGCAGCAAGACGGACGAGCCTCCGCCCGGCGCCGTGCCTCCCTCGCGCTCCGCGGAGACCAGCAAGCCCGCGCCCGCGCCGAAGCCCGGGGCGGACATCACCTGGGACGCGCCGCCGAGCTTCATCAAGGCCGACAACCCGAGCCCGATGCGCAAAGCGACGTACAAGGTGATCCACGCCGAGGGCGACAGCGAGGACGGCGATCTGTCCATCTCCTCCGCGGGCGGCACCGTCGAGCTCAACGTCGCCCGCTGGAAGGCCCAGTTCGAGAAATCGGGCGAGCCCAACCTCGAGAACCGCAAGGTGGGTGACCTCGACGTGACCGTGGTGGGGCTCGAGGGCACCTTCAGCGGCGGAATGCCCGGCGCAGCCCCCAGCGCCCCCAAGCCCGGCTTCGCCCTCCTCGGCGCCATCGTCAAGACGCCGGGCGGCCTCTTCTTCTTCAAGCTCACCGGTCCGCGCAAGACGATCGTCGGCGTCCGGCCCGACTTCGACAAGCTCATCGCCAGCGTGCGCCTCCGCTAGCGCGCCCCCGCCGGCGCCAGCGCGCCCGCGAATCCAGCTCGCTCTCCCGCCGACCCGCGGTAGACTCGACCTTCAAAGCTTTCGATCGAGCGCCCTGCTCGGGAGGTCGTATGCGTCGCCGTCCTGTCCCCGCCCTGGTCCTCCTTGCCCTCGCCGCCGCGGCGGCGGGCGCCGCCTACGCCGGGGGCTGCGCGGCCACCACCGACACCAACACCTTCACCACCAGCTCCACCACCGGCACGGGCGGGTCGGGCAGCGGCAACGGCGGCAGCTCGAACACCACGGCCACGAGCGGCACGGGCGGCCACGGCGGCAATGGCGAGGGCGGCATCGTCATCAGCGGCTCCGGCGGCGGCACGGGCGGTGAGGGCGGCGTGATCGTCAACCCCTGCGGCAGCAAGTGCGGCCCGAAGGAGCTCTGCGACCCCGAGCACCTCGGCCTCGACGACAACTGCGACGGCCAGGTCGACGAGGGCTGCCCCTGCAGCGCCGGCCAGGCCCACGCCTGCTTCAAGGGCGACCCCTCGTACCACAACGCCCCCGGCTGCTTCGACGGCACCGAGAAGTGCAGCGAGTTCGGCTCCTACGGCCCCTGCGTCGGCGGCGTGCACGCCACGCCCCCGGACAACTGCTTCCTCAACGACATGTCGGCCTGCCACGCCATCCACGCCCCGCCCTTCGCCGACGTGAACCTCAAGGACGGCACCGGCAACTTCAGCGCCAACGCCGTCCCCGGCAGCGAGACCTGGACGGTGACCTGCCCCGACGGCGTCAACTGCCCTGCCGTCGGCGGCATCAACCCACCCGACGACTTCAAGCCCCTCCAGTCCGGCGAATACTCCGTCCTCTACTCCAAGATGGTCGCCGGCAACAACACGCCCCAGACCTGCGTTTACCCCCTCTTCGTGGGCGCCCCCGGCCTGCGCGTCGAGCTCCAGTGGGAGCACACCCCCGACGACTCCGGCGTCGACCTCGACCTCCACGTCCACCAGCCGAACAACAGCCAGCCCTGGGGCATCAGCCCCGGCAAGCCGCAGGACTGCACCTGGTCCAACTGCGTGATCGACGACTTCTCCCCGCCGCAGAACTTCGAGTCTCCCAAGTGGTTCGCCGACCCGCCGGCCCAGCCACCCGATCCGGTCAACTGGTACCTCGACCCGACCATGGAGAAGAACACCTGCTACTACGCCCCTCGCGGCGTCGGCGACGAGTGGCAGACCGTCGGCCTCGGGTGCCACAACCCCCGCCTCGACCTCGACAACATCACCTGCGACAGCTCGGTGAGCGACCCGAACGACAGCCAGTTCTGCGCCCCCGAGAACATCAACGTCGACTTCCCGCCCAACGACCAGTGGATCCGCATCGGCGTCCACTACTACTCGTCCCACGGGCTCAACTACGACGTCCACCCCACCGTGAAGATCTTCTGCAACGGCGCCCTCGCCGGCGAGCTCGGCTCCGCCGGCTACTACATGCCCGAGACCCCCGTGACCTTCGCCCCCTTCGACGGCTCCGGCCTCAGCAACCGCTTCTGGGTCGTCGCCGACGTGGCCTTCAAGCACGATCAGTGCACCGACACCTGCATCGTGAAACCCGTCTACTCGAGCCCCGGCGACAAGACCCCCTTCTTCACCAACGCCGACTCCGCCGTCAACACCTTCGCCCCCGCCTACCCCCCGCTCCCCTGACGATTCGCAGCATTCCCCCGCTCCGCGCACCCGCCCGGGGTCAAAACCCCGGGCTACGCCATGGAAGCCCGCCTTCGCCCGGGGTTAAAACCCCGGGCTACGCAATAGAAGCCCGCCTTCGCGGGCTTACGTGGGTGCCTCTGTTTGCCGGAAAAAGCGTCATCAATACCGGCTGAAACCGCCCCGCTGCTTATCCGCTCCCTACCGGTCGCGGTGCTGTTCCTGGCCCCCTCGGCGCCTGCCAAGGCCTCTGGCTGCGCTCCCCCTTCCCACCATCTCAACCCCAAACGCCAAGGGGGTCCGCTTGTTTGAGCGCCCGCAGGGCGCGAGTTGCGGGCCCCCACCCCCAGGCCCGAAACAGGGCCCGCTTGTTTGAGCGCCCGCAGGGCGCGAGTTGCGGGCCCGCGGGCCGTGGACAGAGAGAGCACAAGCCCCTCCGAAAGCCCCCCTTATCCTCCCGAAGGGAGGGTAAGGGGGGTTTGGGGGGATGGGAGGGAAAAATCCGAAGGGAGGGTAAGGGGGGTTTGGGGGGATGGGAGGGCTAAATATTCGTTACCCGCACCGTATAGGTCGCACACCCCGTAGCCCCACCCGAAGTCCGCGTCACCCGCACCACCCAAGCCGAGTACCGTGTCGTCGCATCGAAGCAATTCCCGTTACCCTGGCAGTTATTCGGGTTCGAAGCGAAATTCATCTCCACCGTGTGCAGCGCTTGCCCGCACCAGTACCCGGACCCGCACACGTTCTCTGCGTAGATCACGTACAGCCCGCCGCCGTCGTTGATGAGATCGATCTTCGGGTGGTAGTAGCCACCGCTGTTCTGGGCAGGCACGCTGTTGAACGTCACCACGAAGTAGTCGTCGCCGCTCGGATCGATGTGACCGGTCACGTCCACCTGCCCGCCCGGCGCCACGTTCGCCGCGATCGTCGCCTGACCGCAGGAGTTGAAGATCGGGTCGGGGAGGAGGACGTTGTTGTCCACCGCGCCGTCGCAGTTGTTGTCCTTGCTGTCGCAGGTCTCGGCCGAAGCCTGCACGTTCTGCTTGCAGGACAGCGCGCCGCTCTGGCAGGTGATCGTCCCGGCCGCGCACACCCCCTGGAGGCCGGTGTTGCAAGCCGCGCCGCCGCCCGGGTTGCCCTC
This sequence comes from Byssovorax sp., assembly GCA_046351295.1. GTDB lineage: Bacteria > Myxococcota_A > Polyangia > Polyangiales > Polyangiaceae > JAXLYT01. Next base: position 89,814 of record JAXLYT010000008.1, read on the forward strand.
ATCGGTCTGCCCGTTGCAGTTGTTGTCGAGGTTGTCGCAGGTCTCGGGCGAGGACGCCACGTTCTGGTTGCACACCACCGCGCCGGCCGAGCATGCGGTCGTCCCGGCGTTGCACACGCCCTGGAGGCCCGTGTTGCACGCCACGCCGCCGCCCGGGTTGCCGTTGTCGACGGCGCCGTTGCAGTCGTTGTCCTTGCCATCGCAGATCTCGGCGACCGGCAGCACGTTCTGGTTGCAAACGATCCCGCCGCCCGAGCATGCGGTCGTCCCGGCCGCGCACAGGCCCAGCTTGCCCGTGTTGCATGCCGCGCCGCTGCCCGGGTTGCCCTCGTCGGCCGCGCCGTTGCAGTTGTTGTCGAGCCCGTCGCAGGTCTCGGCGGTGGGCAGCACGTTCTGGTTGCACACCACCGCGCCGTTCGAGCATGCCGTCGTCCCGATCGAGCACACCCCGAGCAGGCCGGTGTTGCACACCTGGTTGCCGCCCGGGTTGCCGTTGTCGACCGCGCCGTTGCAGTCGTTGTCCTTGCCGTCGCAGATCTCGGCCACCGGCTGCTTGTTCTGGTTGCAGACGATCGCGCCCGCCGTGCAGGCCGTTGTCCCGGCCGCGCACTCGCCGAGCAGGCCCGTGTTGCACGCCTGGGCGCCGCCGGGGTTGCCGTTGTCGACGACGCCGTTGCAGTCGTTGTCCTTGTTGTCACAGGTCTCGGCCGCGGGCTGCTTGTTCTGGTTGCACACCACCGCGCCGTTCGAGCAGGCCGTCGTCCCGGCCGCGCACTCGCCGAGCAGGCCCGTGTTGCACGCCTGGGCGCCGCCGGGGTTACCGTTGTCGACGACGCCGTTGCAGTCGTTGTCCTTGGTGTCGCAGAGCTCGGCCGAGGGCTGCTTGTTCTGGTTGCAGACCAGCACGCCCGCCGAGCATGCCGTCGTCCCGGCCGCGCACTCGCCGAGCAGCCCCGTGTTGCATGCCACGCCGCCGCCCGGGTTGGCCTCGTCGGTCGCGCCGTTGCAGTTGTTGTCGAGCCCGTCGCAGGTCTCCGCGCTCGGCTGGAGGTTCTGCACGCAGACGATGCTCCCGTTCTGACACGCGGTGTGCCCCGCGGCGCACACGCCGGGCAGGCCCGTGTTGCAGGCCACGCCGCCGCCCGGGTTGCCCTCGTCGGCCGCGCCGTTGCAGTTGTTGTCGAGCCCGTCGCACGTCTCGGCGGAGGGCTGCACGTTCTGGTTGCAGGCGATCGCCCCGTTGGTGCACGAGGTCGTCCCGGCGGAGCACACGCCCGGGTTGCCGGTGTTGCAGGCGACGCCGCCGCCCGGGTTGCCGTTGTCGACGACGCCGTTGCAGTCGTTGTCCTTGTTGTCGCAGATCTCGGCGACCGGCTGCACGTTCTGGTTGCAGACGATCGCGCCGTTCGAGCAGGCCGTCGTGCCCGCGGCGCACAGGCCGAGCGCGCCGGTGTTGCACGCCTGCCCGCCGCCGGGGTTGCCGTCGTCCACCTGGCCGTTGCAGTTGTTGTCCTTGTTGTCGCAGAGCTCGGCCACCGGCTGCGCGTTCTGCACGCAGGCGATCGACCCGGCCTGGCAGACGGTGTGGCCCGCCGTGCACTCGCCGAGCAGGTTGGTGCTGCACGCCTGGTTGCCGCCCGGGTTGCCGTTGTCGACCACGCCGTTGCAGTCGTTGTCGAGCCCGTCGCAGGTCTCGGCCGAGGACTGCGTCGTCTGCTGGCAGGCGATCGCGCCGTTCACGCAGTGCTGGACGCCCGCGGCGCACACGCCCTGGTTGCCCGTGTTGCACGGCCCGCCGCCGCCCGGATCGTTCTCGTCCACGGCGCCGTTGCAGTTGTTGTCCTTGTTGTCGCAGATCTCGACCGCGGGCTGCACGTTCTGGAGGCACGCGATCGAGCCGTTCTGGCAGTTCGTGTGCCCGGCCGCGCACTCGCCGAGGTTGCCGGTGTTGCACGCCTGGTTGCCGCCCGGGTTGCCGTTGTCGATCACGCCGTTGCAGTCGTTGTCGAGCCCGTCGCAGGTCTCGGGCGAGGACGGCACGCTCTGGTTGCAGGCGATCGCGCCGTTCTGGCACGCGGTGATGCCGGGGGAGCACACGCCCTGGAGCCCCGTCAGGCAGTTGAGCCCGCCGCCGGGGTTGCCGTCGTCCACCATCCCGTTGCAGTTGTTGTCGAGCCCGTCGCACAGCTCGTTCGAGGACTGGACGTTCTGCACGCAGGTCACGACGCCGCCCACGCAGTGGTTCGTCCCCGGCCCGCACAGGCCCTGGTTGCCGGTGTTGCACGCGGCTCCGCCGCCCGGATCGCCGTCGTCGATGACGCCGTTGCAGTTGTTGTCCTTGTTGTCGCAGAGCTCCACGGTGGGCTGGAGCGGGTTGCACACGTTGGGCAGCCCGTTCTTGCAGAAGGGCACGGTGTTGGCGCACTCGCCGAGGCCGCAGGCGATCGTCCCGAGACCGTCGTCGACCGTCCCGTTGCAGTCGTTGTCCTTGCCGTCGCACACCTCGGCCGAGGGCTGCCCGGGCACGCACTGCTGCACCTGCCCGCCCACGCAGTTCTGCACCGTCTGGTGGCACTCGCCGACGCCGCAGCCGGTCGAGCCGAGCCCGTTGTCCGTCGCGCCGTCGCAGTCGTCGTCCTTGGCGTTGCACGTCTCGGCCGTCGGGAGCGTCTGCCCGTTGCACGGCCCCCACATGCCGGCCTCGCAGAGCTGCGAGCCGGCCTTGCACTCGCCGATGCCGAGCGTGTTCGGCGCGCCCGTGTAGCAGGCCTGGATGTCGCCGTCGACGCAGAGGCAGCCCTCGTCGACCTGCCCATCGCAGTTGTCGTCCACGGTGTTGCACTTCTCGGCCTTCGGAGGCAACGGCGTGCACACCTGGGTCACGCCGTTGACGCAGTTCTGCACCGTCACCTGGCAGATGCCGAGGCCGCACATCGTGCTCCCGAGCCCGTCGTCCTTCGCTCCGTTGCAGTCGTTGTCGAGCCCGTCGCACATCTCGTCGAGGGGCAGGACCTCGCCCTCGCACATGCCCCACTCGCCCTTGAGATCGCAGGTCTGCACCCCGCCGTGGCACTCGCCGATGCCCTGCGTCGCCGGGTCGCCCGTGTAGCAAGGCTGCGTGTCGCCGTCCTTGCAGCCGCAGCCCTCGTCGACCTTGCCGTTGCAGTCGTTGTCCTTGCCGTCGCACACCTCGGGCTCGGGCACGCACGGTGTCCCGCCCGAGCCGCCTTGCCCACCGTTGCCGCCCGAGCCGGTGGTGGACGTCGTCGTGGTGCTCGAGCCGCCGCTCCCGCCGGTGCCGGTCTCGGTGCTGGTGGTCGTGGTCCCGGCGCCGCCCTTGCCGCCGGCACCGCCCGCGCCGGTGGTCGAGCCACCGCCGGAGCCGGAGGTGGTGCCCGATCCGCTCCCGGTGCTGCCGCCGGCGGCGCAGCCGGAAGCGATCCAGGCAGAGGGAAGAGCAAGTGAGGCGAGGCAGAAGACAGCGATGGAAAGCGAACGCACGAAGCCTCCCTGGAGGGGGTGGGGTGTCGCAAGCACAGCCGATTGGCGCCTCCCTATCGTAACGGATCCGGCAGGAAAACAGAACCGCCTTGCGATCTGCCTGGGCCCTCCTTCCGTGCTGTGCCGTGCTGTGCTGCGTCAACCCCGCTGCTTCACGAGACCGGCTCTCCTCAGGAGGCGAGCTCGATCCGCGAGAGCCTCCCCGGCCGCGCCGTCGAGGGGGGCGCCTCGAACTCCCCACGGCTCCGGCTGTCGAAGGGCGGATCGCCGAAGCGCTCGACGTCGGCGTCGTAGAGGCGCACCGGCCGGCCGCTCGACACCGTGGCCGGGCGGCTCAACTGGAGGCGCGTCGCGCCGGGGAGCACCGGATCGGCCACGAAGGTGCCCGGCGGGATCCCCTGGCCGGAGATGCGGTCGAACTGCCGGAAGGTGCCGGCGTTGCTCACCTCGACGATCACGTCGCTGCCCGCGCGCACGAGCCCCTGACAGGGCAGGTGCAGGCGCGGGAGGTAGCGGACGCGCAGATCGTACACGCCGGGCCCGAGGCTCGCCGCGACCGCGCCGAGCAGCACGCGGCTGCCCTCGATCGCCTCGACCACGCCGATGACGCCGCGCGAGAGGCGAGGATCGCCGTACGACTCCGGGAAGAAGCCCGGGCTCTCGGCGAACACCAGATCGCCCGGCTTGAGCATCCCCTGCGCCGGCGCGAAGAACGTCGCCTCGCCGGGGAACTCCGGATCGATCCGGATCGTCACGCCGTGGAGCGGGATCTCGCGGATCTCCGACGACACGCGCACCACGACCCCGCCGAGATCCGACGCGACGATCATGCTCCCCGGCGGGATCCAGCAGCGATCGAGCGACGAGAAATGCGCCGTCTTGTAGACGCGCTCGAGGCGGCAGAGCTGGTCGGGCACCGAGCGATCGACCGCGCTCGACTCCTCGAAGGTGACACGCCCGAGATCCTCGAAGCCGGCGAAGGGCACCTGCGCGGCGACGGCGGTGGAGTCCACGTCGGCGGTGATGTTGAGGAAGGAGCACGACGAGAAGCTGAGGTGGCCGAAGTTGGCGAAGCGGATCGGCAGCGCGTGGCTCGAGGTGGCGAAGGAGCAGCCCACGAAGCGCAGGTTGGCCGTGGCGAAGAGGTGCGTGTCGATCGATCGCTCCGTCTCGGCGAAATCGAAGGTGCAGCCGACGAAGGTGAGCGATCGGCTGCTCGGCGGGCCGCTCGCCCGGATGAACCCCATCCCGAGCGTCGAGTCGCAGGAGAGGCCCTCGATCACGGCGGGCGCGCAGCCCGCGTCGAGGTTGAAGAGGTGCTTGGTGGCGCTCACCGTCGCGCCGCGGATCGACGGGACCTCGCCGAACGCGTCCCCCGCGCCGTACGAGAGCGTGCTGACGAAGAACAGGTTGCCGAAGGAGCGCAGGTTGCGCAGGACGAGGTTCTGGCTCTTGCCGAAGCCGACCGCCACGCTCACCTTGTTGTGCTCGAACGTCGAGTCGCTGATGCGCACGTCCTCCGGCGGCAGGTCCGCGCCGGCCGGCGCGATCACCACGCCCACGACGAAGCGGTAAAACGAGCACTGCTCGATCGAGATGGAGCGGCTCGGGAGGCCGTTGCGATAATAATGGTTCTCGTGCCCCGGATAACCACCGTCGGGCGGGGGCCCGCCGCCCGGATAAGGATCGACGGCGATGGCCGCGTAGGGCGAGCACACCGCGTTCTTGAGGCTCGGGGGCTGCCGGATGTCCCCGTCGCGGCAGCCGGGGACCACGAAGGTGCGATCGTCGCAGAGCTCGTCGAAATCGCCCGTGAGCGCGTAGTTGTTCTGCCCCTCGAAGGTGAGCCGCGAGAGGACGACGCCCGAGACGCCTTGCATCACGAGCGCCGGGCGATCGGCGAAGGTCGCGACGAGGACGGTGTCGTTGCCCTGGATCCCCGCGGCCGAGCGCTCGCCGAGGATCTCGACGCCGCAGGGGCTGAAGCACTTGGGGCCGTCGAGGTCGTTCTTGATGAGCTTGTGGATCTGGAGGCTCCGCGTCAGCAAGTAAGTGCCGGCGGGGATGAAGAGCCGCGCCGCGTTGGCCACGCAGTAGTCGATGGCCTCCTGCAGGGCGTGCGTGTCGGTGCTCACCGACGCCTCGCCCGCGCCGAGCGCCCCGAAATCGCGCGCGCTCACCACCTCGTGGCCGAAGAAGAGCGGCTCCCACGTCTCCACGGCGTTGCCGTCGGCGTCGCAGAGCACGAACCGATAGTGCCCGTCTCCGTAGGCCTCGGCGCGGCCCTCGGCGTCGAGCGCGACCTCGTTGCCCCACGGCCCGTCCCACGGCAGCGATTTATCGATGGTCTTCCAGAGCGGCACCGGCGTCGTGGTCCCGGCGCGATAGGCCAGCACCTTGCCGCGCGCGAGGCAAAACCCGCCTGCGCGGACTCCATTCGAGAGCAGATCGATCAAGACTCCTCGCTTCAGCTTCATGGGCATCTTCGTTGGCTCCGGCGGCGACGATCCGAGGGCGGGAGGTGGGAAAGGCAAGGTAAGGAAGATCATTCTGTACGAGGGCCGGGCGGCCTCGTGCCGCTGGAGCAGCCGGGGAGAGGGCGGCTCCGCTGGGCCTCGCGAACTGGCACTGAACGCTAGATCAGCGCCATTTGAAGATCAACGATCCTGGACGGTGCTCGGACAGACAACGTCCGCCCTCGCGCCGCGCGCGGACCGCGCGTGCGCGGGCCCACCTCGCGCGCCCACCTCGCGCGCCTGCCTCACCGCCCGGAGCGAGACAGCGTCTCGGTTCTCGCGTAGTCTGCACAACATCCTTCCGCGCCCGAGGACCCGATGAAGCTCTCCCACCTGCTCCTCGTCCTTGCCGTCCCCGTCTCCGTCTTCTCGTGCGCCGCCGGCGTGCAGACCGGCACCACCAGCTCCGGCACGACGTCGTCGAGCGCGACGACGAGCGGGGCGGGCGGGGGCGGCGGCTCCACGGCCACGACGACGACCACCACCGGCACGCCGGGCGCGTGCGTGAACAAGGCCGACTGCGCGGCTTTCGACGACGCGTGCAACACCGGCAACTGCGTCAACGGAACCTGCCAGAAGCTCCCCGCGAGCGAAGGCGCGAGCTGCGAGGACGGCCTCTTCTGCACCGAGAACGACGTGTGCAAGGCCGGCGTCTGCACGGGCGGCACGCCCAAGTTCTGCCCCTCGCCCGACTCGTGCCACCTCGGCCAGTGCGACGAGCAGCTCAAGGGCTGCGGCGAGGGCATCCCCGGCAACGACGGCGCCTCGTGCAACGACGACGACGCGTGCACCGGCGTCGGCACCTGCAACGGCGGCGTCTGCACCGGCGGCCCGCCCATCGACTGCTCGTTCCTCGACGGCACCTGCTCGAAGGGCGTGTGCGACCCCGCCCTCGGCTGCCTGGTGCAGCCCCTCGCCGACGGCGCCGCCTGCGACGACAATCTCTACTGCACGGTCAACGACACCTGCCAGAACGGCATGTGCAAGGGCGAGCCGAACACCTGCGCCGCCCCCGGCAACACCTGCATGATCGGCACCTGCAACGAGGCGCAGAAGAGCTGCGTGGCCGTGCCCGGCAACGACGGGATGATGTGCGACGATCAGAACGTCTGCACCGTGGGCTCGACCTGCTCGAACGGCGCATGCGTCGGCGGCCAGCCGACGAACGACGGGATGGCGTGCCAGGACAAGGACGCATGCACCCTGGGTACGACCTGCATGGGCGGCGTCTGCAAGAACCCCACGTCGAGCATCAACCAGTGCATCAACGCCGACGGCTGCTGCCCGCCGGGCTGCCAGGCGCAGGACAGCGACTGCTCGATCACCAAGTGGAGCGAGGGGACGGACGCGTGGCCCGACGAGGCCTGCAACCCGCAGTTCAGCTTCGGCGGCTGCAACACCAACGCCCAGCCCGACGCCGACGCGTGGGCGACCGCGGTCTGCCAGAAGAACGGCTACTCGACCGGGATCTGGACGGGGAACAAAGCGCCCGGCTGCAACGGCGACATCAGCATGTGGTGCGGCGGGCAGATCCCCTGCGCCCCCATCTACGAGTTCATGTGCTTCGCGAGCGATCAGACCAAGGTCGAGATCACCTGCTTCCCCTGATCGCCCGCCGATCTCCGCGCCGATGCCCGACCCCTCCCCCGCGCCGAGCGTCCTGCCGTGGCTCGGGCAGATCGTCCCGCGCTGGTCGCGCGAGACCGTCACCGCCGTCCACAACGAGCGCTTCCCCGACGGGCACCCCACCGACGACACCGCCACCATCCCGGACGACGCGCGCGTCGCGCTGCTCGTCGACGTGACCCACGTGGACGACGAGACGCCCGCGCCGATCCGCGTGCGCCACGCCACCACGGGCCTCGAGCTCCCGGGCATCGGCGTGCGCGGCGCGATCGTGCGCGGCGACCGGGTGATCGATCCGCGCACGGGCGAGCCGCCCGAGCTCACCTTCACCGCGGCCAACATGCCCTGGCAGGTGCGACAGACGCCGTACTTCTACTTCGAGGTGACGATCGGCGGGCGCGCGGTGCAGACGCCGCGCGACTTCCGGGCGCGCCCGGCCGAGTGCCTGCGGGTCATCACGTTCAGCGCCGCCGTGGCATGCGTCTACACGAGCGACGCGAGCCTCACCGTGGCGGGCACCGCGGTGAGGCTCCCTCCGCTGCGCAGCACCGCCCCCGAAGCCGAGGCGGTGGCCGAGGCGCTCGGCCGGGTGCCAGGGTCCGCCGCCGCCGCGCAGGTCCTCGCGAGCCACCGCATCTCCGCGCGCGACCTCGGCGCCTTGCTCCGCAACACCGCGGTGGCGCACCTCGCCGCGCACGGCCTCGTCGCGCACCGGACGGAGCCGCGTCTCCTCGCCCACCCGCCCGAGGACGGCGCCGACCCCCGCGAGTACCGGTCCCTCCTCGTGCTCGGCCGTGACCTCCTGGGCGACGAAGAGATCCATCGTGTCACGGACATACCCAGCGTGCCACGCTACCTCCTTTACCTGAGCGCCTGCCTCGGCGGCTGGGAGCCGAGCCTCTGCGAGGCCGCGATCGCCCGGGGTTGCCGCTACGTGATCGCCTTCCAGAGCGATGTCTTCGACGACGAGTCGCTCGCCATGGCGCGCGAGTTCTACGCGCGCTGGGCCGCCTACGGCCTCGAGCCGTCCAAGATCCCCGAGTGCTTCTACCAGGTCGCCCCGCGCCACGAGGCGCGCATGCGGCCCGTGCTCTTCGGCGAGGATCAACCGCGCCCCTCGCCGCCGAGCAGTGACATCCCCGGCGGCGAGCCCCCCGGCGGCACCCCCGAGCAGGGCGACGTCCCTGGCCTGGACGACATTCCTCTGCCGAAGCCCCCACGCCCACCCTCCTTCTCACCGGACGCGCCGCCGCCCCAGCCCAAACCGCCCATGCAGCCCCAGCCCAGACCGCCGCGGCCCTCGCCGCGCCAGGATCCGCTCGCCGCCATCACCCCGGGCGCGCTCTGGGGCACCGATCGCTGGTCCATCCTCCGGAGCTCGACGCGATGACGCTCGCCACCTTGTCCCCCGAAGAGCTCGCCGCGCGCGCCCGCGCCGAGGCCGAACGGATCGTCCACGCGCTCACCGACGCGCCGATCATCGTCGATCCGGGCGCGGCCGAGAGCGCGTGGCAGCCGGCCCTGCTCCGGCAGATCCACCGGCAGGCGATCACGCTCCGGCGGCGCTTCGACGAGGTCACGGTGGTGATGGGATCGCGCGGCTTCCCGCTCCGCTTCGAGGCGAAGAACCGGACGCTCGCGCCGCTCGGGGGCGCATCGCTCGACCCGCGCGAGGCGCTGGCGATCGCCGGGACGAGCGGCCTCCTCGGCGACGACGCCGAGGTGACGTCGCTGTCCACGCCGGGCCTCACCGAGGTGCTCGTCACCCAGGCGCGCGCGCCCTCCCGCGTGCGCTTCCTCCTCCACCCGGACCTCCGGCTGATCGCCGCCTTCGAGGTGCTGGACGAGGGCCCGAGGGCACCATGATCGAGGCCGAGGCCAGAGATCGAGCGCGCGCGCTCCTCCCTTCGCTCGGGCTCGATCCGTCGTTCACGGTGGCGGCCGCGGAGAAGCGGATCATCGAGATCGTGGCCGGCGCGCCGCCCGAGGGCCTGCCCGGGCCGGGCCCGCGCGTCGATCGGATCGCCTGGGTCGTGTCGCTCGCGAGCGCGCCCTTCACCGTGGAGATGGCCCTCGACGACGCGACGGGCGAGCTCCTGCGCCTGCGGAGGCCGCGCGGGCTCGGCCTGCCGGCCTCGCCGGGAGGCGCGCGATGAGCCGCGCCGAGGCGGAAGATTTCTTCTTCGCGCTGCTCGCTCGCGAGGCAGCGCAGCGCGGCGCCGATCTGCCCGAAGAGTCCCTGCGCGCCGAGCTCTCGCTCACCGTCGCGCGCGAGGCGCACGCGCAGGACGGCACCACCTCGCTCACCTTCGATCTCGCCCAGCGCCTGAGCGATCTCACGATCGAGCTCGACGCCGAGACCGGCGCGCTGTTCTCGTACTACCTCGATTTCCTCGCCGCCGGCGGCGATCGATCGCTGCCCGAAGACGAGGCGCTCGCGCTCGCGACCGCCATCGCCGCCCCGCCTCCGGGCGCGGTCCTGGAGCGCGCCGGCTACGAGGCCCGCGGGCCGCGGATCATGTACCGCGCGCGCTTCCGCCACGAGGCCGACGGCCTGCCCGTGGAGGGCGATTTCATCGAGGTCCTCGTCAACGGCAAGAACCGCCGCGCCTTCGCCCTCACCCGGCGGTGGCGCACGCCGCGCCTCGGCTGAGACGGGCGCGTCACGCTCGCCGCGCACGCGCGCCCCCGTGGTATAGGGCCGGGCAGACTTCGCCGAGGAGAGACACCATGGCTCGTGTTCACAACTTCAACGCCGGCCCCGCGGGGCTCCCCCTCCCTGCCCTCGAGCGCGCCCAGCGCGAGCTTCTCGACTTCGAGGGCACGGGCATGTCGATCATGGAGCACAGCCACCGGGGCAAGGCTTACGAGGGCGTGCACAACGAGGCGATCCAGCTCGTGCGCGATCTGCTCTCCGTGCCCGAGAGCTACCACGTGCTCTTCCTCCAGGGCGGGGCGAGCCAGCAGTTCGCGATGGTGCCGATGAACTTCCTCCCCGCCGGCAAGAGCGCCGACTACGTGCTCACCGGCGGCTGGTCCGAGAAGGCCTACGAAGAGGCGGGCCGCGTCGGCAAGGCGCGCGTCGCCGCCACCACCGCCGTCGACAAGAAGTACACGCGCATCCCCCGGCAAGACGAGCTCTCGCTCGACCCCGAGGCGAGCTACGTGCACATCACCACCAACAACACCCTCTTCGGGACGCAGTGGCACCACGTGCCCGACGTGGGCGCTGTCCCGCTCGTCGCCGACATGTCGTCGGACTTCATGTGGAAGCCCTTCGACGTCTCGCGCTACGCGTTCATCTACGCCGGCGCGCAGAAGAACATCGGCCCCTCCGGCGTGGTCGTGGTGCTCGTGAAGAAGGAGATGGTCGAGGGCGCCCGCAAGGACATCCCCACCATCTTCCGCTACGCGACGCACGCGGCGAACAACTCGCTCTACAACACCGCGCCCACCTTCTCGATCTACCTCATCCGCAACGTGCTCGCGTACACGAAGGAGATCGGCGGCCTCGCCGAGGTCGAGCGGCGCAACCGCGCGAAGGCCGACGCGCTCTACGCCGCCATCGACGAGAACGCCGACTTCTTCCGCGCCCCCGTCGAGAAGGCGAGCCGCTCGACGATGAACGTCGTCTTCCGCCTCCCGACCGAAGACCTCGAGAAGCGCTTCGTCTCCGAGGCGACCAAGGCCGGCATGGTCGGCCTCGCCGGCCACCGCTCGACCGGCGGCATCCGCGCCTCGCTCTACAACGCCGTCCCCCTCGCCTCCGTCGAGGCCCTCGTCTCCTTCATGAAGGACTTCGCGAAGAAGGCCTAGGCGCGAGGCGCGAGCTGCGAGCCGTCCGGCGATCCGGCAATTCGCCCCACAAATCCGCGGAAAATCCGGGTGACCTTCCGCGCGGGGATTGCAATCCGCAAGAAAACCGTGCGACGGTGAAAGGATCATCCGAGGTCCATCCTGCGCTCGATCGAGCCCGGGAGGCCCTCGCTGGCTCTCTTGCTCCTCCGCCGCACGAAAGGTTGCCCGATGTCCCTCCCGGCCCAGCGCTCGACCTCTCACCGGAACCTCCGCCGGCTCCTCTCCTGGATGGCCACGAGCGGCGCCGCCGCGATGCTCGCGGGCTGCAGCGCCGACGACCCGTACGCGCCCGCCGCGAGCGACGTGGTGAACGAGACGGCTCAGGCCTCGACGGTCGTCCTCTACTCGAACAACTTCGAGACGCCGAACGTGGCGATGCAGGTCAACTGCGGCAACTCCCTCGACTCGCGCGGGATCAACTTCCTCTACGGCAAGGCCGGGTTCACCTACGACCAGCAGTTCACGGTCGAGGGCGTGACGATCCACGATCCCTCGGGCAAGTACAGCGACCCCTCGGGCAAGGGCGGCAACTACTCGATCGGCATGCTCACGAGCGTGCAGGACGACAAGCTCGCCCTGCACTTCAGCAAGCAGGGGCACAACATCATCAACGTCGGCTTCGACCTCTCCTCGATCGACGTGCAAGGCTGCGGCGGGCCCTTCGGCGTGGCCGTGCCGAAGATGAAGGTCTCGCTCCTCGACACCCCGAGCGGCGCCTTCAACTGGAACGCCCCGGTGCTCTCCACCCAGACGCTGACCGGCGTGGCCGCCGCGAACCAGTGGACCTTCAACTGGACCTACCAGGTCGCCGCGCTCGACGCCCACCTCTCCACCAACGACAACATCACCGTCGTCTTCGATCTGGTGCAGAGCGGCTACGGCACCTTCGACAACCTCTCGATCACCGCCTCGGATCAGGCCGGCATCGTCGACATGGACAACGACGGCATCGCCGACGACACCGACAACTGCCCGACGATCGCCAACGCCAACCAGGCCGACGCGGACGGCGACGGCAAAGGCGATGTCTGCGACAACTGCCCGAGCGCCTCCAACGCGACACAGACCGACAGCGACGGCGACGGCAAGGGCAACGCCTGCGACAACTGCGTGAACGTCTCCAACGCGAACCAGGCCGACGCCGACAGCGACGGCGTGGGCAACGTCTGCGACAACTGCCAGAACACCTCGAACGCGAGCCAGGTCGACGCGGACGGCGACGGCATCGGCGACGCCTGCGACGCATGCGTCGACGTGGACCACGACGGCATCTGCGGACCGGTCGACAACTGCCCGAACCTGGCCAACGCCAACCAGGCGGACGCGGACGGCGACGGCATCGGCGACGCCTGCGACGCGTGCATCGACGTCGATCACGACGGCGTCTGCGGGCCCGTCGACAACTGCCCCAACACGGCGAACGCCAATCAGCTCGACGCGGACGGCGACGGCATCGGCGACGCCTGCGACGCATGCATCGACGTCGATCACGACACGGTGTGCGACAGCGTGGACAACTGTGTCGGCGTGGCCAACGCGAACCAGGCCGACGCGGACGGCGACGGCATCGGCGACGCCTGCGACAACTGTCTCGACATGGACAAGGACGGGGCCTGCGATCCGGTGGACAACTGCCCCGGCGTCTCGAACCCCTCGCAGATCGACAGCGACGGCGACGGCGCGGGCGACGCGTGCGACGTGGCCTGCAAGAAGGTCGTGATCGACGCCGACACCTACGTGGACAGCCAGAGCCCCGCGTCGACCCACGGCGCGGCCGATCCGGTCTACACCGGCGGCACGCGGCGCGCGCTCTTCCACTTCAACCTCGGGGCGATCCCCCCGAACGCGATGGTCGTCTCGGGCACGCTGACCTTGACCGAGAAGCTGATGGTCTCGGCGATCAAGAACCTCACGGTGTCCACGTCGAGCGCGGCGTGGGCCGAGGCGACGGCCACCTGGGCGAACACCGGCGCGCCGACCCTGGGCGCCCTGCTCGGCTCGGGCACGAGCGCGCCCGCGCCCAAGTTCTACGGACACTTCTCCGTGGCCTTCGACGCGCTCTCCGCGGCCTCGCCGCTGCCGATCAGCGACTTCTTCAACGGCATCGTGGTCACGGCCGACGGCACCACGCTGATCCGCAGCAAGGAGCATGTCGACGATCGCCCCGCCCTGTCGCTCTGCTACCTCGTGCCGGGCTGATCGCCTGCGCACGCGAAGGGGGGGTCACCCTTCCATTGTCGATCCGGCGAACGCCCTCACCGTCGAGGACCCCTGGCGCTCAGAGCTGAGGGCACTCGGCCGGGCAGCTCGCGTGGGCGCAGTTGAGCGCTCCCTGGAGCAGCGGGTCGTTGGCGCAGTCGACGCCGACGCCGTTGAGCGCGCAGTCCGTGCAGGCCGCGTCCATCGAGCATGCCTCGAACGCGGCGCAGCAGGCGTTGGTGAGGCAGTCGTCACACACCTGATCGCTCGTCGTCCAGCCGGTGTCGCAGATGCTGCTCGTGCCGCCGCAGTTCGGGTCCGCCGGGGCTTCGTCCGAGCCGTCGGCGCAGTCGACGATCATGTCGCACTCCCAGTCGGCCTGGATGCACTCGCCGCTCCCGCACTGGAAATCGCCCGCCGGGCAGCCGGCGCTGCAGCTCGGGTTCACGGGGGCCTCGTCGGAGCCGTCGGCGCAGTCGACGATCGTGTCGCACTCCCACGCGCCCTGGATGCACTCGCCGCTCCCGCACTGGAACTCTCCGGGCGCGCAGCCGGCGGAGCAGCTCGGATCGATCGGCGCCTCGTCCGAGCCGTCGGCGCAGTTGGGGACGCCGTTGCACTCCGAGGAGGCCGCGATGCACTTGCCGTTGTTGCACTGGAACTTGCCGGGCGGGCAGCCGCAGGCGGCGTTGACCGGGGCCTCGTCCGAGCCGTCGGAGCAGTTGGCGACGCCGTCGCAGGTCGACGCCGAGGCGATGCACTCGCCGCTGTCACACTGGAATTTGCCGGCGCCGCAGCCGCAGCCGATCTCGTCCGACTGGTCGGGGCACTGCGCCACGCCATCGCATTTCGCCGACGAGGCGACGCACTCGCCTCCGCCGCACTGGAAGCCGGTGCACCCGCCCGAGGTCGTCGACCCCGTCGTGCCGCCCGACCCCGTGGTGCTCTCTCCGCCCGATCCCGTGGCGCTCGAGCTCGTCGTCGATCCGGTGGTGGTCGAGGTGGCGCCGGCTCCTCCCGCGCCTTCGCCGAGGACGGCGCCTTGCGCGCAGGCCGAGACCTGGATGACCCCCAGCGTTGCGAGAACGAAGAACCGCGTCGAGATCATACGAAGCCCCGATGGACCGGAGGGCGCCGGTCAACGTGAGCGTGGTAGCAGCGCGCCTCCGCGCGCGCAATCGGCGACGGCGACCGCTTCGTGACGATCCGCGCGGCGTGCCGAGGCCATGCTCGGGCACGTTGCGGAACCTTCGCCGGGCGTCTCGCGCGGCTCGTTTTTCCAGGGTCAATCGATCTCTTCAGCGCTCGCGGAGCAGCACCATCTCCGTCGTCGGGAAGGGCCGCACCTCGGCCACCTTCCGGTCGAGGAAGCCCATCCGCGCATAGAACGTCTGGGCGTCCCGCGTCCCCAGGTAGATCCGCCGCGTCCGGCGCAGCGCCGGGTGATCGAGCAGGAGCCTCACCATCGCCTCGCCCACCCCCTGCCCGCGCAGGGACGGGCTCACCATCACGTCGTAGATCCACGCGCGCTTCTGCTGATCGCTGATCGCCCGCGCCGTCGCCACGAGCGCGCCCGTCGCGTCACGCGCCCCCACCCAGGCCGGCGATCCGAGGTGCGCCCGCGCGATGTCCTCGCGCGAAAAACCGCCGTTCCAGTAGGCGTCGACGAGCATCTCCGCCGCCGCGGCCGTGTCCGCCTCGGTGGGCGCGACCGTCAGGGAGAGGCCCGAGGGGCCGCGCAAAAAAGCCGGGAGCGGCGTCCCCGGGTTGTACGCGCAGATCTTCTCGATGGCCTCGGCGTCGCCCGGCGCGCCGCGCTCCCAGAGCTTCTCCATCAGCCGCGCGCGCTCCTCGGGCGTCCGGTTCTGGGCGAGCTTGGCCTTCCCGTCGAGCACCTCGAGCGACACCTTGAGCACGAGGATGCCAAGGATGGCCTTCTTGTAGAGCGGGCTCTCGGCGTCGAGCGGCGCGTGGCCTCCCTCGGGCTGGTAGCGGCGCATCAGCGCGCCGAGCACCGCGGCCTTCTCCGCGGCGTCGTCCACCGCCTCGACGCGGCCATGGGCCTGCACGCTGCGGTAGAGCGTGGTCGCGGGGCATGCCCGCTCGGGATCGAGGAAGTAGCTCGGGATCGCGGCCACCACCTCCTCGGCGCTGACCACGGCCTCGCGGCCGATGGACGCGATCTTCTCGCCTGCGGGGGCCCCGTGGAAGCAGAGGGCGCCGCCGTGCACGACGCCGTTGACGGTCTTGAGGATCGGCCGGCCCTCGGCCGTCGTCGAGGCGAGGTGCACGATGCCCGCCCGCTCGAGGAAGCTCACCGCGTCGGCCCGATCCATCCGGAAGATCTCCTTGCGCATGCGGAACAGGATGGCGGATCGCTGGTCCACGAAAAAGGACCGGATTCGATAATTCTGCTAGACCAGATCCATGCGCCCCTGGGAGCTCGCCGTCGACCTCGACGATGGCAAAGAGCAGCCGATCTTCCTGCAAATCGCCCACGCCCTCGCGGACGACATCCGGCGCGGCCGCCTCCGGCCGGGGGCGCTCCTGCCGGGCAGCCGGGCCCTCGCCGGCTCGCTCTCGGTCCACCGCAACACCGTCCTCGCCGCGTACCGCGAGCTCGGCGCCGAGGGGTGGATCGAGACGGTCCCCGCGCAGGGCACGCGCGTCTCCTCGTCCCTGCCCGATCGGCCGGCGCGGAGGTTCTCGGCCCGCGCCGGGACGCGCAGCGAGGTGCCGTCGCGCCTCGGCTTCGATCTCGGCCCCGGCCCCGCGCCCTACCCACTCGCCCGCTTCCCGAAGGGCACGCTCGTCCTCTCCGGCGGCATCCCCGACCTCGGCCTCGTGCCCGTGACGGCGCTCGCGCGGGCCTACCGGCGCGCGCTCAGCAGCGAGGCGAAGGGGCGCGCCGACGGCCGTCGCGGCCCGCAGAGCCTCGACTACGGCGAGCCGCACGGCCACCCGCGCCTGCGCGAGGCGCTCGCCTCCATGCTCTCCTCGGTGCGCGGCCTCGCCGCCTCGGCCGGGCATGTGCTCGTCACCCGCGGGAGCCAGATGGCGCTCGATCTCGTGGCCCGCGCGCTCTTCTCGCCGGGCGATGTCGTCGCGGTCGAGGCCTTCGGCTACCGGCCCGCGTGGGAGGCCTTCACCCGCGCGGGCGCGCGCCTCGTCCCGCTCCCGGTCGACGAGCAGGGGCTCGCGGTGAGCGCGCTCGACGCGCTGCTCGCGCGCGAGAAGGTGCGCGCCGTGTACGTGACGCCCCACCACCAGTACCCGTCCACCGCCGTGCTCTCCGCGGGCCGGAGGCTCGCGCTGCTCGATCTCGCGAGGGCGCACCGCCTGGCGATCCTCGAGGACGACTACGATCACGAGTTCCACTACGAGGGCCGGCCGGTGCTGCCCCTCGCCAGCGCCGATCCGCACGGCGTGGTCGTCTACCTCGGCACGCTCTCGAAGATCCTCGCGCCAGGCCTGCGGATCGGCTTCGTGGTCGCGCCCCCGCCGCTCGTCGAGCACCTCGCCGCGATCCGCACGTACGTCGATCGACAGGGCGATCTCACGGTGGAGCGCGCCGTCGCCGAGCTGCTCGAGGACGGCGAGGTGCAGCGCCACGCCCGGCGCGCCCGCCGCGCGTACCACACCCGGCGCGACGCGCTCGCGGAGGCCCTCGGCCGCGAGCTCGGCGAGGCGCTCTCGTTCCACGTGCCCGTGGGCGGGATGGCGCTCTGGGCCAGGGTCGCGCCGTCGATCGACGTGGACGCGTGGGCCGAGCGGGGGCTCGCCGAGGGGGTGGCCTTCGCGACGGGCAAGCGCTTCGCCTTCGACGGCCGCCGGCACCCCTTCGTGCGCCTCGGCTTCGCCACCCTCGGCGAGCGCGAGCTGCGCGAGGCCGTCAAGCGCATGGCCCGCGCGCTCCGCTGAGCGCCGCCGGCGAGCCGGTCAATCGTCGCTGTTGCCGCTGCCCATCAACGAGTCCATCAAGCCGCCGCCCGAGCCTCCATCGTCGGAGCTCGACGAGCTCGACGACGAGCTGTCGTTGCTGCTGAAGAGCGAGTCCAGGAGCCCGCCCCCCGAGCCCCCGTCGCTCGACGAGCTCGACGACGCGCTGTCGTTGCTGCTGAAGAACGAGTCCATCAGCCCGCCGCCCGAGCTGCTCTCGTCGCGCCGGCGGTAGCCGTAGTCCGAAGAGCCATGGTGGTGATGATCGCTGCTGAGCGCCGCCCCGGCCACCGCGCCGAGGAACGACGCGGCGACGCCGCCGACGCTGCTCACCATCTGCATCCGCTGCTGGCTGTCGATCTGCGCCTGCCGGGCGGCGAGCCGCTCCGGCGCACCGGCGAACGGTTCTTTGCAGCTCAAACAAGCGGGCACGTGGTTGGGCGAGAGGTTGTGGCAGAAGACACACTGCACGACGACCCAGGCCTGGCACTTGACGCAGCGCTGGGCGTTCCACTCGTTGAGGGTCTTGCACTGCGGGCAAGGGACGCCGGCGTCCTGCGTCGAGGTCTGCGCGGCGCGGGGGAAGACGGTGTTGCAGAACTTGCAGGCCGCGTAGCCGGGGGTTCGAGGCGC
This sequence comes from Byssovorax sp., assembly GCA_046351295.1. Taxonomy (GTDB): domain Bacteria; phylum Myxococcota_A; class Polyangia; order Polyangiales; family Polyangiaceae; genus JAXLYT01. The sequence continues at coordinate 108,086 of JAXLYT010000008.1, forward strand.
GCCGCAGTGGGCGCAGGTGTCGGTGCTCTCGGACATAGAGCGCATGCTAGCCCCGGCGAGGCGCACGGGAAAGGGCGTGCTGGCGCCGGCCGCAGTCGCGATCAGGCGCGATCAGCGGCAGCGCTCGAGGATCAACCCGCCGATCGGGATGGCCAGAGAGAGGGCCGCGAAGAGGATCCACACCCAGCGCGGGCGGAGATCGATCGAGGGCCCGCGCTCGGTCAGACGCTCACCATCAGCGCGGACAGGAGCAGCACGAGGTACACGATCGACGTGGCGAAGAGCCCCCGGGCCCAGCGCGCGCCCGTGCCCTCGCGCAGGCCCCACGCGCCCACCGCGAAGAAGCCCGCGCCGAGCACGATCGACGCGACGAGGTAGAGCGTGCCGCCCACGCCCATCGGCACGAGCAGCAGCGTGACCAGGAGGAGCGCGACGAGGTAGCCGACGATGTGGTGGCGCGTCACCCGATCGCCCCGCTCGACGGGGAGGATCTTCAGGCCCGCGCGCCGGTAGTCGTCGCGGCGGAAGGTGGCGATCGCGAGGAAATGCGGGATCTGCCAGAGGAACATCACCCCGAACAGGAGCAGCCCGGGCAGCTCGATCCGACCCGTCACCGCCGTCCAGCCCATCAGCGGGGGCATCGCGCCGGGCACGGCGCCGATGAGCAGCGAGATCGTCGTCCGGCGCTTGAGCGGCGTGTAGAGCAGCACGTAGCTCACGAGCGAGACGGCCGCGAGCAACCCCGTGAGCGCGTTCACGCCGAAGGTGAGCATCGGGATCGACACGGCGGCGAGCAGCAAGCCGAAGCGCAGCGCCAGGGACGGCGCCATGCGGCCCGTCGGCAGCGGGCGGTTCTTCGTCCGCTCCATCAGCCGATCGGTGTCGCGCTCCAGGTACATGTTGAGCGTGTTGGCCCCGGAGACCACGAGGGCCGTGCCCAGCACGCCGAAGAGCAGCGACAGCCCCGAGAGCCGGGGCGCATGGCCCGCCTTGCTCGCGAGGAACGCGCCGCCGATCATCGTGATCAGCACCATCACCGTGATGCGCGGCTTGGTCAGGCTGATGAGATCGACGATCGTCGAAGGCGGCCGGGCGCGATCGGCCTCGGAGGGCGCGGGATCGCTCGCCGGGGCGAGATCGTTGTCTCCCGTGGCCTCGGCAGGGACGATCACGAGGTCACCGGAGCGGGGCAGAGGTGAGGCATGAGGCGTGAAGGGCGAGGCAAGCTGCGCTCCGGGAGCGAGCAGCGCGCGCCCTCCAGCCCTTAGTGGAACCTACGCGGAAGAGCAAGGGGCGAGGAGCTCCGCGACGGTGGAACAGCGGAGAGGAGAGCCCGCTCGTCGGAGCTCCCCGCGACCCTGGAGGATCAGAACAGATCCTTCAGCTCGTCCTTGTTCTCGATCGGCTCCTGCTCGGTGCCGTCGTAGGTGAAGTTCTGCTCGACGGCCTTGCCATCGGCGACCTCGATCTGGGCCGTCTTCTGGCCGTAGTGCGGGTGCCACGCCTCGATGGTGTACTTGCCGGCGGGGACCTTCTCGATCGCGAAGGTGCCGTCCGCGCCGCTCACCGCGAAGAACGGGTGCGAGGAGACGACCACGAAGCCGCGCATCCAGGGGTGCACGTCGCAGACGAACTTGATGAGCTTGGTGTCCTCGAGCTCCTTCGAGATCGCGACCGAGCCCTTGGGCTGCGCCTGGTTGAACCAGGTCTCGTTGCCCTTGAACGTGTGGACGTTGTGGAGCGTGCCGTCCGCGTTCTTGATGTCGATCTCCTGGCCGGCGACGACGCCCTGGATGCGGGGCGCGTACATGCAGTCGACCTGATCGATCTCGGCGTGCTTGTCGGGGGCCTTGTACTCGCCCTTCACGCTGTCGTTCGTGAGGCGAACGAGCGTCTCGGCGAGCTTGCCGTTATTGACGACGACGGCGTTGTACTTGACCTCCTTCGTCTTGCAGAAGTCGGCGTCCTTGCGCTTCTTCGGCACCTTCATCTCGGGCGCCTTGCCGGTGAAGTTCACCGCGCCCTTGATGCTGGCGGTGCCCATGGGGCCCTCCTTGCCAGGGGCGGCGGCGCCGGTGGAGGTGGCGGTCGCCGTCACGGCGGCGGTGGGCTTGGCCGTCTGCGCGGGCTTCGCGCCGCCGGTGGTGCCGGCCGGCTTGTCTTCGGGGCAGCCGACGCCGACGGTGAGGGCGAGGGTGGCGAGGGCGGCGAGCGAAGCGAGATCACGACGATGCATGAGAGGACCTCCGTGCCGGCTACGGGTTTCCCGGCTTCCCTGCCCGTCCCGAGGGGGCGAGCTTTCTACATTCGAATCGAGGTGCTCGGGGTCGGATCCGCTCGGTGCTGCGGAGCCGCGATCGGCTCGTTCATGGGCCCGCCGGGAGCACGCTCGTCTGCGTCTGACGCGCGTTTCGGGGCGAGGCATAGTGAACCGTGGCCGCTGCGTCAACCTGACGCATCGTGAGGCTCGGATGGTTTTCAGGCGCGGCGTTCGGTGTCCCCTGCGTGATGCCCGGGGCCGCCGCCGATCGCGGCCCACAGACCGCGATCGTCCTCTGCGCCGAGCGCCGCGCCGAGGCCCGCCACCACGAGCAGCACGCCGCCGAGCGGCATCTCGGGTGTGTCCCGGACGAGAAGCGCGAGCGCAATTGTTGCGCCCAGGTAGGTGGGGAGACGCGCGCGCGGCGCGCTCGGATCCGCGCCCTCGCGGAGGGGCACGCGCTGCGGGACGAGCGCGGCGAGCGCGAGCAGCACGGCGAGCGCGGCGATGAAGAGCTGGATCGACGCGGGGAGCGACGACACCGGCTTCGGGACGAGGTGATCGAGCGCGCGGCCGGCGAGCACCGTCGCGGGCGCGGCCTCGTCGCGGAGCGATCGCACGCCCTCCCGCGCGAGCACGAGCGCGCCGATCAGCGCGGCGAGGGTGAGCGGGCTCTGCCCGCCGCGCGCGCGGGAGGCCAGCCACCCGAGCGCCACGAGGAGCGCGAGCGCGCCGATCAGCGCGGCCACGGTGCCGAGCCCGCGCGCCGTCGACGCGAGGCCCCCGTGACGAGGATCGGCCGCGATGTACGCCGCGAGCGCGCCGCCCATGCGGAGGAGCGAGGCGACCGCGGTGAGCCCCACGACGAGGCCCGGCGCGCGCGAGAGCGGGGCGCGCAGCGCGCTCCACGCGCCGATGAGCGCCGCGATCGACGCGCTCACACCCACCACCGCGCGGGCCGGGAGCGCGAGCCCTTCCGCGCGCGAGGAGGCGAAGAAGCACCCGAGGATCACCGCGCCGCCCGCGATCATCGCCGCGACGCGCGCGGGCATCGAGAGCCGGCTGTTCTTGATCATCAGGAGCTCGGCGAGGCAGAGGACGATCGCCGCCATCCCGCAGAGCTGCGAGGCCAGGCTGCCCGTGTACTGGACGAGGAAGATCGCCCGATCGGCGCCCACCCAGGTGCCGGCGATCGAGGGGCCGAGCGCGCGCCCGAACAGGACGGCGAGCCACGCGAGCAGGGCGATGGGCGAGAGCAGCGCGAGGGCGGAGACCCCGAAGCCCATCGCGTCGGCGCCGTCGCGCGGCGCCGCGTCTCCGGACGACGACCCGCTCACTCGCGGGCCCGCCCCCGCGAGGGCGAGGCGGCGGGCGCCTCCGCACGGTGTCCGCTCACCTCCCGCGGATCGACGGGCAGCTCGAGCTCGGCGAAGAGCGCCTCGGTGGCCGAGGCGTCGATCAGGTCTTGCATCCGCTGGCCGCCCACCTCCTCCACGATCCGATCGTCGAACTCGTCGGCGAGCACCGAGAGATCGCGCACGGCCGCGTTGATCTCCTCGGCGTCGAGCGTCTCGCCCCCGAGAAGCGTGTGCACGAGCACCACGCACGCGCCCTGCGCCACGTAGCCGAAGGCCCCGAAGCGGATGCGCGCGTTGAAGCGGAGCAGCTTGATCGCGAGGTCGGGCGTCATGTCCACGCCGCGGGCGAGCTGGGCGACGAGCCGCACGAGCGCGCGGTCGGGCTCCCACGGCAGGACGTGGATGTACACGTAGGCCGAGCCCTGGCGGACGAGGTAGAAGCGCGGCTCGACGCGGGTGAAGGCCGGCGACCCGGCGAGCGTCTCCTCGATCCGCGCGACCGTGATCCGGACAGCGTTCTGCTCCTTCGCCATGGCGCGCATCCTACCAGCTCGCGCCCCCGAATGGGGCCCGGTCACCACGCCCCATCCGCCGCCGTCGTTGCTCGCCGTCGCCGTTGCCGTTGCCGTCGCCGTCGCCGATTCCCCGTGAAATCCAGGCGTTCATGGCCCCCAAGACGATCACGGCCAGAAATGAGCCGCAGCGGGAGAACCATAGAGCGGCAGGTGGTTGACACCCGCCTCCCATTTGCAGAAGTATCGCGAATTCCAATGGAAAATGAACCGGTAGGCCGCCGCGCAGAGAAGCCCGGCCCCCTCGCCCTGCTGCAGGCGCTCAGCGTCGTCGCCCTCCTGACGCTCCCGAGCGCGCTCTTCTCGACGGCCCTCTGGAAGCTCCCGGAGCAGAACGCGATCTACGCCTTCGGCGCCGGCTACCTGCTCGGCGCAGGGTTCCTCGTGATCGTGCAGCGGCAGGGGCGCGCGCTCACCGCCCTCGACGGGCTCGCGGCGGTGGGCATCGGCTACGTGCCGGCGCTCGTGTACCTGATGCTCGCGTACACGACGTCGACGACCTTCTCCCGCAAGCTGCTCTTCGGCGAGATCGTCCTCGGCGCGCTGCTCCTCGGCGTCACGTTCCTGCTCCGCTCGTCCTTCAACGCGCGCGCCGCCGCGGTGGGCCTCCTCGCCCTCGCGGGCGTCGGCCTGCAGGTCCACTACCGCGACGCCGCGCCCGCGCCGCGCAAAGAGGTGACGCCCGCGCCGCCCAAGCCGGGCGGCGCGCCCGTGCCCGCGCCGGCCTCGACCGGCCCCGCGAAGCCCCACGTGAAGATCGCCCACCGCAGCTCGGTGCTCTACGAGCTCACGATGACGAGCTACCGCGAGCAGCTCAAGAAGCTCGAATCCCCGGGCGGCGGGCTCGCCTGGTTCGGCAACGACTACCTCCTCGGCACCGGCGACGGCGACATGTACGTGGTGACGGAGAACCCCGCCGATCACGGGTATCGCTTCACGCCGTATGGCTACAAGGCGCCGATGAACAAGCCTGACTTCCTCGCCGCCATCGGCAAGAAGGTCAGCCCGATGTACTTCCGGATGACCGGGATGGTGCCCCAGGAGCTCGGCGACAAAATGCGCCTCTTCGTGAGTCACCATTTCTGGAACGTCCCGGGAAAGTGCTTCACCGTGCGCGTCTCGATGATCGAGGGCCCGAAGGCCGACGTGCTCGCCGGCAAGCCCGGCATGGCGTGGAAGACCATCTTCGAGACCACCCCCTGCATCTCGATCGAGACGGCCGATCGCCCACCCTTCTTCGAGGGCCGCGAGGGCGGCGGGCGCATGGCGCTCCTCAGCGATTCCGAGCTGCTCGTCACCATCGGCGATCACTCGCTCGACGGGCTCAACGCGGTGATGTCGGCCGCGCAGGACCCGAAGAACGATTTCGGCAAGATCATCTCGATCAACCTCGCCGACATGAGCCATCAGCTCTTCTCCCTCGGGCACCGGAACCCTCAGGGCCTCTCGGTCAACCCGAACGGCGTCATCTGGGAGACGGAGCACGGCCCGCAGGGCGGCGACGAGCTGAACCTCGTCAAGCGCGGTGGCAACTACGGCTGGCCCCTCGCCACCTATGGCACCGAGTACGGCGCGCGCGCCTGGCCCACGGCCCGGACGCCGGGGAGCCACGATGGGGACGAGTTCACCCAGCCCTATTACGCCTTCGTCCCCTCGATCGGCATCTCCAACGTCATCGTGGTGGACTCCCCGCTCTACCCGCTCTGGAAGGGCGATCTGCTCATCGCCTCGCTCAAGGACCGCGCCTTTCACCGGGCCCGCGTGCGCGACAGCCGCGTCGTCTCGATCGAGCGCATCGGCATCGGCGACCGGATCCGCGACGTGATCAAGGGCCGTCACGGGGAGATCCTCTTCTGGACCGACACCGGGTCTTTCAACGTGCTCGTGCCCACCGCCGACACCGAGCAGAGCGGCGAGTCCATCTTCGGCGGCTGCCTCGGCTGTCATATCCAGTACAACGGCCATGGCCACCGCTTCGGCCCCGATCTCTTCAAGATCGTCAACAAGCCCGTCGCGTCCTCGAACGATTACCAGTACTCCCCCGCCCTCAAGGCCTTTGGCGGCGTGTGGACCAAGGACCGGCTCGACAAGTTCCTCGAAGACCCGCGCGCCGTCGTGCCCGGGACGACGATGCAGTTCAACGGCATCAAGGACGCGAGCAGCCGGCAGCGGCTGATCACCTACCTGGAGACGGGAGAGGCTGCGTCGCTCGGAGAGAACATCGTCTCCGATCCGGCGCAGCCCTGATCCATCGGCGCGAGGCGCAGTTATTCTGCGCCGGCGTTGAGCTGGGTGAACCAGGCGTCGGCGACGGCCCAGAGGGTGTCTTCGGTCACCGTGGGGCTCTCGACGACGGCGTTGGCCGCGCCGAAGGAGAAGACGGCGCGACCGACCTGGGTGCCGTCGACGTGGACGGTGAACTCGTCCTCGGTCAGGCGGCCCATCCTGAAGGTGATGCTGTCGAGGGTGACGGTCTTTGCGGCGAGATCGACGACGGGGGTGCTCATGGCGCGGCACCCTAGTTCAGGGCGCGCGACCACGAAATACCCAATCGCGCGCCGACCGCACGGGGAATGTAGCGCCGCCGAGCTGCCCTCTCACTGCCCGCGCAAAGGCAGCAGCGGGCCGGGCACCGGGCTCTCGTCGCGCGGGGCGCCGAGCGCCGGCCTGCGCGGCGGCGCGGGCTTCGCGGGCGGGCCGGGGGGCGCGGAGGCGAGCAGGAAGGGGCTCGCGTTGCGCGTGCTGCAGGCATCGAACGGATCGCGGTGGAACTCCCAGTGCAGGTACACGTTCCCGTCCGGCGAGACGATGGTATCCGGCGCTTTGCCGAAGGGCTGGGCGCGGTTCACCGCGTCGAGGGCCACCACGTCGAAGGCCGTCACGCCGCTCGCCTTCGTCACGCCGAGGCGCACCACCCGCCCCTGATCCTTGCTCAGCACGATCTCCACGTGCGTCACCAGGTTGGCCGCCGCCATCGCCGTCCCCTTCGGCATCGCGTCGAGCGACGCGAGGAACTCTTCGGCGAAGATGGGGTGGATGCGGTTGTGGATCGCGTTGATGTAGCTCGCGAAGGGCACGCGCGCGGCGTTGAGGGCCGTCTGGTTGCCGGGCTTGACGGAGGGGTCGTAGTTCTCGATCGCCGCGCGCCAGCGGTCGAACTTGTTGCCCTCCATGTTGCCGCGGTGGGCGCTGCGCCGGGCCGCGCCGTCGGCCGCGCGCTCGGCCTTGAGCTTGTCGGGGCCGACCACGTTCTCGAACACCTGCTGCGACAGGTTCAGCCCGCCGCCGCGGTTGTAGCCGACCTCGCTCGGGTGCACCGGGTTGACGAAGGCCGTGCCCGCCTGGGCGGCGCGCTTCTTCCCGGCGCGGCGGCTCTTGCCGTCACCACCGGGGTTCGCTGGATCCAGGGTGTAACCACCGTTGACGCCGGCGATCACCTCGGGCGCCGCGGGCCCTGCGCCGCCGGGGGAAGGCGGAGGCGCGGCGGGCGCCGGCATCGGGCCGCCCATCTTCGGCCCGGGGCGGCCACCGGCGGGAGGAGGCCCGTTGGTCGCCATCTTCGGCGGGGAGAGCGGCGCGGGGTTGTTCCGCTTCACCGTCGTGCTGTCCGGTTTGTTCTCGCCGGGCGCGTGATCCGGGTTGCCCTTCTTGTCCTCGCTGTCGGCGACCTTGTCGTGATCGTCGTTGCCCTTGTCGTCCTTCGGCCCGGCCTTGAAGGGCTTGCCCGCCGACGGGTTCGGATCGTCCTGATCTTTCGATCGGATCCGCGCCATCGTCTCCTCGTCGACGTGGTTCGCTTCGTCGGCGATGCGGGCGGCGTTCGGGTTGTCCGGCTGGTCCTTGGCGACGTTCTGCTTGATGGCGAGGCGGTGATCGGGCGGAGGCAGGGGCGCGAGCGGCACCGGCGGAGGCGGCGGCACGGGCACCGCCAGCTTCTCCTCGGGCTTCTTCTCTTCGGGCTTCTTCTCCTCGGGCTTCTTCTCCTCAACCTTGGGCGGCGGAGGCGGCTTCGGCGGAGGCGGGACGACGAGCGCCTGCTTGTCGGGCGGCACGTCCTCGACCTTGTCGTCGGTCTTGTCGTCGTCCTTGAGGTCGGGCGGGGGCTGGTCGGGCGACGGTGTCGGCACCGCCTCGTCGCTGAGCAGCTCGACGGTCGTGTCGGCGGGGTGGAGCTGCCGCCGGACGCCCTGCGTCAGCGCGCGGAGCTGCGCGCGATCTTGCGCGACCTGGGCCGCTTCGTTCGCGCCCTGGCTCCCGACGAGATGGAAGAGGGCCGCCGTGAAGACCCACAGGATGAGCGGGATGTTGGCTTCGCGGGACATCGGCTCGGGCGGCGGCGCCGGGGTTGGCCCGACGACCGGGCGCCCGCGGGCTCTTCGAAGCTAGCACCAGCCTCTTGCCCGGGAAAGGGCCGCCCCTTCGAATGTCCTCCGAAGAACGGCGGCCCGAACCGTCAAACCTTGGCGATCGCGTCCCAGTGTTCGGCGATCTCCTGCGCCGTCCAGACGCCGTTCTCGTCCTTGAATTTCCCGGCGCTCTGCACGACTTTGTAAATGTACATCTGCGCGCCGGCCACCGCGAGCACCTGGCCCGTCTTGTCGCCGCACAGATCCGAGCCGAGGAAGAGCGCGCCCGGCGCGATGTGATCGGGGGTGAGCGAGTCGGTCACCGTCTGGAACATCGGCAGGTCCTCGGTGAGGCGCGTCTTGGCGATCGGCGCGAGCGCGTTGACCGTGATCCGGTGCTTCTGGAGCTCGATCGCGGCGGTGCGCGTGAAGCCGTAGATGCCGGCCTTGGCCGCGGCGTAGTTCGACTGGCCGAAGTTGCCCATCATCCCCGAGACGCTCGTGGTGTTGACGATGCGCCCGCCCCCGCCCTGCGCCACCATCTGCTTGGCGGCGGCCTGGGTGCAGAGGAACGTCCCCTTCATGTGGACGTCGACGACGACATCCCACATCGCCTCGTCCATCTTGAGCAACGATTTGTCGCGGAGGATGCCGGCGTTGTTCACGAGCACGTCGATCCGGCCGAAGGCGCTCACCGCGGCGCCGATGATCTTCTGCGCGCCCTCGGGCGTGGCCACGCTGTCGAAGCTCGCGATCGCCTGGCCGCCCGCGGCCTCGATCTCGGCCACGACCTTGCTGGCCATGGAGTCGCTCGATCCCGTCCCGTCGCGCGCGCCGCCGAGATCGTTGACGACCACCTTGGCGCCCTCGCGGGCGAAGAGCAGGGCCTCGGCGCGGCCGATCCCGCCGCCGGCGCCGGTCACGACCGCGACTTTTCCATCGAGCAAACCCATGGGAAAACTCCTGCGTTTTGGCCGGGATCCGGCCCGGCGTCGCGGCGGAGCTTGCCACAGGGCGCGCGCCGGGGTCCACCCGTGCGAGCGCGCGTGCTAGAAGCCGCTCGCCATGGCGAGCCGCTTCTACGTCACCACCCCGATCTACTACATCAACGACGTCCCCCACCTCGGCAGCGCCTACACCACGATCGCCGCCGACGTGCTCTCGCGCTACCACCACCTGCGCGGCCACGAGACGCGCTTCCTGACGGGGACGGACGAGCACGGGCTGAAGATCCAGCGCGTCGCCGCCGAGAAGGGGATGAGCGAGCAGGCCTACGCCGACGGCATCGCCGAGCAGTTCCGGAGCACCTGGCCGAAGCTCGGCTGCGCCTTCGACGATTTCATCCGCACCACGGAAGAGCGCCACAAGCGCAAGGTGCAGGAGCTCTGGACGAGGATCGAGAAGAACGGCGACATCTACCTCGGCCACTACGAGGGCCTCTACTGCGTGGGCTGCGAGGCCTACTACACCGAGAAGGACCTCCAGCAGCCGGGCAACATCTGCCCCCAGCACGGCAAGCCCGTCGAGACCGTCAAGGAAGAGAGCTACTTCTTCCGCCTCTCGCGCTACGCCGACAAATTGCTCGACCTCTACGAGAAGAACCCCGGCTTCGTCCGCCCGGAGAACCGCCTCAACGAGGTCAAGAGCTTCGTCCAGGGGGGCCTGCAAGATCTGTCGGTCTCCCGCGCGACGCTCAAGTGGGGCATCCCCGTGCCGTCGGATCCGAGGCACGTGATGTTCGTGTGGTTCGACGCGCTCTCGAACTACTGGACCTCGCTCACTGCGCATGAAGACAACACGCGCTTCTGGCCGAGCGCCGTGCACCTCGTGGGGAAAGACATCCTGCGCCAGCACGCCATCTACTGGCCCGCCTTCCTGATGGCGGCCGGCGAGCCCTTGCCGGCGCAGGTCTTCGCCCATGGCTTCATGACCTACAACGGCAAGAAGATGGGCAAGTCGCTGCGCAACACGATTAGCCCCGTGGCGCTCGCCGAGGCGCTCTCGCCCGAGCTCGGCGCCGACGTGATCCGCTACTGCCTGATGCGCTCCATCTCCTTCGGGCAAGACGGCGATTTCAGCATCCAGGACGTGCTCCAGCGCTACTCGTCCGAGCTCGGCAACGCCCTCGGCAACCTGCTGAACCGCGTGCTCCCCTTCGCCGACAAGGTGCCGGAGAAGGGCGCGCCCGGCCCGCTCGAAGACAAGCTCGCCCAGGCCCACGCGCAGGGCGCGGCCGCCGCGGCCAAGGCCCTCGACGAGCTCTCGCCGACGCGCGCGCTCGACGCGATCTGGGGCGTGCTCGCCGCGGCCAACGACTACGTCGACAAGGCCGCCCCCTGGGCCGCCAAGAAGAACGATCCGGCCCGCCTCGCGACGATCGTGGCGACGCTCGTGGAGGAGCTCGAAGCGGTGAGCCTGATGATCGCGCCCGTGATGCCCAGGGTGGCCGCGGGGATGCGCGCGCAGCTCGGCCTCGCGCCGATCGCGGGCGAGGTCGGCCGCGATCAGTGGCCCTTCGCGCTGCCTTCGCGCGCGCCCGGCGGCGCCCTCCAGAAGGGCGCGCCGCTCTTCCCGCGCTTCGAGAAGGAGCGCGAGGCCGAGATCGTCCAGCAGTTCACGCCGTCCTCGGCCGAGGCCGCCGCGCCTGCGGAGACGCCCGCACCTGCCCCCGCGGCTGCGCCTGCCCAGGCCGCGGCCGCGCCGGTCGAGGCGATCGTTGCAGCTCCAACGAAGCCCTCCATCGCCTACGACGACTTCGCGAAGCTCGATCTGCGGGTCGGGCAGGTGATCTCGGCCGAGCGGGTGAAGAAGAAGGACAAGCTGCTCGACCTGCGGGTCGAGGTGGGCGAGGCCGCGCCCCGGCGGATCGTGGCGGGGATCGCCCTCGCCTACACGCCGGAGGCGATGATCGGCAAGCGCGTGGTGGTGCTCACGAACCTCGCCCCGCGCGACTTCGGCAAGGGCCTCGTCTCGGAGGGGATGCTCCTCGCGTCGGACGACGGCGAGGGCCTGTCGCTGCTCACCCCCGACGCCGGGAAGAAGCCCGGCGCCAAGGTGAGCTGAGAGCTCTCCTCGAGGGCTCGCCGCCGTCCACATCCCCCAAACCTCCCACACCACACCAAGCCTTCCGCACCGCGCGCGCCAGCAAGCGGACCCTATCCGCGACCGCGAGGGAGCGGCCCGGCGAGCGTGAGCGAGCCTGCCCGTGCCGCGGGGGCTCGCTCACGCTCGCCCGTCCGCTTGCTTGCGCGCGCGGATGGGGTCCGCTCCCTGACGGTCGCGGTTCGGAATGGGTTTTCTCGGCAGGGGTGGTGCGGGTTATTCGGCTGGGCAAGCGTACTCTTCCGGCACCTTGCCCTGCGCCGCGCACGTGTCGCCGCACTGCTCGAAGCAAGCGACGCAGCTCTTGAACGAATCGTCGGTCACGGTGGTCGAGTTCTTCTGCTCGATCTCGCAACGCGCATAGGCCTCCTGGGTGGTGTAGCCGCTGTCGCAGCCGGCGAGCCCGAGCCCGCAGAGGCCGAGGACCGCGACAGGGAGCAAGCGCGCAATCAGATGTTGGGTGGACATGACAGCTCCTCTCGGTCGGTCAGGGCTGGCCGGCGGGCGGCGCAGCAGGTGCGGGCGCGGGCGCAGGAGGTGCGGGTGGCGGCGCGGCAGGCGGCGTACCAGCCGGCGCGACAGGCGGGGCGGCGGGCGGCGCACCAGGCGGCGCGGCGGGCGGCGCACCAGGCGGCGCGGCGGGAGGCGGCGGCACCGTCGTCTCGGGCGCGGGCGCGCACACGGGCACCTCGGGCTCCTTGGGCTTCTTCGTGCCGAGGGCGAGGCCCATCGTGAGCAGCAGGTTGTTCGAGACCTGCCAGGCGTCGACGAGCTGTGGCTGGCGCAGGACGCGGAGCTGGTAATCGAGCGACGCCCACTCGACGATCTTGAACGAGAGGTTGCCGATCATGTCGAGGTTGGTCAGCTCGAACGGGCCGCGCGTGTCGCCGGCCTCCTGCTCGGATCGCACGAACGGGACCATCACCCCGACGCCGGCCTTGTAGCTGATCTTGGCCTTCGGGAAGAGGCCCTTGGCCTCGATCAACGCCTCGGCGCCGAGCTGCTGGAAGCTCTTCAGCTCCTTGACCTCGACGAAGTCGGGTGTCTCCGCCTTGTCCGCGAGCGCGAGCGCGCCGTCGGCGAAGACCTCCTGCGCGCCGGCGCCGAGCCGCCCTTCGAGGTGGATCCGCTCCTGATCGAGGGGCTGCACGAAGACGCCGAGCGACTGCTTGAGGGTGAGCGGCTGGAACCAGTCACTCAGGTGGAGGCGCGTGCCGGAGAGCGTCTCGGTCGTGCCGTCGGCCCGGGCGATGTTGTACGTGGTGACCTTGGCCTGCGGATCGCTGCCGGGGAACATCTGTGTGTCCAGGGCAAACCGGCCGAACGGGCCGATCCAGGGCGCGGCGTGGTAGAGGTAAATCGTCTCGAATCGGGCGGTGTCACGGGTCTTGATCCAGGCGCTCACCGCGGGCGTCCTCGTCGTGCCCGCGCTCATCAAGAGCGCATTGCGCCACTCGTGCTTGTCGTTGTTGTAATCGACCGAGCCATCGATCAAGTATCCACCGGAGAACCCGGTGCCGACGGGCTGGCCGACGACGTCTCGGTTGTCGACGACGTTGAGCGTCGCCCCGAGGATCAGGCCGGGAGAGACGCCATTTTTGCGCTCGGCGTCGGCCACCGGCGCGACATATTGCGCCTTGACCGAGGCGGGGGGCGGAGGCGCCGGCTGGGCGGCCGCCGGGAGCGCCGCTGCGCCGAGCAAGAGGGCCGGCGTGAGACCGGCTGCCAATCGAAGTGGACGGTGCATGATGGACCCCGTGCAAGCGTGATGGTGAACATCCGAGAGCGGAGGCGCCGGAGCTTGGACCGCGACGCCCGCGCCCACTCTGGCAACCGCTGTGCCATTGATTCGCACATCCAGGCTCGGCCACGTCGGCGCGAGCCGAAACCTGCGGGCGAGAGCTTCGCTCCTCAGTGATGCCTCGCCCCCTCAATCACGGCGGCGATGATGCCAAGCCATGGCGGCGATGCCAAGCCCGAACGCGCGAAGATCGTGAAAGAACCGATCACGCCATGGTCGCGCCGTCACCGGCGGGCATCGAGCTCCAGGGCAGCGCGCGTCACGTCCTTGCCCTTCAGCAGGGCCTCGAGCAGGGGCGGCAGCATCCGGGGGCTCAGCGCGACGCAGGGGACCCCGCACGCCGCGAGCTTCTTCGCCATCTCGGCGTCATGGCTCGGCGCCCCGGAGTCGCTGAGGGCGAGCAGGCAAATCGCCCGGACCCCGGCGGCGGTCATCTCCTCCATCCGCCGCGCGAGCGAGGCCCGATCGCCGCCCTCGTGCAGATCGGTGAGCAGGAGGAAGAGGGTCCGCTCCGGGCGCTGGATGAGCCCCCGGCAGTAACCCACCGCCCGATCGATGTCGGTGCCCCCGCCGAGCTGGAGGCCGAAGAGCATCTCCACCGGATCATCGACCTCCGCCGTGAGATCCACGACCTCGGTGTCGAAGGCGACGACGTGGGTCGAGAGCGAGGGGAGGCTCGCGAGGATCGAGCCGAGGATCGAGCCGTGGACCACGCTCTCGGCCATCGATCCCGACTGGTCGATGCAGACGATGACCTCGAAGGCCCTCCTCCGCTGCCGGCGGCCGTGGAAGAAGAGGCGGTCGGGGACGATGGCGCGCCGCGCGGGGACGTAGTTCTTGAGGTTCTTGCCGATGGTGCGCCGGACATCCAGGTAGAGCAGGCTGCCCTGCGGGGCGCGCCGCGACCGATCGACGGCGCCGCGCACCGCCTGCTCGATCTCGACCTCCATGCGGCGCTGGATGTCCTCGACCACCGTCCGGATGAGCTGCCGCGCCGTCTCGCGCGTCTCGTCCGGGATCATCGCTTTGAGCTCCAACAATGTGGCGACGAGCTCGATCGACGGGGTGGCCTGGGCGAGCGCCTCGGGCTCGAAGAGGAGGTCCTTCCAGCCCCTCTTCTCGATGGCGTCCTGCTGGATCACGGCGACCACGTCGCGCTCGAAATAGCGGCGGACATCGCCGAGCCAGGTGGCGATCTTGGGCCGGCTGCGGCCGAGCCCGATCCCCCGCTTGCCCTTTTCGTCCGGCCGCGCCTCTTCCACGTCGTACACGGCGCCGAGCGCCCCATCCATCCCCTCCATCTCCGGCGAGAGGACGCTCTCCCCGGGCGCGCCGAGCCCCGCCTCGACGCGCCCGGCCGCCATGAGCTCCTCGGCGCGCTTGCCGAGGATGAGGCGCCAGCGCTGGTAACGATCGGCGGTGCGCGGAGAGGACGGCGACGCGGAGACGGGAGGCGCTCCGGACGGAGGCGCTCCGGACGGTGCGCGCCTCGGCTTGGTGATCGCCATCGGCAGGTAGGATGCCTGGAGGGGTTGTGGGTGTAAAGCCGAGCGATCCGCGCGAGGGCCGATGGACGCCTCGCGTGAGCGCGGTGTGATAGGTTCGCCGTCGATGAGACTGTCGCGCATCGCGCCGGGGATCTCGGGCGCCCTGCTCCTCCTCTTTTGCTCGGCCCCCGCGAGCGCCGATCCTCCCGCCGAGCCCGAGGTCGCCTCGCCTCCGCAGCAGGCCTCGGTGTCGATCCCTCCGGAGCTCGTCGACCACCTCGTCGAGGTGACCACGAGCACCGGCGTCGTGAAAGGCAAGCTCGTCGAGGTCCGCGACGACGATCTCACCCTCGTCACGTTCGCGGAGGAGCGCCTCACGCTGAGCCGCGCGGACGTGGTCGCGATCCGCGCAGAGGCCCTCTCGCCGCCGCCCCGGAGGCCGCGCGCCTCGGCTCCTCTGCCCGCGGTCCCGCCGCCGACGGAGCCTTCACCGAACGAGCTGCCTCCCGGCGTGGAGATGCCCGGGCCCCCCAAAAGCCCTTCGCCCTGGGGCTTCTGGGGCGGGGTCGCCATCGGCCCAGCGTTCGGCCCCCCGAGCGGCCCCGCGAAGCCGGCGGCCACGTTCACCTTCGATCTCGCCGGCTCGTTCCACTTCGCCTACCTCGGCGTCGGCGCCGGGCTCACCATGTTCAGCGGCGTGACGAGCTTCACCAACGAGACGACGCAAGGCACGCGCAGCGCGGGCGTGCCCATCGCGTTCGCCGGTTATGCGGAGATCGGGCTCGCCAAGGGCCTCTTCTTTCCGCTCGACGACAAGAGCGCCTTCGAGCTGCGCCCCGGCGTCGGTTATGGCGTCTGGGCGACGACCGACGCCCAGCAGGGCATCGATCACTGCGTCGACTGCGACACCCGCAGCTTCGACCAGCACGGCGCCCACTACGTGCGGTTCCAGCTCGGGGCCTTCTGGGCGAGGCGACAGCGCGAAGACATCGTGTACAAGGTGCTCGCCGCCAGGAATGGCATCTTCCACGGCGGCGTGGTGAGCTATCAGGAGTTTTTCTACGGCGGCGATCCGCGCGTCCACCGCTTCGTGACGTTCGGCTACAACCTCGGCTGGGGGCCGTAGGGATCACGCGAGGTCTCTCAAGCCTTCGAGATCCCGCTCGAGCGCCGCGAGCTCGGCGGCGTCGAGGCGGGTCTCGACGGCCTGCTCGAGATCGCCCGCTCCGCCGCCCCAGATCTCGCCGAGGATGGCCACGATGCGCCGGATCTCGCCGGGCTCGAAGGGCGCGAAGGCCCGGCGCAGCGCGACGATCGCGCGCCGGAGCTCGGCGTCGGCGAGGCCGTCGATGAAGGCCGAGAGGTGCGAAAACAGCGCCTGGTGGGAGAGGAGCGCGTGGCGGTTCTGCGCGGCGAGGCCCTCGACGAACGCCGCGCCGGCCTCCGGATCGGTGCCCGGGGAGAGCCGCCGCTGGATGCGGCGATCGAGCACCGCGTCGGGCAGGAGGCCGCGCTCCAGCAAGAGCGCCGAGGCGAGCCCCGCCACATGGGGGCTCGCGCGATCGTCGTCGGCGATGGCGTCGAGCGCGCGGGCAAAGCGATCGAGGCCGAGGTCGCCGAGGCTCCCGTCCTCGGCGAGGAGCGCCACGGTCTGGAGATCGATGAGGCCACGCCCCACCGCGCGCTCGGCGTCCTTCGCGCAGCGCGACGCGCCCTGCGAGAGCAGCGTCGCGCGGAGGAAGAGCTGGGCCACGAGCGGGCGGAGCGGCGCTGGGTCGAAGGGCCGGACGTCACCATAACGAGCGAGCCGGCAGAGCTCGACGGCGGCAGCCGCCATGCCGAGGAAATCGGTGTCGTCGACGGCGAGCGCCTGCACCACGGCGAGGGCGGCGCGCACCCCGTGCGGCAGATCGCACTCCACCGCCCGGCGCGCGAGCGAGGCGGCCTCTTCGACCGTCGCGACCATCGCGAGCTGCTCGCGCAAGCAGAGCAAGGCGGCCTGCTCCACCGTGTCGCCGCGCAGCGCGCTCTCGACCAGCGCCACCTCGCAGCTCGGCGTCCAGCGGGCGCGCCAGACCTCTTTGTAGGTGCTCGTCCGGCGGTCGTCCTCGCCGGTCACGTCCTCGGCGAACCCCGTGCCGAGCAGCGACAAGCGGTGGAGGAAGATCGAGCGGCGGCGATCGCGAAAGGCGCCGTCCGGGCTCGCGGCAAAGCGATCTTGCCGCAGATCGAGCCACTCGTGGCCTCCTCGTCCCTTGATGATCTGCTCCTTGTCGCGCAGGTACCCGGCGAGGCGAAGATCGGTGATGGAGCGGTGGAAATCGTCCTGGATCGAGGTGCGCGAGGCGCCCGGCGGCACCCGGCCGAGCGCGTCGCCGACCACCACCTCGTCGAACCAGCGCAAGATACCCGAGGGATCGCCGTGCCCGAGGCAGGTCACCGCGGCGTCACGCAGATCGCGGAGCGTGGGCGCGTGCGCGCCTTCGCCGAGCGCGGCGAGGGCCTCGGCGAGCCGGGTCGCCTCGATGACATCGGCGCTCGTGCGGACGATCCCGGCGCGGCGCATCCGGCCCGCCACCTCGGCGAGGATCCGCGGCCCGACACTGCCGCTCCCGCCCTCGCGGCCTTCCTCCCAGAGCGCCTGGAAATAGCCGGGCGCGCTGTTGCCGGCCCCGTAACCGGCCCTGGCGCTCAACCGATAATAGCTGTACGGCATCAACGTCAGCGTGGTCCGGGAGCGGGGGAGCGCGCGCTCCTCTTCATCGCTCATCGCGGGGAGCTCGGCGGTCAGGACAGGGGCATGATAGGCCCCGCACACGACGACGATCCGCGCTGGATCATGCCCCTCGGCGATGACCTTCCGGATCTGACGCCGCATGAACGACTCGCGAATCAAGGTCTCCTGGCGGCGGCGCGGGCCCTCGTACTCCACCTCGCGCAGGCCTCTCCCGAGCTCGAAGATCGCCTGTCGATAGGCGTCCTCGGCGGTGGTGTGCTCGAAGTGCTTCTCCCACCAGGTCTCGTGATCGGGCTCGCCGGCGAGGCGGGCAATCGCACCGTAAGGATCGGCCAGGTAGGCTTGCGTGTCGGTGGGCTCGTCCGGTCCCGCGCCCTCGTCCTCGGGCGCTGTCCGGGGGAGCGCGTCCCGGCCGAGGAACACGGAGGCAGGGAGATCGATGAAGCGTGCCAGTCGCCGCCGGCGGAGGGCCCAGCGGAGCGCTGCCCACTCCGGGGAATACTCCGCGAGCGGGAAGAGGATCGAGCGCACGGGGCGCTCCTCGGTGAAGCAGAGCAGCGCCACCGGGGGCCTCGTGCGCTTGTCGGCGAGGTGGGGGAGGATCGGATCGGCGTCGCTCGGGCCCTCGACGAGCACGGCGGTGGGATTGACCTGCTCGAGGAAGCGCTCCAGGTGGATTGCCCCTCTCGGGGAGAGGTGGCGAATCCCGAAGACATGGGCGAGCGGGCCCGTCGAAGGCGCGGTCGGCGCTGTCTTTCGGGTCTTCGTGGGGCCGCGAGGTGCCATGAGAGGCAGTAGCCCGGGGTTAAAACCCCGGGCTACACGAAGAAGCCCGCCTTCGCGGGCTTGGGTCGTGCTGATCCGAGCGGGGCGCTCCGGGTCGATCATGCGTTCGATGGTCCTCGGCACCGTCACACCAGATCCTTGCAGGCCCGGTAAAGCTCGGTCCAGCCGCCTCCCCGTTTCTTCATCACGTTCTCCAGGTACTCGACGAAGGCCACCTCGTCTTTGCGGTCCTCCTTCACGACCGCGCCGAGCAGGCCGGCGGCCAGATCGCGGTCGGTCACCTCGCCGTTACCGAAATGGCCGGCGAGGGCCATCCCGCTGCCGAGGACCGAGATGGCGTCCGCGGTGGAGAGGACGCCGGAGGGTGTCTTGAGCTTCTGTTTTCCGTCGGCGGTCTGACCGCGCCGCAGCTCCTGGAAGACCTGCACCACGCGGCGCACCGCCTCGGCCGCGGGCGGCGCCGCGGGCAGGCGCAGGCCCTGGCCGATCTCGCGCACCCGCTTCTCGACGATCGCCACCTCGGTCTCCAGATCCGCAGGCACCGGGAGGACGACGATGTTGAAGCGCCGCTTGAGCGCCGCCGACATCTCGTTGACCCCGCGATCGCGGGTGTTGGCCGTGCCGATCAGGCTGAAGCCCCGGCGGGCCTGCACGTGGATGGAGAGCTCGGGGATGGTGAGCACCTTCTCGGAGAGGAGCGTGATGAGCGCGTCCTGCACCTCGGAAGGGCAGCGGGTGATCTCCTCGAAGCGGATGATCTTGCCCTCGGTCATGGCGCGGTACACGGGCGAGGGCACGAGGGCGCGGGGCGAGGGGCCGTCGGCGAGGAGCATCGCGTAGTTCCACGAGTAGCGGACCTGCTCCTCGGTGGTGCCGGCGGTGCCCTGCACGAGGAGCTGCGAGTCGCCGGAGATGGCCGCGGCGAGGTGCTCGGAGAGCCAGCTCTTGGCGGTGCCCGGCTCGCCGAGCAGCAGGAGCGCGCGATCGGTCACGAGCGTGGCGATCGCGATCTCCACGAGGCGCGGAGCGCCGATGTACTTGGCGCTGATGGGAACGCCGCCGGCCTTGCCGCCGACGATGTACGTGAAGACGGCGCGGGGCGAGAGCCTCCAGCCGGCCGGGCGCCGCTGATCGTCGGCCTCGGCGAGGGCGGCGAGCTCGGCGGCGTAGACGCGCTCGGCCGGCTCGCGCAGGGCCTCGCCGGAGGGAGCGTCGTCTCGCAGAGGATCGGTGGGCGCGGTCGCCATGGTGGCCGGCATGGCACCATGAATCGATCGCCTTGCCAACCCGATCAGGCGGGATCCGCCGGGGATCGATCGCGCTCGAGCGAGGCGAGGAGCGCGTCGAGCTCGTCTCGATCGCGGCGGTCGAGCTTCTTCTGCGCGGAGAAGGCGCGGAGCGAGGGGGCGACGGCCGGATCGTCGTGCTCGCGGAGCGCCTCCAGGATCGCACGGCGTCCCCAGTGGTTCGACATGTGCGCGAGCATGCGGACCAGGATCGCGGGGACGCGCGGATCCCTGTGGCCCTTGAGCACCTGGAAGAGCCGGAAGGCCTCGTCCTCGCCGAGCTTGCCGCCTGCCCGCGCGATCGCCGCCTCGCGCGCCCGCTCGCTCCGGACACCGGCCAGCACCTCGAGCGCGGGTCGCGCGAGCTCCGCGTGATCGAGCAGGCCGATCGCCGCCTCGACCCAGCGGGGATCGAGGGCGAGGAGGCTCGCCTCGGCGGGCCGCGGCTCGGGATCGTCGGTATCCGCCGCGCGCTTTTCGAGCGCGCCGAGGAGGTGCTCGGCGAAGGCGATCCGCGCAGCGCCGTCGATCGAGGCCGGGTCGAGGAAGCGCCCGAGGCGATCGAAGGCGCGCGGCGGATCTTGCTCCAGGATGCCCTCGATCAGCTCGTCGCGCGTCTGCCAGTCGGCGTCGAGCGCGGCGGGGCACAGCTCGTCGAAGCTCTCCTCGTAGCCGCTCTTCAGCAGGGCGCGCGCCGCCGCGTTCCTCACCTCGCGGATCGGGTGGGTCCGGAAGATCGCGAGCGTCCGCGGCGCCGTCTCGCGCCGGTCGGGGCGGCTCGCGAGCAGATCGAGCACCGCGCACAGGAGCTCGACCTCCTCGCGGTGGGCCTTCTCGAGCAGCGCGTTTTCTTTCTTCTTCGCGGGCGTCCTCGGCCGCGGGAGCACGAGCTCGGGCAGGGCGCAGCGCGCGGGGGTGAGCTCGGCGAGGGCGCGCTCCGTCACCCGCGGGTGATCGAGGCGCGCGAGCGAGATGCCGGCGTAGCGCCCGAGCTCGTCGCGGCCGAGGAACGCCGCGAAGAGAGCCGCGAGCGCCTCGTCGCTCCGGCCGTCGGCGAGCGCGGTCACGGCCGCGCGCTTCACCTCGGCCGATCGATCCGAGGCGAGCATGCGGAGGGCGATGGGCTCGGCCCGCTCGGGGTTTCGCTCGAAGAGCTTCTTGATGGCCGCCTTGCGCAGCTCGGCGGACCCTTCGTCGATCGCCGCGAGCAGGAGCGGCTCGGCGGCGGCCCCCTCGATCTCCGCGATCACCCGGAGCTTGCGCCCGTCGATCTCGCGCCCCTTCGCGATCCGCAGGGTGGAGAGGAGCTCCGGCACCACCAGCGCGCCGAGCGCGGGGAGCAGATCGTGCTCGACGACGACGCTCACCTCCGGGTCGGCGAGCGCGGCCACGCAGAAGGGCAGGACGCGCAGATCGCGCACCGCGCCGCGCGCCACGGCGTCGCGAATGGTCTGCGCGCGGTGCGCGACCGGCGGATCCCGGGTGAGCGCGCCGAGGAGCAGCGCGAGGTCCGCCGGGGAGAGGGGCGACTCGACCGGCAGCGAAGGCGGGAGCGGGGCGAGCTCGCCCGCGGCCTCGGCCGGGGCCGCGAGCGCGCCGCGCACCTGCGCCATCCGCGCCGCGAGATCGAGCAGCGGGGCGGCGGCCTCGCCGGCAGTGGCCCTCTGGACCCGATCGATCTGGGCCGCGATCGCGGCGAGGGCAGGCGCGCCCGCAACGAGTCGGCCGAGGCGCTCGCCGTGCGCGCGGAGATCGGCGTCCGTGCGAGCCGCGCGGGCGCCCGCGAAGAGCAGCCGATCGAGGTCGCGATCGAGGGCGGTGAGGATCGGCCGGGCCATCGATGACGCGCTCCTCAGAGCCCGAGGCGGAGGAGCCTGTCCCCCGCGATGAGCGAGAGCGCCTGGCCGTAGACGGCGCGCTCGGTGAGATCGAGGTAAAGGCGCAGCGCGAGCGATCCCGCCCCGAAGGCGCCGGCGGCGCGCCGCAGGTTGAAGGTGGTCGCGCACGAAGCGCCGCGCGGATCGCGGAGGACGAGGCGCGCGCCCGTCCGGTCCTCGGCCACCACCCGCTCGCCGAGCACCCCGAAGCGGGCGACGGCGAGGAGCACCACCGCCTCGCGCGGGCCGAGCGGCTCTTTGAGCTGGGCGCGGAGCGCGTCGAGCAGCGGGGCGAGGGGGCGCGCATGGCCGTGGATCGAGGCAACGTCTGCGGATAACAACGGTCTCTCCGAGACCATGGCGTCAACCTTGTCCTCCCACCGGATCCGGCGGTTCACGATGTTGCCCGGGTAGAGGGCCGCCTCCTTGACGGTCAAGACGCCGCTCCGCGACACCCGGAATCGCGCGCCCGCCTTGGGCATGCGCGAGGAGACGAGCGCCTGGTAAGGCAGCGCCGTCTCCTCGCGGACGATCGCGCCGCCGTCGAGATCGAGCAGGTAGCCCGTGGCGATGACGCGCTCGACCGCCGGGTCGTCGCGCTGCTCGCTCGCGAGCTCGACCAGGGTGCGATCGCGGACCCAGAAGCCCGCCTCGCGGAGCTCGTCGAGCTTGAAGGCGCGGCCGAGGCTCGACGCGACCGCGGCGTCGTCCTCGTCCTGCCGCTCATCGCGCTCGCCCGTGAGCGATCGATCGAGCGCCCCCTGCCCCCGCCGGACGAGCGCCCAGAGATCGGTCACGCCCGCGGCGATCTCCGCCTCCCGCGCCTCCCAAGGACCGCGGATCGCCCCCTCGCTCCCCTCGCCCTCCACCCGGTCCGCCCGCGCCGAGAGGAGCGCAGAGAGCCGGCGGAGCGCGTCGGCCACGCCTCGCAGATCGGCGTCGGCCATGCGCCTCGCCAGGTGATCGAAGGGAGCGGCGCCCTCGTCGCGATCCAGGGCGAGCGCGCCGAGGCCGCTGCCCGCGAGGTCGACGAGGAAGGTCGACACGAGATCGAGCGCATCGCGCTGCTCCGCGGCCTTCTTCGCCCGGGCGGCCTGGCTCGCCATGCGCGCGACGCTACCACGCGGCGGCGCGCCCGGAGTAGCCTCGGGGCGAGGACCTCATGGACAAAGCCCGGCGCCGCCTCGTCGACACGATCCGCAGCTCCATCATCGGCGACGATCAGCTCCTCCAGGGCCCGTACGGTCCGCGCCGCGTCACCTACGCGGACTACACCGCCTCCGGGCGCTCGCTCACCTTCATCGAGGACTTCATCCGCGACGAGGTGATGCCGCTCTACGCGAACACGCACACCGAGACCTCGGGCACCGGGCGGCAGACGACGCGCTTCCGCGAGGACGCGCGGGAGATCATCCGCGAGGCCGTCTCCGGCTCCAGCGAGGACTGCGTGATCTTCTGTGGATCCGGGGCGACGGCGGCGATCAACAAGCTCGTCGACGTGCTCAACCTGCGCGTCGGCGCCGACCTCGACGCCCGCTACCACCTGCGCGAGCACATCCCTGCGTCCGAGCGCCCCGTGGTCTTCCTCGGCCCCTACGAGCACCACTCGAACGAGCTGCCGTGGCGCGAGTCGATCGCCGACATCGTGACGATCGACGAGGACGCGGACGGGCAGATCGATCTCGATCACCTGGAGCGGGAGCTCGTCGCGCACCGGGACCGGCCGCTCAAGATCGGGAGCTTCTCCGCGGCCTCGAACGTGACCGGCATCGTCTCCGACACGAGGTCCGTGACGGCCCTGCTCCACGCCCACGAGGCCCTCTCGTTCTGGGATTTCGCCGCCGCCGCGCCCTACGTGAAGATCGAGATGAACGGGCACGAGGACGCCATGGAGGGCGAGGCGCACCACTTCAAGGACGCGATCTTCCTCTCACCCCACAAGTTCATCGGCGGGCCCGGGACGCCGGGCGTGCTCGTCGCCAAGCGATCGCTCTTCAAGAACAAGGTGCCGACCGCGCCGGGCGGGGGCACGGTCGCCTACGTCAACCCCGAGGAGCACCGCTACCTCGCCGATCCGGTGCACCGCGAGGAGGGCGGGACGCCGGCGATCATCGAGTCCATCCGCGCCGGCCTCGTCTTCCAGCTCAAGGAGGCCGTGAGCGAGGAGGTGATCCGGCGGCACGAGGAGGACTTCATCCGGCGCGCGATCGACTCCTGGAGCAAGAACGAGAAGCTCAAGATCCTGGGCAACCTGAGCGCGCGGCGGCTGTCGATCGTGTCGTTCGTGGTGCGGCACGGCGAGGGTTTCCTCCACCACAACTTCGTGGTCGCCCTGCTCAACGATCTGTTCGGCGTGCAGGCCCGCGGCGGATGCTCGTGCGCGGGCCCCTACGGGCACCGCCTGCTCGGGATCGACCTGCCGAGCTCGCGGCAGCTCGGGTGCGCGATCGTGAGCGGGATCGAGGGCGTGAAGCCCGGCTGGGTGCGCGTGGGCTTCAACTACTTCCTCTCGGAGGCGGTGTTCGAGTTCCTCCTCGCCGCGGTGAACTTCGTCGCCACGCACGGCTACAAGCTGCTGCCGCACTACCGCTTCGATCTCAGGACCGGCGCCTTCCACCACAAGAAGGGCCGCCCCGACGCGGCGATGCGCCTCACCGATCTGTCGTACCGATCGGGGAAGCTCGAGTATCGATCGCGCCACGAGACGGAGCCGGAGTGGGCGCTCGCCGAGTACCTGAAGGAGGCCGAGCACATCGTGAGCGCGGCCATGGCCGAGCTCCGCACGAGCCAGGTGGAGCCGGTCGATCCGTTCCCCGAGGACGTGGAGCGGCTGCGGTGGTTCCCGCTCCCGGGCGAGGTGCACTGCGAGCTGCAGGGCCGCGAGGCGCCGACGCACGGCGGCTTCCACCTGCACGCGGGCGGCGCCTGAGCGAGGCGCGCGAGCCCACGAGCCGCTCACGCGCGCTCTCCGATCCGAAATTGTCGTGCGCGCGCGTCGCGGTTATGGGAGAGCCACCTCGCTCATGGAAGCCGCCGTTCCGCCCTCGGTCCTCGCCCGCTACGCCGCGCTGCGCGATCGCCCGTTTCGCCTGCACGGGACGGGCCTGATCAACCGCACCCTCCTCGTCGAAGGGAGGGACGGTCCGGTGATCCTCCAGCGTCTCCACCCCGTGTTCGCGGGGACCGTGAACCACGACATCGAGGCCGTCACCGCCCACCTCGCCGAGAAGGGCCTGGTGACGCCGCGGATCGTGCGGACCGACGACGGGGCCCTGTGGGTAGACGGAGAAGACGAGCGGCCCTGGCGCGCGCTCACCTTCATCGAGGGAGAGACGCACGACCGGATCACCTCGGCATGCCTCGCCGCGGAGGCGGGGCGGCTCGTCGGGCTCTTCCACCTCGCCGTGGCCGATCTCACGCACGAATACCGGCACACGCGCGCCGGCGTCCACGACACGAGAAAGCACCTCTCCGTGCTCGAAGAGGCGCTCCGGACCCACCGCGATCATCGCCTTTACGCCGAGGTTGCGCCGCTCGGGCGAGCCATCCTGAGCGCGGCCGAGCGCCTGCCGGATTTCGGCGGGCTGCCCCTCCGGAACGTGCACGGAGATCTGAAGATCGGAAACCTGATGTTCCGGGACGATCACGGCCTCTGCCTGGTCGATCTCGACACCCTCGGGAAGATGGTGTGGCCCTTCGAGATGGGCGACGCACTTCGATCCTGGTGTAACCCATCGGGCGAAGACGAGGCCGCGCCATCCATCAAGATTCCCCTCTTCGCGGCGTCGCTCGCCGGCTACGGAGCCATCGCCCGCGCGAGCAAGTTGATCTCCGAGCAAGAGGCTTTATCGCTCGTCGACGGCCTTTCGACCATTTGCCTGGAGCTTTCGGCGCGCTTCCTTGCAGACGCGCTGAGAGAGGTCTATTTCGGCTTCGACGCGGCTCGTTTCCCGGCCCGGGGAGAGCATAATTTGCTCCGCGCGAAGGGGCAATTTTCGCTTTATGAGAGCGTGGAGCGGCAACGGGCGGCGCTCGAAGGGGTGGTCAGAGCGGCGCTGCTCGGGGAGTGACGGCTGCCCTGGGGACGGTTGTCCTCTTGATCATTTTTAACGCAAAGGCGCAAAGGCGCAAGAAGAAGAGAAGATGGCCTCTTCTTTTCTTTTTTGCGTCTTTGCGCCCTGGCGACTTTGCGTTGAAATTTGACTGATCAAATCATCGGGTGGCCACGCTGGGCAACCCGCCGCTGACCATCACTGGATGAGCTTCTTGATGTCACCGGACGCGACATAGGAGCCTCCGCCTGCGGCCTCGACCACCTGGTCGACGACATAGAGGATGCCCTCTTCGCGAATGCTCCGGGGGAAGCGGATGTTCCAGTCGGGGTTGTATCCATCGGAGACCACGCGCGCGCGGAGCTTGCTGCCCTCCTTCACGCACTGCACGAGGACGCCGCTGCCGATGGCGTCCACCGTGTCGAGATCGGCGGCGGTCTGCGGCGCCTTGGCGGGGGCGGCCTTCCTCGGGGCCGCGCTCGAGGCGGCGCGCGCGGGGGACGACGCGGCCTTCTCTTGCCCGGGGAGGACGAGGCGTTTGATGGCCCCGCTCACGCGGTAGAAGCTCCCGTCGGCGGAGGGGACCACCTGGTCGACCACGTAGCTTACGCCCTCCTCGCGCACGGCCCGGGGGAACTGCACGTTGCGGTTCGCGTCGTAGCCGTCGCTCGTCACGCGGATGCGCAGCTTGCCGCCCTCGCGCTCGCACTTGAGGACGACGCCGCTGCCCGGGCTCGACACGGCCGCGAGGCTCGCCGCCGAGCCGGATGCGCCGCGGTTCGCCAGATCGCCGCGGCTGCGCGCCGCGCCCTGGTAGCTCTGATCGCGCAGCTCCTTGCGGATGTTGCCGTCGTAGCCCTTCTTCTCGAGGCGAGAGGCGTAGTGATCGAGCTGCTCGATCTCCTCGGCGATCTCGAAGGTGCTCGCCAGCGGGCCGTTCTTGAGGGCCTCGATCATCTCGCGCAGGCCGCGCGCGGCCCTGGCCAGATCGCCCTTGTCGGCGAGGGCCACGGCCTCGTCCTTGGCCTTCGCGCTCCGGAGCTGGCTCGCCTTGGCGACGGCGCCGAGATCGGGCGCGGCGGCGGGCTCGGCGTCGCCGACGACGTTGACGGTGACCGGGATCTCCCCGCGCACTTCCTTGATCGCGCCGCCCTCCACGACATCGTAGGCGTAGGCGAGCGTGGCCACCTGCGTGGATCCGGGCGCGGACGCGGTGACGGAGAGCTCGACCGCGAGCACCTTCTCTTCCACGCCGTAGACATCGCCGAGCGAGATCTCGGTGGCGGCGCCGCGGGCCTCGGATCGATAGTTGTTGAGCACGCCGGAGACGGAGGCGCCGGCCGAGGGCGTCAAGGTCACGCGGAGGTTCTGCGCGACGACCGAGGAGAGCCCTTCGAGCTCGATCTTGAAAACGCCCGCGGCGTCGTCGGGGGACTGGATGAAGTAGTAATTGCCCTCGGAGGCGCGGGCCATGCCGATGAGGAGGTCCTCGTTGAAGCCGCTCCCGAAGCCGAGGGTCGTGGTGACGACGCCCGCCTCGGCCTTCTGCTTGGCCGTCGCGGTGAGCACCTTGGGGTCGGTCGTGCCGACGTTGGCCTGACCGTCGGTGAGCAGGAGCACCCGGTTGACGCGCTCCTCGGACTTGTTGGCCTCGACATGCGCGCAGCCCTTGAGCCAGCCACCGCTCAGGTTGGTGCAGCCGGCGGCGCGCACGGTGCCGAGCTTCTGGGTGATCGCGCGTTTGTCCGCGACGGGGCCGGGCGGGACGATGGTGTCGACGTTGTCGTCGTAGATGACCACCGAGAGACGATCATCGGCGCTCATCTCCTGCACGAGGGCCTGCGCGGCCTGGATCGCGTGGCGGAGAGGGGCGCCGCCCATCGAGCCCGAGCGGTCGAGCACGAGGCTGAGGTTGAGGGGCCGGCGGGGCGGCGCGGCGCCGGGATCGGCGCCGAAGAAGACGAGGAGATCGAGCTTGCTGGAGCCGACCGTGAGGCTGCCGGTGCTGAGCGCGTGGCTGACTTTCATGCGCCGAACGTCGCAGAGTCCCGCGGCGAAGGCGAGAGGGAAGCGGGCTCGACCGGCGCCGGTGGGACAGGGAACGACCGGGCGGAGGACGGGAGGCGAGATCGTTTGCGGCGGGCGATCGTCTGCAAGGCCTCGTGGGCATCCGGCGTATCCTCCGGGTGGGAGATCAACCATGGCGTCTTCGACTGTCCGGGAGGCCGTGTCGCGGCACCCCGCGTTTCGGGCGGGCCTCGGCCTTCTGGTCCTCGCGGCCATCGCGGCGGCGGTTGTCCTCGGGCGCAAGCCGCCTCCCAAGAAGGCGGCGCATATCGAGGCTCGGCTGGAGCTCTGCGCGGGGGACGTCACGGTCGACGAGGGAGGGCAGTCGCCGACGGTGAGCTCCGGCATCCCGCTGCCCACGGGAGCCGCGCTGTCGACGGGCAAGGGCGCGCGTGCGCTCGTCCGGCTCTCGGATGGCTCGTCCGTGTTCCTCCGGGGTGACTCGAAGATCGCCCTCGGGAGCGCGGGGATCGAGCTGGAGAAAGGCGAGGTGTGGCTCGACGCGCCGGCCTCCGAGCGGGGCGGTCTCACCCACAAGCTCGGCGAGGTGACGGTGACCGCGACGGACGCGGGGCTCTCGCTCCAGCACAGCGGCGCCGACACGAGCATCTACGTGACGCGCGGGCTCTCGGTGGTGGAGGCGCCCGGCGGGCGCGTCGAGGTGAACGCGGGCGAGCAGGCCACGGTGAGCGGCAACGGCGCGCCCAAGGTCGTGCCCCTCGCGTACTGGGAAGACTGGACCGGGGGCATGGGCGATCACCGGCCGCTCGCCGGGCGAGGGAGCGGATCGGGCCGCATCTACGGGGTGGATCGCAACGCGATGCCGGGGACGCCGGCGCGCACGCTGGAGATCAGCCGGCAGGCGGTGCGCGCGGTGATCCGCGACGGGCTCGCCGAGACCGAGGTCGATCAGACCTTCTCGAACCCGGGCGGGCGCGAGGTCGAGGGCTGGTACTGGTTCACCGTGCCCGAGCGGGCGATCGTGACCTCGTTCGCGGTGGAGACGGACGGGCGGCTCGTCGAGGGCGAGGTGATCGAGAAGCAGGAGGCGGTGGCGCAGTACCAGGCGGCGGTGCGCGCGAGGCACGATCCGGCCCTGCTCGAGTGGGTCGACGGGCTGAGCTACCGGGCGCGGATCTTCCCCGTGCCGGCGTCGGGATCGCGGCGCGTCGTGCTGCGCTACCTGGAGCTCGTCTCGGCGCGCGGCGGGAAGATCGACTACGTGTACCCGCTCAGGCCGCCGGAGAGCGAGCCGGTGACGATCGGCGAGCTCTCGCTCACGGTCGATCTCGGCGACGCGGCGGCGGGGATGTCGCTCTCCACCGTGGCCGACGCGGTGATCGAGGACGACGGGCGGCGGGTGACGATGCGGCGGAGCGGGTACGCGCCGCAGGCGGATTTCCAGCTCGAAGCCGAGCTCCGCGCCTCGACCGAGCCCTTCCGCGTGGCGCGCTTCTCGGCCGGCGAAGATCGCGCCGACTACGTGATGGCCCGCTACACGCCCGACGTCGACTGGAGCCACGTGCAGGAACAGCCGGGCGACCTGGCGGTGGTGGTCGACACCTCGGCCTCGGCGGACGAGCCCTCGCGGCAGCAGAAGGCGCGCGCGGCCGAGGCGATCCTCCGCGCGCTCTCACCGGCGGATCACTTCACCTTGATCGCGCTCGACACGGCGCCCGTCGTGCTCTACCCGCAGGCGGGGCTCGCGGAGGCGAGCGAGAAGGAGATCGCGGCGGCGCTGGAGAAGCTCGCCGATCACGCGACGGGCGGGGCGACCGATCTCGGCGCGCTCTTCGACACCGCGCTCGGGCGCGTCCACGGCACGGAGCAGCCGGCCGTGATTTACATCGGCGACGGGCTCGCGACCTCGGGCGAGGTGAGCGCCGACAAGCTCTCCGAGCGCCTGCGCCGCTCGCTCTCCGCCTCACGCGCGCGGTTCTTCACGGTCGCGGTGGGCTCGAACGCCAACCACGCGCTGCTGCACGAGCTGAGCCGCGCGGGCGGTGGGCAGTCGTTCCGGATCGACGACGTGGAGAGCGCGTCGAACGAGGTCCTGCGCCTGGCGTCGGCGATCAAGACGCCGACGATCACCGACCTCTCCATCGACCTCGGGGCCGGCCTCGACGAGCCGATGCTCACGTCGAGCGGCAAGCTCTCCCGCGGCGAGGAGGTGATCCTGCTCGCCCGCACGCACCACCCGCTGCCGAAGGCGGCGATCGTCAAGGGGCGCCTCGCCGGCAAGGACTTCCAGAAGGAGCACCGGATCGATCTCGACACGGGGCTCGGCGCGTCGCTCGTGCCGCGCCTCTGGGCGATGGAGAAGGTGCGGCGCCTGCTCGGCGAGGCGACCGATCCCGACGAGCACCGCGGCAAGGTGGTGGAGCTCGGGCTCGACTACGGGCTCGTCACGCCCTTCACCAGCATCCTCGCGCTCGAGAGCGAGCAGGCCTACCAGCAGCAGGGCATCCGGCGGCGCAGCTCGCCGCTCCGCGGGGTCAAGCTCGCGCAGATGACCCGCGCGGAGGAGCGCTCGGCCCTGGCGGCGCTCGATCCAGGCGGACCGCGCGCGCTCGCGGGCTGCTCGAAGGAGGACGCGCCCGCGAGCAACCAGGCCGCGCCGCCGCCGATCGCCGCCACCGCCGCCGCGCGGGAGCCGACGGTGAGCCCGATCGTTGGAGATCAAACGAATCAGCCGACCCCGGCCGCCACCGCGTGGGCCGCGGCGGAGGCGCCGACGGCCGATGTCGCGGCCACGCCTCCACCGCCTCCGGGCGCCGTCGCCGCGCCGGCCCCGACCGCGGTGGCCCCGGGTGGTGCGACGAAGGCCGGGGCCGGTTTGAGCTCCAACGACCCGCTCGCGCTCGGGCTGCACGATCGCCCGGTGCGCGCGCCGCTCGCCAAGCCGACTGCGTCGGGCCGCCCCGTCGAGCTCGCCGTCGGGCCGGACGGGCGGAGGGTGGTGAAGACCCCGGAGACGCCGAAGCCGCCCGAGCTCGCCAAGCAAGTCGAGGCGAAGAAGCCCTGGCCGGCGCTCGGCATGTGCAGCGACACCGCGCGGCGGCCGCTCGCCGATCGGCTGGTGATCTGGGCCGGCCGGCTCAAGCGCGCCGACAGCGGAGGAGCTGATCGCCCGCTTCGAGGGTGCGCGCGCCACTTGCGAGCTGCCCGATTGGCGCGCGCAGGCGGCATTCCTCGTGCTCATCCAGGCGAAGGTGCGCACCGAGGGGGCCGCGGACACCTTGCTCCGCCACTTCGAGGGAGAGCGGGAGGCGCAGCGCTTCCTCGGGCGGATGCTCCTCCGGCGCGTGACCGACGCGCGGATCGCGGCGGTGGTGCGCAGGGTGCTCTTCCGCGACCGGGCGCGGTGGATCGAGGTCGACAACGACCTCTCCGCGATCGCCTCGCCCGTCGAGCGGATCGCCTACCTGCGCAAGGCCATGCTGGCCGATCCCGATGATCCCGAGGGCGAGATCCGCCTCGTGCGGGCGCTCGGCGAGGCCGGCCAGAAGGACGAGGCCCTGGCGCTCGGGCGGAGGCTTCGCGATCGCGGCTTCATGAGCCCGGCCCTGGCGCTCGATCTCGGCGACGTGCTGGCCGACGCCGGCCTCGTCGAGGACGCGACGCGCACCTACTCGGAGATCGTCGAGTTCGATCCGGCGAGCGCGGAGTCGCGCCGGCTGCTCGGCGACGTGTACCTGCGGCACGGGTGGTACCCCGCGGCCTACCGCCAGTACAAGACGCTCACCGACATCGCCCCGAGCGAGCCGATCGGCTGGCTGCGCCTCGCGGCCGCCGCGGCCGGGAGCGGGCGCGTGGACGAGGCGCTGCGCATCCAGCGGCAGGTGGAGAGCGCCGAGGGGACGCCGGGCCCGAGCGACCCGCGCGCATGGTCGCGGCTGCTCTCCGCGGCCCGCCTCGCGCGGCTGCTCTCCGACCCGAAGGCGCCCGGCGGACAGGCCGAGAGCGTGAGTCGCAAGCTCAAGGAGCTGCAGCTCTTCGCCGGGCCCTCGGCCTACGTGATCCTGACGTGGGAAGACTACGGCGCGGCGCTCTCGCTGCTCGCCTTCGACGGGGACAAGGAGTCCCCCATCGGCGAGCCCTCGGAGGCGATCCCGGCCGGCGTCTCGTCGGTGCTCGTGCCGGCCAGCGAGGCCTCGCGCCTCCGGTGGGTCGTGCGTTTCAAGCAGGATCCGCCGGGTCGCAAGGTGGACTTCCTCGTCCACACGGTGATCTGGAACGGCAAGACCTTCGAGGTGAAGGTGAAGCCGGGGAGCCTCTCGCCGAAGGATCGAGAGCGCACAGTGGAGTAGCCGCGCGGGCCCCGCTACTCGAGCCGGATCACGAGGTCGTAGTTCTTGTGGGCGGCGTCGAAGAAGGTCGAGGGATAGACCTTCACGAAGTAGGTGCCCGCCTCCGCGGTCGGATCGGAGGTGAGCTCGTCGAGGTAGCCGCCGTCGTCGCTCGGCTTGCCGTCCGGACCGATCGACACGAGCGAGTTGCCCTGCATGGCGAGGATGTCGACCACCGTGTCGGTGAGCGGATCCATCCCGGTCGTCTGGGCGTGGATCGACTTGCCCACGTCGGCGGCGCCCACGGTGACGGCGTAGAAGTCCTCGTCCGAGCCGTCGGAGAGGCCCGCCTTGAGCGTGACGAAGGGCGGCGCCGCCGCGCCGTTGCTCACCGCGAGGTTCTTGCTGTCGTTGGGCTCCTTCTCGTCGGCGCTCATCGCCACCGTCTCGTCGACCTTCACCTTGCCGGTGTAGCCGGCGTACGTGGGCGAGCCATCGAGCGCGATCAGGTAGAACGGGTCGGTGCTCGTCGCCACGAAGGTCTTGCTCGATCCCGCCGCGAAGAGATCGTTGAACTTGCCGCTCTTCGGGAGGAAGTACGCCGCGGGGAAGGCGTCCGCATCGGTGGCGGAGAGCGAGATGTCGACGATCCGGATCGCCACGTCGGCCGGCGTGTAGGAGAGCAGCGTGCTCGCCGCGGGCTTGCCGACCGTGAAGGGCGTGGACGTGCCCGGGGTGAGGGCCACCGGGGCGCGGGCGTCGACGTTGTAGGCGGCGGGCGCGTTGAAATCGACGAAGTCCTTGGAGGGCCCGCTCTGGATGGCGATGTCCTGCGGTCCGGCGGCCGTGTCGACATCGGTGACGAAGCGGATCTCGGTCACGTAGTCGGAGACGCCGCTGATGTCGCCGTAGACGCCCGGCGTCGGGGCGACGGAGATGTTGGTGTACACGAGCGGGGTGAAGAAGCCGTCGCCGGTCGAGGTCGTGTCGAACGGGGTGGTGAAGTCGAGGCCGCGGGCGTGGACGTAGTAGACGCTGCCCTGGGCCGTGGTGCCGTCGATGGTGATCTTGAGCGGCGAGCGGACATCGAAGGCGCTCGCGTAGGTGAGATCGCCGGCGCCGCCGTTCGTCACCTTGATGTCGCGCGGGCCGAGGCTCGCGGCGCCGTCGACCGTGATGTTCGCGACGAGCGCGGTGGGGCTCGCGACGGCGAGCGTGTTGACCTTGATCTTGGGGCCGAAATCGATCGTCGTCTTGTCCGTGAACGATGTCCCGTTGCCGCTGATGGTCACGTCGATCGTGCGGGCGAGGAACGCCGAGGCCGGCGTCACCGCGCTCAGGCTCGGGTTGTTGATCCCCGGATCGCCTTTGTCGCCCTTCGCGCCGGGGTCGCCCTTCTGTCCGGCCGGGCCCGGGTCGCCGGTGCACGCCGTCGCGCCCAGCACCGCCACGAACGCCCAGGAGAAAGCAGGTCGCAGGTCCATGATGAAGCTCCTTCGGCGGGGGCGTCACGGTGCCCCGGAGCATCCCGGGGGACCCGTGGCGCTACCCGGAGATCCATAGCGGACCGGCCCTCCGGCGGGAAGCGCGCAAGGCCGCGGGCGCCGCGGAAATGTGCTCGTGATCGGGCCCGTTACGCCTGCGTCGCGGGCGGAGACATTGACGCGCCGGGCGCGCGGGGAGAGGAGCCGGCGATGGCCACCGTCCCCATGGATCCCGCGCTCGTCGGCGCCTGTCGCGCGTTCGCGGCCGACATCGCCGACGACGTGCAGCGCTTCATCGATCGGCACACGACCGTGGGCGTGGAGCGCACCGTCGCCCGCGCCTACGGCGTGGTGGGCGCGGACGCCGAGGGCACGCCGCTCGCCAACACGCTCGTGGATCGGCTGCACGCGCGGAAGCTCACCGGGCGCGGCGTCGCGTACTTCCTCGGGAGCGCGCTCCACCGCGGCGCGGCCTCGGTGCAGGAGGCCGCCGAGTCGCTGGCCTTCGGATCGGGGCTCGACGACGCGCTGGACGCGACGCCCGCCGAGGCCCGGGCCGCGCTCGACGGCGCGACGGCCGCGGCCATCGCGCGGATCGACGAGGCCCGCGAGGCCCGCGAGGCCTTCAAGGTCATCCACGAGGTCGGCGGCTCGCCCCTCAAGTACGTGATCGTCGCCACCGGCAACATCTACGACGACGCGCTCCAGGCCAAGGCCGCGCGCTTCGCCGGCGCCGACATCGTGGCGGTGATCCGCGCGACGGCGCAGTCGCTCCTCGACTACGTGCCCGAGGGCCCGACCACCGAGGGCTACGGAGGCACGTTCGCGACGCAGGAGAACTTCCGCATCATCCGCCGCGCGGCCGACGAGGCCTCGCGCGAGACCGGCAAGTACCTCGCCCAGACCAACTACTCGTCGGGCCTGTGCATGAGCGAGATCGCCTGGATGGCTGCGGTGGAGCGGCTCGACATGCTCCTCAACGACGCGATGTACGGCATCCTCTTCCGCGACATCAACATGGAGCGGACCTTCGTCGATCAGTACTTTTCCCGGCGGATCATCGCGAGGAGCGGGATCGTCATCAACACCGGGGAGGACAACTACCTGACGACCGCCGACGCGGTGGAGAAGGCCCACACGGTGCTCGCCTCGCAGTTCATCAACGAGGCCTTCGCGAAGCGCGCCGGCCTCCGCGAGGAGCAGATGGGCCTCGGGCATGCCTTCGAGATCGATCCCTGGCTCGAGGACAGCTTCCTCTTCGAGATCTCGCAGGCCCAGCTCATCCGGCAGATCTTCGATCGCCACCCGATCAAGTGGATGCCGCCGACCAAGTTCAAGACGGGCGACATCTTCCACAGCCACGTGCACGACGCGATGTTCAACCTGGTCGGCGTCGCCACGGGCCAGTCGATCGAGCTGCTCGGGATGTTCAGCGAGGCGGTGCACACGCCGCTCCTGATGGACCGGTACCTCTCGCTGAAGAGCGCCCGGTACATCTTCGGGACGGCGCGGCACCTAGGCGACGAGATCCACCAGTGGAAGCCGGGCGGGATCGTGGAGCGCCGCGCCCGCGAGGTGCTGGAGAGCGCCCACGCGCAGCTCGCCGAGGTGAAGCGGGACTCGATCTGGGACGCGATCGGCCACGGCGCCTTCGCCGACGTGAAGCGCGCGCGCAACGGCGGCAAGGGCTACGCCGGCGTGGTCGAGAGGCACCCGGATTACGTGAACCCGATCCTCGATCTGCTCGAAAAATCCTGAGCCGAGCGCGCTCGGTGGCAGCGCCCGGGCGCCTCTGGTAGAGCGCCGCCATGGCCGAGAAGAAGCTCCTCCGGGCGTACGGCGACCGCGAGGGCGACGGGATGGTGCAGATGTCCTTCACCCTCGGGGTGCTGCCCGGGGACCGGGCGCGCGAGGCCGCCAAGCGCTTCGCCGAGGCCCACGGGCTGCGCGATCCGCTCATCACCACCATGGAGCAGTGCGCGAAGGAGCACACCTACTTCGTGGCGTACGGGCACTCGTCGCACGCGGTGGATCTCTCGGACATCCACGTGGAGGAGCTCTCCGCGCGGCCGATGAGCCACGACGAGATCGAGGCCAAGGCGAAGGCGCTCGGGCGCAAGATCGTCGTCGTCGGGGCGTGCACCGGGAGCGACGCGCACACGGTGGGGATCGACGCGATCCTCAACTACAAGGGCTTCGCCGGGGAGAAGGGGCTCGAGAGCTTCAAGTGCTTCGACGCCCACAACCTCGGCGCGCAGGTGGAGAACCAGGAGCTCGTCGAGCGGGCCCGCGCGCTCGGCGCCGACGCCATCCTCGTGTCGCAGGTGATCACCCAGCGCAACTGCCACAAGGAGAACGCCGCGGCGCTCGTGGATTTGCTGAAGAAGCAGGGCTTGCGCGACAAGTTCACCCTCCTGCTCGGCGGGCCGCGGATCGATCACCAGCTCGCAGTGGAGCTCGGCTTCGACGCGGGCTTCGGCCCCGGGACCAAGCCCAAGGTGGTGGCGGCCTTCCTGGTCGAGCGGCTCGTCGGGCGCTCGTAGCGACTGGAGCGACAACCAAGTTGAAACGCCAACAACAACAACAACAACCTCCCGAACCCCGACCGCAAGGGAGGGGACCCTATCCGCGACCGCAAGGGAGCGGCTGCTGCGGCCGTAAGGCCGCAGTCCGTGCCTTGGGTCCGGGCGCTCGCTAACGCGCGCGATGCCGCTCGCTGACGCGCGCGGATAGGATCCGCTCGCTGACGCGCGCAGTTCGGAAACGCCTGTTTTCTAGGGCACTCAACCTGATCGGTGCTCTAGCGAATTCCCCAGCGCAGCCCGAGCTCGACGCACCTCCGATTGTCGGGGACGGCGTGGAGGAAGCGAGCGCGCTGGGCGTCGTCGCGGATGCGCGCGGCCTTCTTCCGGAGCTGATCGAGCGCGCCCTCGACGGAGGCGCGGGCCTGCTCGCGGCGGCCGGCGGCCTCGAGCGCCTCGGCGTGGGCGACGAGGATGAGCATGTCGAAGTCCTCGATCGGGCCGATCTGGGCGCGCGTGGAGGCGGCCTGCTCGGCGGCGAGCAGGGCCTCGTCGGTCTTGCCGGCGGTGAGCAGGGCCTGCGAGAGGGCGGCGCGCGCGCCGGCGCGGAGCGGGGCGGGCGCGCCCTCGGACTCGGCCACGAAGCGCGCCTCGGCCTCGGCGGCGGGGAAGTCTCCGGTGAGCTGGTGGATGCGCGCGAGGTAGACGCGGGACGCAGCCTCGAGGCGAGGATCGCCCTGCGCCTGGAAGGCGGCGACCGCGCGCGCTTCGACGGCGCGCGCCTCGTCGAGGCGGCCCAGGCTGCCGAGCACGCCGCCGAGGTTGTGCAGGCAGAGCGGCGCGATGGTGGAGAGGCCCATGCGCTCGGCGCTCTCGTGGGCCCGGCGGAGCGCGCCCTCGGCCTCGGCGAGGTTGCCGAGCTCGCCGTGCATGAAGGCGAGGTTGGAGAGAGTCAGACAGGCGTTGCGGAGATCGGAGCCCTCCTGGAAGCGGGCGAGCGCGGCTTGCTGCTCGCGCAGGGCCGTCTCGAGATCTTCGGCATGCTGGGCGCGGATCGCGGCGAGCTGGTGGAGGCGGGCCTGCACGAGCGGCCCGAGCGGCGGGCCGGCGGCCACGAGCGCGTCGATCCGGGCGCTCGCCCAGGCCGCGGCGTCTAAGTGTCCGGCGTACACGAAGTGGACCGCCGCCGGGACGAGGCAGGCCACCTGCGCGCCCTCGGCGCCGGGCGCGGGCCGCGCGGCGGCAGCCTCGGCGACCCAGTGTCGCACGCGCTCGATCCGGCCCCGGCGACCGGCGGCGGCGATCACCTCGCGCGCGGCCTGGAACCAGGCGAACGATCCGGCTTCGAGCAGGCCGAGCGCCTCTTCTCCCGCGGCCTCCGCCTCGGCGAGCTCGGCGCGGAAGCGGCGGGCCTCGGCCTGGATCAGCCGGGCGGCGCCGCGCTCCGGGCCTGCGGCCCCCGCCGAGAGCGCGCGCTCGGCGCATGCGAGCGCGCCCACGAGGTCGTTGCCGGAGAGCGCGCGCTCGGCGGCCTCGAGGTGGAAGCGGATCGCGCCGCTCGGATCGCCGCCGCGCTCGAAATGCTGCGCGAGCGCGGCCGGATCGACGCGGCCGGCCTGCTCGAGGAACGAGGCGGCGCGCCGGTGGTAGAGCGCGCGATCCCCGGCCGTCAGCATGGCGTAGGCGGCCTCGCGCACGAGGGCGTTGCGGAAACCGTGCTCGACGCCGAGGCCGGGCCCCGCGTCCGCGCGACGCGCGATGAGCTCCGCGAGCACGAGCTGCTCGAGGGCCTCCTCGATCACCTCGGGCGGCAGATCGAGCGTGGCCGCGAGGCCGCCCGACCAGAAGGTGGGGCCGAAGACGCTCGCCGCGCGGAGCAGGCGCTTGGGCAACGCGCCCAGCGTGTCGAGGCGGGCCTGGACCATGCCGAGCACCGTGTCGGGCAGGCGATCACGGTGACCCTGCGCGATCGCGAAGATCAGCTCCTCGGCGTAGAACGCGTTGCCCTCGGCCCGCCCGACGACGAGCTCGACGGTGGAGGCGTCCACGTCCTTGCCGAGCGCGACGCGGGCGAGGCGCTCGACGGCCTTCGCGCCGAGCGCGCCGATCGGGATCTCCTGCACCGAGCGCTGCGCCCAGAGGCGGGGGAAGCGCTCGTGCACCTCGGGGCGCCCGAGGGCCATCACCATCAGCGGTCGATCGGCGAGCACGCGGAGCGCGGCGTCGATGAGCCCCACCGAGGGCAGATCGCCCCACTGCAAATCCTCGACGACGAGGAGCAGCGGGCGGGCGCGGCACTCGGCGTCGAGCCACTCGAGAAACGCGGCGCGCATCCGATCGCCCGCGAGGACCGGATCGGGCAGCGGGGCCGCGCTGCCCGATTGAGGAAAGGGGAGGCCGCAGAGCTCGCCGAGGCCGGGCGCGATCCGCTGCGCGTCGGCCTCGGCGAAGGTGAGGCGGAGGCGCTCGACGAGGCGGGCGCGCTGGACGTCGGCAGGATCGCCGTCGGAGACGCCGAGCACGCGGCGGATCGCGGGCGCGAGCAGGGCATGCGCGGCGTCGGCGCCGAAGGGATCGCCCCGGCCGAAGAGGACGGTGGGCGGCGCGCTGCCGAGGCCGAGGCGGCCGAGCAGCTCGTAGCGGATGCGCGATTTGCCGATGCCCGACGGGCCGGTGAGGAGCACCGCGCGCGCCACCGAGTCGGCGCTGCACTCGGCGAAGGTCGCCTCCAGGATCGACAGCTCGCGATCGCGCCCGACGCACGGGGTGACGCGGCCGGCGAGCGTGCGCGGGGGCGCGACGCCGCCGCGCACGCCGGAGAGCACCCGGTGGGCGCCGCGCCGATCGATCTGGAAATGCTCGGCGAGCAGCAGCGCGGAGGCCTCGTCGAGGTGGATGGCGGCGGGCGCGGAGGAGGCGCTCTCGCCGCTCTCGCTGGCCTCGTCGAGCTCGATCGCGCCTCGCTCGATGGCCTCCCCGGAGAGGCCGGCGAGCCCCGAGAGCGCGCGCCCGGTGACGATGGACAGGCGCGCGCCCGGCACGCGCGCGGCGAGCAGGAGCGCGGCCCGCGCGGCGCGGAGGGCCTCGTCCCCGGTGCTGCGCGCGCCGCCGAAGACGCCGATGGCGTGGCGATCGAGCGTGGCATGCGCGGCGCCGCCCTGCGCCTCGATCACGGTCGAGAACAGCTCGGCCGCGCCCTCGCCGGAGCCTGCGCGGGGCAGCGCAGCGAAGAGCGCGGTGATCACCCGCTGCTCGCCGGCGGTCACCGGGAGCGCGGAGATCCCCACGGTCGGCGCCTCGATCGAAGGATCGACGGGCGCGAGGCGGCGATCGACCTCGGGCAAGGCCGCGAGGGCCTGGGCCATCTCCCAGGCCGACGCGAAGCGATCGTCGGGGCGCTTCGCCATGGCGCGCGCCACCAGGGCGTCGAGCGCGGGCGGCGCGCCGGGCAACGCGTCGCGGAGGCGCGGCGGCTCCTGCAGGACGATCTTCGCGAGGATCGCGAAGAGGTGATCCCCCGTGAAGGGGCGCTTGCCCGCGCAGAGCTCGAAGAGCACCACGCCGAGCGAGAAGAGGTCCGAGCGGGCGGTGACGCGATCGCGCCCGCGGGCCTGCTCCGGCGACATGTAGAAGGGCGTGCCGAGGGCCACGGTGCCCGTCGTGAGCGTGGCCTCGGCGCCGGCGCGGGCGACGCTGAGATCGATGAGCTTGACGCGGATCGTGCCGTCGTCCGTGCGGGCGAGGAAGAGGTTCGACGGCTTGACGTCGCGGTGCACGATGCCGGCCTCGTGCAAGGCGTGGAGGCCCAGCGCGGACTGTCGCGCGACCTCGATCACCTCGGACAGCGAGAGGCGGGCGCGCTGCTGCCGCTGGCCCACGTCCTCGCCTTCGAGCCACTCGACCGCGAGCAGGTGGCGGCCCTCCTCGTCCTCGCCGTGCGCGACGTAGCGGACGACATGGGGATCGTCGAGGATCGAGAGGAGGCGCGCCTCGCGGAGGAAGCGCTCGAGCGCGGTCTCGTCGGAGAGGCCCTCGTGGAGGCGCTTGACCGCGACGAGCTGGCCGGTCTCGCGATCCCGCGCGCGGAAGACCTCGCCGTAGGCCCCTCGGCCCACGCGGGTCTCGAGCGCGAAGCGGGCCTCGAACCGGCTCATCGCTCCATCAAAGCCCAGGCGGTCCGCGAAGACCAGGGCTCGGCCACGCGCACCTCAGGGGACGAGGAGGTGGTAGGCCGCCGTCAGGCGGGCCAGGCGCTCGGCGCGGAGGGCGCGCTCCTCGGGGGTGGCCGCGTCGATCCGATCCGGGTGCATGGAGAAGGCGATCTTGCGGAAGGCGCGGCGCGCCTCGTCCGGCCCGGCGGCCTCGTCGAGCCCGAGGAGGCGGCGAGCCTCCATGCGCGGATCGCGGGAGATCGGGGCCGGTGGGGTGGCGCTGCGGGGAGGCTCCGGCTCGGCGGGCGATCGGTACGAGCCCGCCGCGCCGCGCGAGCTCGGCGCCGGGCGGGACGAGGGTGGGAGCCTGTCGCGCAGGCGCGGGCGGCCATGGAGGAAGTCGCTCGGCGGCAGCGGATCGGCGCGCGTCACGCGGGCGTGGACCGGGCGCGCGGTGTGGAAGGTCACCGCCGCGTCCTCCAGCGTGAAGAGGGCCTCGATCCGCTCCGCGAGCTGCTTCTTCAGGCCCGCGCGGATCACGTCCGGGCGCGCGAAGCCGTCGCGGATCAGGATCTCGCCGGCCGCGCGATCGTCGCCCGCGCCGAGGCGGCGGAGCAGCCACGCCAGGACCGTGGAGCCGACCAGGCCCTCCCGCTTGAGGATCTCGCCGAGCGGCGGCACGGGCAGGGCCGTGTGGACCCCGCTCACGAGCCCCTGCCGGAGCTCGATCCGGTGGCGGCGGCCGGGGACGCTGCGCCCGCGGGGGCCGCGGATCTCCACGAGATCGAGCTGGCCCGTGACCTGCTCGCGGTGGAGCGCGCCCAGCAGATCTCCGAGCGTCGAGGCGGAGAGGCGGCCGGGGAGCAACATGCTCCCGGCGGTAGCAGAGGGGCGCGCGGCTGGACAAGAAAGGCGCGGCGGGGAAGATCGGGTGGGCCGAGCCTTGCGACCTGCCCGGCGGGGCGCCGTCGCAAATCGCAGGGACATGGTAACCCGAGTCCCCAGCTAGGAAATTGCATCGCCCCTGCGCTAAAGTTGCCCCTCCATCGCGCCGTCGCTGTCTCGCATGCCCACGCGCCCGCATTTTTTCCTCGAAGGCCTGCTCAACCTGGCCCGGTACGACAAGGCCGACCGGCGCGGGGTGTTTCGCCAGAGCATCGCGTCGATCGCGCTGGCGACGCCGGGGGAGTCTCCGCTGGAGCGGTGCGACGCCGACGCGCTGGCGAACAGCGTGCGCGTCGCGCTCGGGGACGGGCTCTTCGATGATCTCGACTGGCTCGCGGCCTCGGCGGCGGGCGTGGCGCTCTACGAGATCGCAGGCGCCCTGCCGCACGGCGATCTGCGCCGCGAGCTCGGCCGGCGGGTGGGCCTCCAGCTCTACGAGGGCAACGCGTCGACCTTCGTGGCCATCGCGACGCGCATGGCCGGCGGATCGGTCAAAGGGCTCTCCTCGCAGGGCATCCACGCGCGGGTGGCGCTCACCCTCGGGCTGCCCGGCTCCGCCTACGTGCCCGCCGATCCGCTCGCGCTCGCGCTCGTGTCGCGCAGAGAGCTGGCCGCGGACTGGATCGGCGCGCGGTCGATCGGCGCGCTCCCCGATCGCCGGCTCGCCGCGCGCCTGATCGAGCGCGCGGCCCGCGAGGCCGAGAGCCGGGCCCGCCAGGGCGACGACGCGGCGCTGCGCCTCTTCCAGAAGGTGCGCCGCGGCGGCGACAGCGAGCCGCCGTCGAGCCGGCGGCGCGGCGAGCCCGACTCGCTCGAGGGCGCGTGGCAGATCCTGCTCGCGGATCGGGAGACGCTGGTGTGGCGGCACGTCGCGGCGGCGCGCGGCCTGCTCGCCAAGGTGCTACCGGACCTCGGCGCGCAGATCCGCGGCGCGCTCACGGGCAGCCTCTCGCCCACCGAGTGGCGGCGCGGCGCGACGTCGCTCGTCGCGAGCATCGCGGTCGATCCGGACGGCTCGCTCGGCGCGGCGATGGATCTGCTACAGAGCCCCCTGCTCGATCGCGATCCGGGGATCGCGACGGCGATGATCTGGGGCCTGCCCCGCGCGGCAGACGCCGAGCCGGAGGCCGCGGCCGAGCTGCTCGACGCGGTGGCGCGCGCGGCGCCCCTCTTCGTGGCCGAGAGCCTGATCGAGCTGCGCGCGGAGATCGGGATGGTGCGCGCGTCGTCCACCGATCGGTGCGCGGCGGCCATCGCCGACACGCTGGAGAACCTCGCCGGCGAGGACGACGTCGTGGCCCTCGGGCGCATCCTGCTGCGCGATCTCACGGGGCAGTCGCTCGTCGGGGCCGACCGGCGCATCGCGCAGGCGGCGCAGATCGGCGGCAAGCTCCGGGCGTTCCTGGAGCATGCGGTGGACGCCTTCATCGAGACCGGCACGCGCGAGGCGTACACCTACGCGCAGCAGGCGCTGGAGCAGGCGCAGGAGGCCGTCGCCGCGCTCGAGTCGATCGGCCTCGATCCGAGCGGCGCGGCCGCCGCGGGATCGGGGCGCGGGGCCGCGGCGATCCTGGTCCGCGAGCTCGACGTGCAGCTCTTCGAGACCGGCCTGCTCAAGAACCTGCTCCAGCTCGGGCGCCGCGCGGAGGCGGCCCAGAAGCGCGTGCCCGGCGCGTCGGGCGCGTTCCACGTCACCTCGTTCCTGAGCCAGCGGCGGGCGAGCGAGCTGCCCCCGCCGATGACGATCGACGAGATCGAGCAGCGCGTCGCCGTGTGGCTGCGCGACGGCGAGGGCATCCCGGTCCTCGGCGAGGGTCCGCCGCCGCACGTGACGCTGCACCAGCGGCAGCTCCGGGCGCTGCTCCACCTCGTCGACGGCGGCACCGAGGGCGACGACGACGCCGATCGGCGCGCGCGCGTGCACGGGCTCTGGACCTCGACCTGCCGCGTGCTCCTCGCCCGGCTCGGGAAGGAGGCCGAGTCCCCGCTCCGCCGCGCGATCACGGCCACGGTCGCGCGCGGGCTCGACGCTCTGCTCCGCGACGGCGCGGCCGATCCCGCCGACGTGGTGCTCTTCGCGGCCACCGGCGATGTCCGCGCCGAGGACATCGCCGTGCTCGCCGAGGCCTGCATGCAGCCGGACGCCTCTCGCCTGCTGCGCGCCTATGCCCGCTTCGCCGCGATCGAGCCGGGGCCCGACGCGCGCGCGCCGCTCCTGCCGCTCGATCAGCTCGTGGCCGAGCTCCCGTCGGGCGCCTCGCAGCGCACCGAGGGGCTGCGCAGCGTGCTCTCCCGCCTGGCGCGCGCGCTCAACCTCGTGGGCAGCGCGGCCTCGCTCCGCCTCCTCGTGGAGCCGGACGCCACGCCGCTCTCCACCCTGGAGGACACGCTCGATCACCTGGCCCAGCTCACGTACAGCGCCCTGCGCCGGTGCGGCGGAGAAGAGGCCGCCGAGCGCCACATCGCCTCCGCCTCGCCGGCGTACCCGCTCGCGCTCGCCGCCGGGCGCGCCATCCAGCCCGGCGCCTCGGTCCAGGCCGAGCTCCGCCCGTCCATCGTCGCGGTGCTGGAGCGCGCCCGTGACACCCTGCCCCGCGCGCTCGTCACGATCGTCTCGCGGATCCTCCCGCGCCTCGCCTCGCTCCCGGTCGATCCGCCCGGCTCGAGGATCTCCTCGCCCCGCGTCGACGAGGTGCGCCTCGACGCGCGCCTCCCCGCGTGGCTCCCGAACCGCCGCACGCTCGGCGGCTTCTACGTCCACAAGCAGCTCGGCGGCGGCGCCGCGGGCACGGTCTTCGTGGTCACGCGCATCGAGGAGCGCCACGACGCCGCGGCGGAGCGCTTCGCGCTCAAGGTGCCCGACTACGACGCGACGGCGGCGCGCAGCATCTCCGAGGCCGACTTCCTCCGGCTCTTCCGGGAAGAGGCAGGCGCCCTGCTGGCCCTCCCCGAGCACCCCAACCTGGCGCGCTTCGTGACCTTCGACGCAGGCGCGAGGCCCAAGCCGATCCTGGTGATGGAGCTCATCGAGGGCACCCGCTGCGATCAGCTCATCGCCTCGGGCCTGCTCACCCTGCCCCGCGCGTTCGCGCTGCTCGACGGCGTGCTCGGGGGCCTCGAGGCGATGCACTCCGTCGGCGTCGGGCACCTCGACATCAAGCCCTCGAACGTGATCCTCCGCGGCGATCACACGCCGGTGCTGGTGGACTTCGGCCTCGCGGGGCGGCACATCCGGCCCGGCTGCGCGACGACGTCCTACGGCGCGCCCGAGGTCTGGGGGATCACGCCGGAGGGCGTGACGCCGACCCCGCTCACCGCCGACATCTACAGCTTCGGCTGCTTCGCGTTCGAGGTGCTCACGGGCGAGACGCTCTTCGACGCGCCGAACGAGGTGGCGCTGATCTCCGCGCACCTCACGCACGACGGCCTGCCCCCGCCGCTCATGCGCCTGCGCGACGATCCCCGGGGCGCGCAGGTCGCGGCGGTGCTCCGCCACTGCCTGCGCAAGAGCGCGCGCGAGCGATCCACGGCGGGGGAGCTCCGCGCCGAGCTGCGGGCGCTGGCCGCCGAGCTCGGCGAGGGGACCTGGCCTCTCACTGCTTGACCTCCACCGCGTCCGTCTCGCGCCTCACGTGCGTCGCGGACGGCGGCACATTTCTTCCATCGCTGGTCAACAAAGGTTCCATCGTCGTGCGCCAAGTCGGGCAAGACCGCGTGATTGCAGCGCCCGATCTCGGGCACGTGCCTGCCCGCGTGCCGGGCAC
Source organism: Byssovorax sp. (assembly GCA_046351295.1). Classification (GTDB taxonomy): domain Bacteria; phylum Myxococcota_A; class Polyangia; order Polyangiales; family Polyangiaceae; genus JAXLYT01. Next base: position 152,972 of record JAXLYT010000008.1, read on the forward strand.
GTGCCCGCAGGCGTCCACCATGAACGCCCTCAAATCCTTCGATTCGCAGGGGTCTTGAGCGCTCGAAGAGCGTCCGGGGCACATCGAGCGCCTCGATTCTCGACGTGACGGCGCACGAGGCGGATTCGATTGGATCCGCGGCAAACCATGGCGCGTAGATTGCTTCGCTCCGTCGCCATGGGGATCTTTTCGATGGCCCACTCCGTTCCTGAAACACCCGGCCTGGAAGCTCGCCCGGAGCTCGCTGCAGCGCTCGTCTTCCTCGACGGGACACGCACGCCCGGATGGACGGTGCGCGACCTCGGTTGCTGGTTCGATCGCGAGGTCGTGCCGCTCGGCGTGATGGCGCGCCCCCTGATGGCGAACGAGCCCGTGGCGGGCACGGTCGCGCTCTACCCCGGCGCCGAGCGCAGCCAGACGGGCGCGTCGATCCTCCCGAAGGTGCTCCTCGCCGCGCGCATCCGCGTGCTCGGCCCACTGCGCGGCCTGCTCGAGTCCCCCGCCGACGATCGCTTCCTCGCGAGCACCATCTTCTCCGGACGCGTGCGCCGCCAGCGCGTCGACGGCAACGCGCAATGGGCCGCGCACCCGGAGCCCACCGCGCCCCTCAGCGCGATCGTGCTCAGCCTCCTCGCCGTCGACATCCTGAGCCACCGCGAGCTCTACGACCGCGAGCTCTGCGTCTGCGATGTCTGCGGGCGCGTCTCGTTCGATCCGAAGGCCGCCGACCGCAAGACCTGCGGCGAGCACTCGCCCTCGTCGAGCGGGTTCGTCTGGAAGGCCGTTCGCTGAGAGAGGCCGATCGCACCGTCGCGATCGGCCTCGCTTCACGGCGCGCTTCAGCGCGTCGACTTCGGCTTCACCCCCGGCTGCGTGGGGGCCTTGACCGGCGTGGTCGGCGCGGGCGCCTTCACCGGCGTGGTCGCCGTCGGCGCGGGCGCCTTCACCGGCGTGGTCACCGTCGGCGCGGGCGCCTTGGCCGGCGTGGTCGTGGCGGGCGGCACGGCGGGCACCTGTGTCTGCACGGTGGGCGTCCCGTCGGGCTGCGGCTTCGGCTTCTGGAAGTGCTCGTAGAGGAAGTAGCCGCCGATCGAGATCGCGAGCACGGCGACCACGGTGAAGAAGATCTTCCAGAACGACCAGGGCGCCTTGCCCACGACCTCGCCCGTCTGCCCGTTGACGAGGAACTGGAAGGGCTTGTCGTTGTAGCGGTAGGCCGCGATCCAGATGGGCAGGAGGATGTGCTTGAAGGTGACGGCGGAGAAGTAGTTCTGCACCGCGAGGTTTCGGTGGGTGTCGCCGGGCACGTCGCCCGCGCAGCGGCCGCGCTGCGTGTCGCCCATCTTGTCCTGCGCGGTGCCCCACGCCGGCATGAGATCGATCGCGTAGGTCTCCGCGCGCCAGCCGGCGAGGAACTGCGGCTGGTAGGGCATGAGCTGCTTCGTGTCGAAGGTCTGGAACTTCTCGACGAGCTCCTGCGGCAGGCCCTTGGATGCGCAGACGAGCGTGTCGTCGAAGAAGTCGTTGCGCCAGCCGGAGGCGTACTCCCAGCGCGTGCGCTGCACCTGGCGCGTCTGGCGGTTGCCGTTCGCGTCGGTGTACCACTCGGTCTCGTAGTAGTAGTAGCCGGCCTCGGCGGTCCAGTTCGAGCGCACCCACGCGTCGAAGGTCCAGAAGGGGATGTAGACGCCCCCCATCTCCTGGAGCTTCGCCATCTTCCGGAGGTCGTTCGGGCGGAACCAGAGCGACTCGAGCCACTGCTCGAAGGCCTTGTTCGCGGCCGCCTTGTCGACCTTGAAGGGCACCATCGACTCGGGCCGGATCGCCGTGCCCGCGGCCTCCTGCGCCATCACCTTGTGCGAGCCGCAGAAGGCGCACTTGGCCGTCTGCTCGCCGGGCGTGACGCTCACGTTGGCGCCGCACTCGTTGCAGCTCACCTGCGTCACAGGCGTCCCGAGCCCGCGCTGCGCGAGGCGCATGCCCTCCTCGATCGGGATCTCGCGCCCGCCGCCCGCCGCGGGGTGTTGCTGCTGCTGCGGCACCGCCTGCTGGAAGCCGCAGTACGGGCACTTCATCGCCTGAGCGCCGGCGTCGTAGTGCAGCTTGGCGCCGCAGTTTCCGCAGGGGAACTCCTGGGCAACGGGCGCAGCGCCCTGATTCTGGGGAGGGTTGTTCAACGCGGGCTCCTCGTCGGCTACTGGCCGGCGAGCATTATCTCCCCCGCGGGCGCCGCTGCAACGGGGACGGCGAGGGAGCGCGTGAAGCGTTCAGCCGACGCTCGGACTTACCGGCGCTGGGGCATGGGGGTCTTGGAGCGCTGCCCGAGACCTGCCGCGCGCTTCGTCCCGCCGGAGGGCGTGCCGCCGGCCGTGGGAGGAGGCGCGGGGGTGCTCCCGCCTGCGGAGCGGGCCTTGAGCACGCCGCCCTCGGCCTCGACCTCGACGCCGAGGCTGCGGCAGCGACGGACGAGGCGCTCCGGATCGACGTCGGGCAGGACGAGGAGGCCGGCGGGGGGCGAGGGATCGACGAAGAGCTCGGCGGTGGGGCGGCGCGTCCGGAGCAGCTCGCGGATCTCGACGTCCTCGACCCAGAGGAAGCCCGAGCAGGGGGTGAAGCTCGCCTTGCCGATCACCGCGCTCGCCTGGATCAAGAGGCGCGAGAGGGTGTCGGGGAGCGGCGCGATCGCCTCGATGCGCGCGCGGACCATGTCGCCGTCGACACCCGCGGAGAGGGCCCGCGCGAGCGACGCGGGGGTGAGGATCACGTCGAGCTGATCGCCCACGCGGCCGAGCTCGGCGAAGGTGGAGAGGGCGAGGATCGAGGCGATGCGCGCCGAGGGGCCGACGCGCAGGGCCTGCGTGTCGATGAACTTGCTCGGCGTCGGATCGATGTTCGGCTTGGAGCCCGAGAGGAGGGCGCGGCCGCGCGGCGTGAGGCGGAGCGTCGGCCCGTCGGGGCCGAAGGAGCTCGCCCCTGCTTCTTCCGAGCCGCCGCCGAGATCGATGATCCCGAGGGCGGGCAGCGTCTCGAGGGCGATGCGCCGCGTGATCTCCAGCACCTGGGGCGGCTCGATGGTCGATCGCTCGGCCCAGCGGCGGAGCAGGCGCTCGATGCCGGGGACGCGCTCGTCCGCGGCGAGGTAGCTCTCCAGCGCGGGCCAGGGCACCCAGCGGCCCTCGCCGAGGTCTTGCAGGGCCTCGATCACGATCTCGCGCAGCGCGCCGATCGGGCTCGCGTCGCGGCTGCCCTCGGCCACGCGCAGCACCTCGCGATCGGGGCGCGCCTCGTCCCACGCGCCGCCGCGGCGCCAGGTGGTGAAGAGGGCCTTGGTGAGATCGTAGAGGGCGAGCGAGCCGGGGGGCGTGGCCGGTGATGCCGCGGAAGGATCCCACAGGCCGACGGCGCGGGAGAGCGCGGCGAGGAGGGCGATGCTCTCGACGTCGCGTCCGAAGCGCTGGGCGAAGCGGGCGAGCAGGGCGCGCGGGGTCCCGACGCCGGGGCGCACGTCGCTCGACGGATCGCGCACGCCGAAGGCGAGGGCCACCGCGAGCGGCGCCGGATCGGAGGCGAAGCGGGCCCTGCGCGGCGCGTGATCTTCTTCGAGCACGAACGAGCGGATCTCGTCGCGGCGGCGCTCGCGCATCCGGCGCCGATCGGCCCCGACCACCGCGGCGACCTCGGTCGGCACCACGTGGCGGTTCGGGTGGATGGGAATCAGGAAGGCCCTGCGCTCGAGGGAGAAGCCCGCGCCCCTGCGCGTCGCCGTGACCCCGCCCGCGCCGCGCAGGCGCATCGGCTCGCGCTCCAGATCGAGCAGCTCCTGCGTGTCGACCTCGCCGCCGCCGGCCTCGATCGACTCGAGCAGCCGCCGCTCGAGCGGAGGGAGCTTGTCGATCTCGGCGCGGAGCAGCGCGGGGTCGCTGATGATCTCCCACGCGACCTCGAGCGAGAGGGCGATGGGCGGCGTGGCCGGGCGCTCCAGGTAGTGCGACGCGATCGCGCTCATCGTCTCGAAGGGCGCCTGCGCGAGCAGCGCGCGGAGGCAGCGCGGGTCTTCGCCCTCCCAGCTCTTGAGCTGGATGAGGAAGGCCGTGGGCAGGACGAGCTCGATGCCCTGATCGACCTTGCTCCCGAAGACCACGCCGCGGTGGAGCAGCGGCTCGAGCCCCGCGGGCCGCGAGGGGACGAACAGCGTGCCGCCGGCCTCGGCGATGCGGTGGAGCAGCTCGCGGCTCGACGCGGTGAGGCGCGAGGTGTCCCGCACGTCCGGTAGGCCCACGAGGGCCCGGGCGACCTGCGACGGAGTGTCGATCCGCTTGCCGGGATCGATCCGGATCCCCATCCGGGAAATCAGGGAGCTTAGCTCGCTCTCCGGCAAGGCGCGGAGGACGGCATCGAGGCGCCGAGGAGAGCGATCGTCCTCGGAGGGCAAGGTTGCCACGCGTTCACCTGACGTCGATGTCGACTTGTTGGAATGGGGAGCCTGGCCAAGCGGCCGACCTTGGGATTGGTGCATGGGAGAGGCCCTTCTGTGACTCCGTGGAGCTGGTCATGAGTAGAGGGCAATAAGCTTGTCTAGAGACCGGGACGAGCGGCCAGGTTAGCCCAGGCGTCGAGCGACACGCACACGAAATCGCCACCCCCGGACGATTTTTCTTGCGCTCTCTCCTGTGCTCATTCCATGCGCGCTGCAAGGGCCGAGGGAGGCAAAGAGGAGGCCGCGCGCCCGTCCGTACGGTGCGGGCCACGGCCGCGGGCCGGAGATCGGATCGCCGCGCCTCCCCTCGCCCGCCCGATCCCGGGACGATGGGGGCCCCGGGCCGCTCGTTCGGCTTGGAAACGCCGCTCGGGCACGTTATTCCGGGAGGCGCGCGACACCTCCGGCCTCGCCGACGATCGGCCAGCCCGCGGCGCGCGCCGCGGTGTCGATGATCCTTCGTGACCCCATCCACGGGCTCGTGACCTTCGAGAGCGAAGAGGACGCCATCGTCACGCGCCTGCTCGCCACGCGCGAGGTGCAGCGGCTCCGGCGGATCCGCCAGCTCGGCCTCACGTCGTTCGCCTTCCCGGGCGCGGAGCACACGCGCTTCTCGCATGCGATCGGGGCCGCGCACGTGATGAAGCTCTTCCTCGCCCGGCTCCGGCAGATCGACGGCGACCTGCCCTTCTGGCAGCGGGTCACGAGCGAGCGGGCGCGCGACGCGATCGCCGCGGCGTTCCTCCACGACGTGGGGCACGGGCCGCTCTCGCACCTGTTCGAGGAGGCCCTGCCCGGCGGGCAGCACCACGAGGCCTGGTCGGAGCAGATCCTCCTCGATCCCTCGTCCGAGGTGCACCGGGTGCTGATCGGCGACGACCCGTACCTGCCGCAGCGCGTGGCCGATCTGGTCAAGGGCAAGCATGCGCTGCCGTACCTCGCGAAGGCGGTGAGCGGCACCTTCGACGTCGATCGCTGCGACTACCTGCTGCGCGACGCGTACTCGACCGGCGTGGGCTACGGGCACTACGATCTGCCGTGGCTGCTCAGGAGCCTCCGCTTCGACGACGGGAGCGGCAAGCCGGGCAGCCCGGGCCCGGGCCTCGCGATCGACGGGGACAAGGGCATGGCGGCGATCGAGGCCTTCCTCTTCGCGCGGCTCTTCATGTTCCAGCAGGTCTACTTCCACAAATCGACGCGCTCGGCGGAGTGGATGATCGGCGCCATCCTGCGGCGCGCGGTGGCCGAGCTGCGCGACGGGACGCGCCTGCCGAGCGTGCCGCCGGGGTTCGCCGAGGTGGCCGCCGGGGACAGCCCGACGCTCGGCCAGTACCTCGAGCTCGACGATCAGGTGCTGCTCGGCGCGATCCACGCCTGGGAAGACGGGCCCGATCCGGTGCTCGCCGATCTCTGCCGGCGGCTCCGGCGGCGCGCGCTCTTCAAGACGATCGAGCTCTTCCCCCGGCGCGACGAGGGCAAGGGGCCGCTCGCGCCGGACGAGGCGCTCGCCCTGGCCCGCGAGATCGCGAAGGGCGCGGGCCTCGATCCCGAGGTGTACGTCGGCCTCGATCAGGCGTCGGACACGCCGTACGACGACGACGACTCGCTCACCGTGGTCTTCCCTCGCGGGCGGCCGCGTCGCCCCTCGGACGTGTCCTTCCTCCTCGCCCGGCTGCGCGACGAGACCATCACCCGCACGCGGGTGATCTTCGCGCCCGAGCTGCGCGAGGCCATGCGAGAGGCGCTGATCCGTTGAGCGCGCGCCGCACCGGCACGACGCTCGCGGCGGGGCTCGTCGCGCTCGGCGCGGCCCTCGCCGCCTCGCCCGCGCGCGCCGCGGAGGACGGGCTCTACGGGCGCTTCGACGGCGATCTCGATCTGCGGGGCAACGCCGGCGTCGAGTACGCGCCGGTGGGCGGCGCGTTCACGCTGGGCGCGAGCGCGCTCTACCTGAGCACGGGCGGGCTCTACCTCCAGTACGCGGACACGCTCAATGGGCGAGGCTCGCGGCTCGGGCGCTCGCTCGCGGCGGGCGTGACGCTCTGCCCGCTCTTCCTCGCCCGCTACGCGAGCGACTGGGAGAAGGGGCCGGCCCAGCTCGACCTGCTCGTCGACTCGCTCGCGCTGCAGATCGGCACCTTCTGGAGCGCGCCGCCCGGCCTCGGGCTGCGCGCGGAGCCCGGGCTCGAGGTCGCGCTCGGCGCGAGCCTGCCGATCTTGCCGCGGGCGAGCGGGCCCTTCTTCGACCTGCGCGGCGGGATGCGCCTCGTGCGCGAGGATCTCGCGGCGTACGGCGCGCCCTCGCAGGAGCCCGGCGCGCGCTTCTTCTTCTCGATCGCGGTCGCGTGGCACCAGGTCGTCGCCACCCACCTGGTCGACGCGGGCGATCGGGCGCCGCGGTGAGCGATCGCCTGCGCGCCGTGCTCCGCGCCGCGCTCGATCAGGCGCTCGGGAGCCTCGATCCGGCGCGGCTCGTGGGCGAGGCGCTCCCTCCCCTGCCGCCGCGGCGCGCGGTGCGCGTGGTCGCCGCCGGCAAGGCCGCCGTGGCCATGGCCGAGGGCGCGCCTGCCCGCTGGCCCGATCGGATCGAGGACGCGCTCGCCGTCACTCGCGGCGGCGCCGCCGCGCCGTCGAGCGCGGCCGCCTCACCGTCCTCCACGCCGCCCACCCCTCGCCGGACGAGCGCAGCGCCGCCGCCGCCGAGGCCGCCCTCACCCGGGCCCGCGATCTCGGCCCGGAGGACCTGCTCGTGGCGCTCGTCTCCGGGGGCGCCTCCTCGCTCCTCGCGGCGCCCGCCCCGGGCATTTCGTTGGAGGTCAAACGATCTTGCCTCGCCGCGCTGATCGACGCCGGCGCGCCCATCCGGGACGTCAACGTGGTGCGCCGCCACCTCTCACGGATCAAGGGCGGGCGCCTCGCCGCCACGGCGCTGCCGGCCCGGGTGCTGACCCTGATCGTGAGCGACGTGATCGGCGGGGCGCCCGAGGACATCGGCTCGGGTCCCACGGTGCCCGATCCGACGACGATCGAGGACGCCCGCGCCGCGCTCGAGCGCTGGCTGCCCGGGGAGGCCGCGCGCCTGCCCCTCGACGAGTCGCTCAAGCCGGACGCGCCCGTGTCGCTGATCGGGCTCGGGGCGACCTTCCCCGCCGCGGCGCGGATCCGGGCGCGGATCCTCGCCGATCCGAGCGCCCTCGCCGACGCCGTGGCCGCCGCGCTCCGCCGCGCCGGGCTCAGGGTCACGATCGATGCTCCGGAGACCGACGAGGCGCACGCGATGATCGCTCGCCGCGTGGCCGCCGCGCATGCGCTCGCGCCGGGCGAGGCGCGCGTCATCGCCTGCGAGCCGACGCTGCGCCTGCCCCCCGCGCGCGGTCGAGGTGGCAGGGCGGGCTTCGTCGCCCTCGCGGCGCTCGGCGCGCTCCCCGCGGACGTGGCCCTCCTCTGCGCGGCCTCCGACGGCGTGGATGGCAGCTCGGGCGGCGCCGGCGCGCTCGTCACGGGCGAGGACGCGGCGCGCACGTCGCCCGAGGCGATCCACGCCGCGCTCGCTGCGTTCGACGACGCGGCGCTGCACCACGCGCTCGGCACGCAGCTCACCGGCGGATCGACCGGGCACAACCTCGCCGACGTGCACGTGCTCGCGCGCGCCGGGTGAAACGCGAAGCGCCGTGTGAAGCGCGAGGCGCCGTGTGACGCGAAGCGCCGTGTGAAGCGCGAAGCGCGACGCGCCGTGTGAAGCGCAGGGCGCTCCGGATCAGGGCGCGGGAGGCGTGGCGGCCGCGGCGGTGTCGCCCATGGCCTCGCGCACCGCGAGGGCGAGCGAGCAGCTGTTCGCCTGGCGCTGGCGGGCGTCCATCACCTCGGGATCGAGCTGCGGCGTCGCGCCGAGGAGCTGGCCGCTCGCCTCGCGGCGGATGCGGAGCAGGGGCTTGCCGTCCGACAGGCGCCACACGCCGATGCGCGCCCAGTGCGGCACCGTCTGGAGCGCCTCGGCCGCGGAGACGCCGGCGTTCGCGTCGGGCTTGTCGGCGCCCTTCGCGTCCTCGTCGAGCACGACGAGGTAGTACTGCGCGTTCTGGAGCAGCTCGGCCGCGAGCGGGATGTCGTCGCGGATCGTGCCGTCGAAGGTCGCGGTCAGCAGGCGGATCCGGAGATCGTTGCTCGCCTCCTGGGCGTCGCGCACCCAGTCGTCCGAGAGGACGTGCATGGTCCGGTAGGCCACGCGGAGGTTGAACGGCTGGGCCGGCCGGGCACAGTGATCGTTCTCGTTGCAGAACTCCTTCTGCGGGCAGTCGGCGGTGCGCTTGCACTCCTTGCCGGCGAGCGGGTTCTGGTTGGGCACGCGCATCAAGCATGCGGTGAAGGCGTCGCGCAGCGAGTCGCGCGCGCCCTTGCGGATGCTCTCGGCGCTCTTCGCGTCCTCGACGCGGAGCCGCAGGTAGATGCCCGTGCGATCGCGGAAATCGAACGATTTGAGCGCGTCGCGATCGATCGCCTCGGCCCCGGCGTCGGCGGCGAGCTCGGTCGTCCACTTCTCCAGCTTGTCGCGCATGGGGTTCCAGCGCGGCTCGAGCTCCTTCGCGACCGCGCGCTGGCGGGCGAGCAGGGCCGTCTTCGCGCTCTCGACCTGCCCCTGGGTGTACTTCCAGTGCAGGATGGCGCTGATCATCAGGACGAGCGCGCTGTAGCCCCAGAACTTGACCGAGGGCCAGCGGTGCTTGCCGCTCGCCCTGGCCTCGCGTGCTTGCTGGATGGAGGGGAGGCCGCGCTGTCGCGGCGCCTGGTCCTCGGACGAGGAAGCCATGGGGAGGAGGCGGCGGCTACTGCGCCGACTTGGGGAGCTTGCCGACCATGAAGCTCACGTTCGGGTAGCCGGCGAAGGCGGCGGTCTGGAAGACGCTCTTGACCACCAGGGCGGAGACGTTCTGATCGATCTGGAGGATGCAGACGCCGGGGAAGGGCTTGTTCGGCTGCACCTGCTTCCAGAGCTCGCGCTTGTTCTTGAGGATGTTGAACAGCTCGTCGATCTTCTGGAGGCGGCCGAGCTCCTCGATGGCGCGGGTCGAGCCGGCCTGCACGCCGTCGACGAGGATCTGGTTGCCGTTGACGGCCACCATCGGCGCGTCGATCACGTCGTCGACGTTCTCCGCCTTGGGGAGCTTGACGTTCTTGTCGACCGCGATCTCGCCCGACGCCGAGAAGGACATCAGGAGGAAGATCACGGTCACGACCAGGAAGTCGATGAAGCTCACCAGGTTGAGCCCCGCGTTGGGGCTGCGGGAGCCGTGGCCGGTCGCCTTGTTCCAGACGAACTTGAGCGGCACGTGGTGCATGAGCCGGCGGCCCGGCTTGTGGATCACGTGGGCGTGCGGATCCTTGTGGTGGTTGGGCTGGAACCTGTCCATCGTCGTTCGCTCCTGAGAGATCCGTGGCCGCCGCTCAGCGCACCGAGAAGGTCATGTTGAACACCGGGAGCTTCTTGGTCTCGTTCGCCAGCTTCACCTCGCGCTTGGGCGCGTAGAGCGCGTCGAGCACCGCGACGATCTCCCGGAAGGGCGTGCGGTTGTCCGTGTGGAGGATGCACTGGTCGAACTTCTTGTCGCTCGCGTCGCGGTGCCCGCCCTGCTGCTTCCACTCCTCCTCGATCTTCTTCGCGAGGTCGGGGTAGCGCAGGATCTTGCTCTCGTTCGAGTCGATCTCGACGGGCGTCTTGGGGACCTTCACCTCGCTCACGACGGTGGCGCCCTGCTTCCACACGAGGCCGAACTCGCTCTCGCCGATGTGCAGGTTCAGCACCTTTTCCGGCGTCTGTGGGTTCAGCTCTTTCTCCGGGGAGGGTGGCCCGGGCACCTGCGCGTCGGCGTTGATGCGCGAGTTGGTCACCCACACCGCCGTGATCAGGAGGAACGCGATCGTCACCATCAACAGATCGATGAAGGGGATCATGTTGATGTCGCTGTTCGTCGCGCGCTTCTTGCCGCCCGAGTCGCCTACGTCTACGCCACCCATGGGGTATCTCCGCTCCGCTATCCTGGCCCCACCGACAGGGGGGCATCATCTTCGACAATCGACGGGCTCGCTGGTTCCCGGGATCGTCCCTGGAGACGATCTCCGCCGCGAGCGAGGGGCGCCGCGCGGGGGGACCTCATCGACGAGGTCCCCCGCCCGCGCGGCCGCGCGTCACGCGCTCTGGCCGACGGCCGCCACGTTCACCTTCTGGCGGTTGGCGACCACGAGGTTCAGGATCTGGACGGAGGCCTCGTTGATGTCGTCCTCGATCGCCTGCGTCTTGCCGTTGAGGACGGCGAAGCCGATGAGGCCGACGATGGCGACGCCGAGACCGAAGGCCGTGCAGTTCATGGCCTCGGAGATACCGTTCGCGAGGATGGTCGCCTTCTGGCTCGGGTCGACGGACTGGCCGGCGACGGCGCCGAAGGACTTGATGAGGCCCGTCACCGTGCCGAGGAGGCCGGAGAGCATCGACAGGTTGGCGAGGAGGGCGAGGTACGCCGTGCGGGCGCTGACCTTGGGCAGCTCGCGCAGCGCGGCCTCGTCCATCGCGGCCTGGACCTCCTCGTCGGGGCGGTTCACCTTGACGAGGCCGGCCTGCACGATGCGGGCGAGCGGGGCGTTCGCGGCGGAGCACATCTTCACGGCCTTGGCGACGTCGCCGGCCAGGATGCACTTCTGCATCGTCGCGAGGAAGACATCCTTGTTGATCGACGAGCCGAACAGGAAGAGGGCGCGTTCGACAATGATGCCAATCGTAATAATGGACCAGAACAGGATGGGCCACATGCCCCACCCACCCTCTTTGAAGTGTTCGTACGCTCCGTGCATTTCGCTCTCCTCTAGATTGCCTCGCGCCCGCCTTCACGGCTGGCCCGCGCGCCACTCTTCAGGGGAAGAGTGGCATCCACTTCGAGATCCGCCTGCCGCTGCCTACCAGTCACGGCGGGCCTGCATTGGACCTTCCACCACCGAGGGCGTTCCCGAGACCTTCGCCGCGGGACCGCCTTGCCACCGTGCCCCGCGTGGGCGGAGCGCTCTCTCGTGCATCGCTTCGTGCTGCCCGCGGCTCGCCGCCGTCTCTCTCCGGCGAAGGAGCCCGGGCACGGATGGGACGCTAACCGACCCTTGCGCCTCCACGCAAGGGTTCGCGACCCGATCGCCGAGCAAATCGACGAACGAGGTCCGGGCCCGGCGCGCGTTCGGACCAGACGGTTTTTTTCCGGCCGGCCGGTCCGCTCCGCGCGCCGTGATCGGATCGGCACGCCGCGCTGCGCTCGCAGCGACTCGCGAGCCACGCGGGAGGGCGCGCTTGTCCGATCGATCCATGCGGAAGGGGCGCATCTTGTCGATTCGGACCCGCGCACGTCAAGCTGGATTTGGCGCGTCACAATCTTGGGGCGAGGGCAAAAATTTCCACGCCGGAGGCGGCCCTCGCGATCCGCGATCGCGATCCGCCGTCGCGATCTCGCTGACGACGGTCGCGATCACCGGCGAGGTCACGCCGGGGTGCCCGCGCCGAGGTCCCTCCCCTGCCAGCCCCTCGCCGACGCGCGATCACAGCCGGCGCGGAATCCTCCAGAGACCACGGAACGGACGCGCCGGGGCGCCGCGCTCCTCCTCGTCCGGACGGCGGCGAGCGGCGCCGGGAGCGGAACGTGCCCCGCGGAGCTTGCGCTGGGGATCGAGCGGCGGCTATAGTCACCCCGAAGCGCGAAGAATGTCGTGGTTTGGCGCTAAAATCGCGAAAAGCGAGCGCCTTTCGATGCGGAGAAAGGGACTTCGAGGATGCGTCATCTCCTGATGTTGGCGGCCGAAGGTGGCGGTGACACCGGCCCGATGGCGGCCATCAAGGACAACCCCACCTTCCTGATGTTCAACCTGGTCGTCTCGGCCGTCGTGCTGACGATCATCGCCGAGCGCGCCGCCTTCCAGCTCGGCCGCTACCGGGTGAACTCGAAGGAGTTCTTCGCGCAGATCAAGAAGCTGGTCGCCGCGGGCAACATCGACCGCGCGATCAAGCTCTGCGACGCGAGCGACTACCCGATCCTCCAGCTCGTCAAGGCGGGGCTCACCCACGCCAACAAGGGCCCGGACGAGATCGACGCGGCGCTCAGCGAGAAGCTCTCCGAGCTCAAGCCCGCGGTCGAGAAGCGCGTCGGCACCCTCTGGTCGCTCGCGAACATCGCGACGCTGATCGGCCTCATCGGCACGGTGTCCGGCCTCATCCGCACCTTCTCCTCGATCGCCGCGCAGGGTCTCTCGCAGGCGACGAAGCAGCAGATGCTCTCGAACGGCATCGCGGAGGCCATGTACAACACGGCGTTCGGCCTCGGCATCGCCGTGGTGTGCATGATCGCGCACGTCTTCCTCCACACCCGGTCGAAGAACATCCAGCACGACCTCGAGTCCACCACCGAGCGCGTCTTCAACCTGCTCACCGTGAGCGGGAAGAGCGGCTACTAGGCCGAAGGGCGCCATGGCCGACCAGGAAGCGCCGCTCAGCGCGGCACAGCGATCGAGGATCCGGAGGCTCTCCAGGCCGAAGGAGCCCGAGGCGGGCGAGGAGGCGGGCGAGCTCAACGTCGTCCCCTACCTCGACATCATCACGAACATCATGATGTTCGTGCTCGCCTCGGTCTCCGTCTCCTTCGTCGCCTCGATCGACACGACCCCGCCCGCCATCGGCGGCGGCAAGGTGCGCGTCGATCCCTCGGCGAAGGCGCTGAACCTCGCCGCGTTCATCACCGGGCAAGGTGTCTCGCTCAAGACCTCGGGCGGGAACATCGCGACCGGCTGCAACGACGTGGGCACCGGCATCACGCTCCCGAAGGTGAACGAGGACTACGATCTCAAGGGGCTCACGGCCTGCGCCAAGCGGCTCAAGAACGCCAACGCCTCGTTCAAGGAGGAGACGCAGGTGACGATCACCGCCAACCCCGGCATCGAGTACAGCACGGTGATCGACGTGATGGACGCGCTCCGCAGCGACGGCGTGGAGGACCTCTTCCCCGAGGTCCACTTCGGGGTGGCGCGATGAGCTCGCAGACCCCCGGCGGCAGCGGCGGCGGCTCGCAGAACCTCGGCTCGTCGACGGGCGGAGGCCAGCGCTCGCCGCTCGCCGCCCCGCCCAAGGCGAGCGTCGTGCGCTTCAAGGCCGCGCTCCGCAAGGCCATCCGGCGCAACGCGCGCGAGCCCGAGATCGACTTCCTCAACATCACCGCGATGCTCGACCTGATGACCATCATCCTGGTCTTCATGCTCAAGAGCATGGCCTCGTCCTCCGCCTCGATCCCCCAGTCGAAGGACCTCGCGCTGCCCTCCTCGGTGATGACGAGCGAGGCCGCGCAGGAGGGCGTGGTGGTGGTGATCTCGAAGTCGCAGATCCTCGTCGGCGACGATCCGAACCCGATCGTTCTCTTGCCGAGCCGCGAGCAGCTCGCGCAGTCCGGCGTCGACGCGAAGTACAAGCGCAGCGGGCCGAACGATCTCTACATCGTGCCGCTCGCGAACGCGCTGTCGCACGCGCGCGAGACCGACAAGGTGATCCGCGCGGCGAAGGGGCAGGACAACTCGACGTCGGAGGCGGTGATCGTGGCGGACGCGACGACGCCGTACCGGCTCTTGATCGAGGTGCTGTTCACGCTCGGGCAGAGTGAGTTCGGGAAGTATCACCTGATGGTGATCAGCGGGAAAAAGCACTAGGTCCCTCCCATTCCCCCAAACCCCCTTACCCTCCCTCCGGCAAGGGTCCCTCCCATCCCCCAAACCCCCCTACCTCCCTTGCTGTCCTCTTGCTAGAGGGGGCCGCGGGGCCCGCAAGGATCTTCCCTCCCATCCCCAACCCCCTACCCTCCCTTCGGAGGGTAAGGGGGAGCGAGGTGGTCCTCTTGCTAGAGGGGGCCGCGGGGCCCGCAACTCGCGGGCTGCGCCCGCTCAGACATGCGGGCCCCTGGTTGCGGCCCGGAAGGGGCGCCGCAACTCGCGGGCTACGCCCGCTCAGACAAGCGGCGCCCCTCCATCGCGCGTGGGTGATGGGAAGGGTTTGCCTTGGAATGGGCTTGTGGGCTGATCCTCCCTCCCCGCATGCGGGGAGGGGCTGGGGTGGGGTCTCCGCTTGCGGGAGGGGCTGCGGGGGTCGCCTAGGCCGGGTGCAGATCCCTGAGGTGCTTGCTGGGAGATCGGGCGACTGCTCGACTGCGCGGGCTGAGGGGCCCGATCAGTCGAGCGCGAACAGCTCTTCCAGGTCGGCCTTGGTGAGCTTCTTCGCGCCGCCGGCGTCCTCGCTGAGGACGGAGGCGACGAGCTCGCGTTTCTTGGCTTTGAGCTGGAGGATCTTCTCCTCGATGGTGCCGGCGGCGACGAGGCGGTAGGCGGTGACGACCTTGGTCTGGCCGATGCGGTGGGCGCGGTCGGTGGCTTGCTGCTCGACGGCGGGGTTCCACCACGGGTCGAAGTGGATGACGGTGTCGGCGGCGGTGAGGTTCAGGCCGGTGCCGCCGGCCTTCAGGCTGATCAGGAAGACGGGGACGGTGGGGTCGTTCTGGAAGCGCTCGACGCGCTCGGCGCGGTCCTTGGTCGAGCCGTCGAGGTACTCGTAGGGCACGCTGTCTTCCTTCATCGCCTTCTCGATGATCTTGAGCATCATCACGAACTGGCTGAAGACGAGCACCTTGTGGCCGCCCTCGATGGCGTTCTGCACGAGCTCGCGCAGCGCGACGAGCTTGCCCGAGTCCTCGTCGGTGAAGTCGCGGGGCAGGCCGAGGAGACGCGGATCGCAGGCGGCCTGGCGGAGCTTGGTGAGGCCGGCGAGGATCTGGATCTGGCTCTTGGCGAGGCCCACGCGCTCGACCTCGCCGAGCACCTGGGCGCGCACCTCGCGGGCCACGCTCGCGTAGGTCGCGCGCTGCTCGCCGGTGAGATCGCAGATCTGATCGGTCTCGATCTTCTCGGGCAGATCCTTCGCGACCTCCTGCTTCGTGCGCCGGAGGATGAAGGGGTGGATCGTCGCGCGCAGGCGCTGGGCGATCTTGTAGTCGCCGGCCTCGATCGGCCGGGAGAAGCGGGCCTCGAAGCGATCGAGCGCGCCGAGGAGACCGGGGGAGACGAAGTCGAAGATCGACCAGATCTCGGAGAGGCGGTTCTCGATCGGCGTGCCGGTGAGGGCGAGGCGACGCTTGGCGCGCAGGCGCTTGGCGGCGGCCGCGGTGGCGCTCATCGGGTTCTTGATGTGCTGCGCCTCGTCGAGGATCGCGTACGTCAGGTCGAGCTTGGAGAGGATCTCCTCGTCGCGGCGGAGCAGGGCGTAGCTGGTGATGACGACCTCGGCCTCCTCGAGGGCCTCGATCTGCTCCTTGCGGGTCGCGCCGTGCCAGAGGGCCACCGAGAGGGTCGGGGCGAAGCGCGCGAGCTCGCGCTCCCAGTTGGTGACGACCGAGGTGGGCGCGACGATGAGCGCGCGCACCTTCTTCTCCTCCTGCTTGACGGCGAGGAGGAGCGCGATGGTCTGCACGGTCTTGCCGAGGCCCATGTCGTCGGCGAGCACGCCGCCCGAGGCGATGTCGTGGATGAACTTGAGCCACGAGAGGCCCGACTCCTGGTAGGGGCGGAGCGTGGCCTTGAGGTTCTTGGGCTTCTTGGTCGGCTCGATCTCCTCGATGCTGCCGAGCTTCTGGAAGAGCTCGCGCGCGCCGGCGGAGACGTTGGTCCCGCTCGCCTGCTGGAGCAGCTCCTGGAGGCGCCCGGCCTGCGAGAGCGGGAGGCGCCCGGTCTTGCCGGCCGCGGTCATCAGCTCGACCTCGCGATCGAGCATCGCGCGCACCGCGTCGGCGTCGAAGGCGGCGAACGAGCCGTCCTCGAGGCGCACGTACTTCTTGCCCTGGGCGAGGCAGCGGCGCAGCTCGTCGCGGTCGACGGCGATGCCCTCGCTCTCGTAGGTGAGCTTGACGTTCAGCCAGTCCATCCCGCTCGTGACCTTGGCGAAGACGCCGATCGGCTTGTGCCGCACCTGCGTGTCGACGAGGTCCTCGGGGACGAAGAGGTCCCAGTCGTCGGGCAGTTCGGCGAGGCCCTCGCTCCAGAAGCGGATCGCCGCGTCGCCGTTCGCGGTGAAGGTCTGCCCCGACTCGTCCGGGCGCAGGCCGAGCGCGTTGAGCTTGCTCGCCGCCTCCTGCTGCGCGGCGATGTCGACGCGGATGCAGCGGGCCCGCTTCATCCCTTCTTCCGGGGGCTGGATGAGCACGGGCAGGGAGATGCCGTCGGCGCGCACGGCCACCTCTTCGTCGCCGTAGGCGGCGTAGAGCGAGACCTGCGCCTCCACGAGCGAGCCGCCGGCGCGCATCCGGAAGGTGGGGACGAGATCGACCACGTCGGCGATCTGGCTGAGCTCGGGGAGCTCGGCGCCGACCTCGAGGGCGATCTTCGGCAGGCCCTGCATGATGATCCGCGGCAGCTCGCTCATCGGCTCGCCGATCGTGGGCGAGCGGAGCAGCCTGCGCATCGCCGCCGGGGAGACGCGCTTGTCGATCCGCCGGGCGATGCCCTCCTGCGTGTCGATCTGCCAGCTCGGCCAGCCCTCGAACCAGCCGCCCTGGAGCAGGGAGAAGCGCCGCTTGTCGCTCGCGCGCTCGAAGCTCGCCTTGACGATCAGTGTGTCGCCGCCCACGAGCTCGAGATCGAAGCGGGGGCGGAGCGCGTCGTCCGCGAAGCGGAGCTGCATCAGCGCGGGCTCGAGCAGCACGCGCTGGCCTTCGAGCGTGGGGAGCAGCTCGGCCACGTCCTCACCGCGCACATCGACGGCGGGGTGGCGCGGGTTGCCGCTCTCGAAGCGCGCGAGCAGGCGGAGGGCGTCGCGATCCGGCGTGGGGAAGAGCGACTGCCACGCGAGGGCGACCGAGGGGAGCACCGGCACGCGCGCGTCGGCGTCGAGCACGGTGACCGTGAGCGCGCCGGGGCGGACATGGAGGCGGAACTCGACCCGCCGCGCGCCCGTCATCCCGTCCGGAGGCAGCCACGCGCCGATGCCCGTCTGCCGCGCCGTCGCGTCGAGCTGCGGAGGCGCAACGAAGGCCGTCGCGCCGGTCGGCCCCACCACCGCGCTCCCGGGCGGCCCCATCATGGGCGGCGTCGTCGCCACCCGACCGCGCCGATCGCGCCTGCGCACCCGCTTGAGCAGCTCTCCTCCACCGGCATGCGCCGTCTGCGGGAGCACGGCCGGCACCGGCGGCGGCTCGCGCCGGGGCTGCGCGCCCCTCGCCTGATCGCGCACGCTGATGAGGAGCGCGGCCACGTGCTTGCAGTGCTGCCCGCCCTTCGCGAACGCGGGGCACGAGCACTGCGACTTGATGCCGTCGGGCGTCAGCTCGACGTCGACGGGGTACGGCTCCGAGTCGGAGGCGCGCACGATCCCGCTCGCGCTCATCTCGTTGATGGTGATGTCCTCGACGACGCGCCGACGGAAATACTCCAGACCGCGGAGGAAGGTGCGTGCGCCGAGCAGGCGGCGCAGACCGCGGTCGCTCAGGGTGGACAGGGCATCGGAGATGGGGGGCACAGGCCTCCAGGGTCGAGGGCGATCGATGGTGGGATCGCGGCTCAGAGAAAGAAGGGCAGAAACACGAGCGTCACGACGGGGAGCATCTTCGCGAGGACATGCAACGCCGGACCGGCCGCATCCTTGAGAGGATCCCCCACCGAATCCCCGACGAGGGCAGCGCCGTAGGTGGGGTTATCCACCCGTGCGCCGGTCTCGTCGACCAGAAAACGTCCGCCGTGGGCGCCGGTCGCGATGTACTTCTTCGCGTTGTCCCAGGATCCTCCCAGGTTGCCGAGAAGGAGGGAGCCGAGGACGCCGGCGACGGTTCCGCCGAGGAGCATGGCCGCGATCGAGTCAGCGGCGAGCAGAGGATTATCCTCCGTTTTGGCGAAGCGCAAGAGGAGGCCCACCGAGATCGGCGTCGCGACGGCCACCACGGCCGGCGCGATCATGTGCCGGAGCGCCGCGCGGGAGACGATCTCCACGCACGCCTCGTGGTCCGGGACGAAGCCCGGCAGCGCTCCGCGGGCGAAGGATGATGCGGTCTCCGCCCTGGGCCCCGCCGGACGATCTTTGAGCTGCCGGCGCGCTTCGTCAAGCACTCGTCGCGCGGGGCGCACCACGCCGAGGATCGCCCGGGACGCGACCCACAGGACGAGCAGCACGCCGGTGACCGCCCCCAGGTAGAGCTCGGGGCGGCCGAGATCGACCGGGATCGCCCGGGAGAGGCCGCCGAGAGGCACGCCCGCCCGCCGCCGGACCTCGAGCGCGAAGGCGGCGATCAGGAGCAGCCCGCCGAGCGCCGCCGCCCCCGCCGCGTGGCCCTTGGTGATCGCCTTGACCGTGTTGCCCACCGCGTCGAGCACCATGCTGCGCCCGCGGACATCGGGTCGATCGCGCGCCACCGTCATCTCGACGAGGCCCCCGGCGTTGTCGACGATCGGGCCGAACGCGTCGATCGAGAGCAGGTACGCCGTCACCCCGAGCATGCCCATGGTGGCCACCGCCGCCCCGTAGAGGCCACCCGCGGAGAGCCCCGTGCGCAGGCCGATCCGGTACGACAGGTACGCCGCGATCATCACCACGAGGAGCGGCGCCACCGTGCCCTCCAGGCCGCGCGCGAGGCCGTGGAGCAGCGTGAATCCCGGGCCGGCCCGCGAGGCCTCGGCCAGCTCGCGCACCGGCGCGTGACGGGCGTCGGTGTAGTACTGCACGAGGAAGAACGTGAGGAGCGCCGCCGCGACGCCCGTCGCCGCGCACCCGAGGAAGGCGATCCAGTGCGCGCCGAGCAGCCACTTGGCCGCGCCCGCCACCGCCACGAGGTGCAGGAGCGCCGTCACGTAGAGCCCGCGCCCGAGCGCGTTGAGCGGCAGCTCACGATCGTCGGTGCGCACGACCATCACCCCGAACATCGCGGCGAGCAGGCCGAACGCCCGCGTCACGAGGGGGAAGAGCATCACCGAGAGGGCGCTCGGGAGCGCGAGGTTCTCGCGGTAGAGCAGGGCCCCGGCCATCATCGCCCCGAGGTTCTCCGCGGCCGTCGACGCGAAGAGCGCGGTCGATCGTGCAACACCGTCACCGATGTGATCCCCCGCCAGATCGACGATGGCGGCGGGGTTTCTCGGATCGTCCTCGCCGATGCCGAGATCCCTGCAAGCGAGATCGGCGCCGAGGTCGGCGGCCTTGGCGAAGGTGCCCCCCCCGAGCTGGGCGAGCAGCGCGGCGAACGCGGCGCCGAGCGCGTAGCCGGCGATCATCATCGGGATGGTGGGCGAGAGCTTGAGCGCCGCGGCGGGCTCGGCGCCGAGCCCTCCCTTCACAGCGAGCACCGCGGCGACCAGCACGACCACGCCGATCAGGTTGGAGGCGCTCAGGAAGAGGCCGCTCACCGCCCCGCCGCGCACCGCGATCTGGAGCGCGAGATCGAGCGACCTCCGCACCGCGCCGGCTGCGCGCAGCGACGCGCGCACGCTGCTCCACTGCGTCACCTGCCCGGCCCCGAGGCAGAGCCCGGCGCCCACCGCGAAGGAGACGGTGAGCCACACGCCGAGCTCGAGCGCGGGCACCGGATCTCCCTCCCCGGCGCGGCGGAGCAGGCCGTACGCGAGGAAGATCGCCCCGCCGAGCACCGCGGAGAGCGCGCCGATCGTGCGGCCTTGCCTTCGCGAAAAACCCTCGGTCACCGCGCGCACCCGGGCCCCGATCCTCGCGAGCTCGCCGTCGCCCTCGGTCTGCGCGAGGATCCACCGCCCGAGGTAGGCGGCGAAGGCGAGCCCGAGGACACCGATGCCGAAGATGAGGGCGAGCTCGGTCATGAGTCGGGGCCGGGCGGCAAGTAGCCTGGACGGGGGGCGGAGGAAAGCGGGATGATGGGCGCGATGATCCGGCACCTCGCGTCCGCGGCGCTCCTCGGCCTGAGCGCGATGGCGGCGCTCGGCTGCGAGCTGATCGCCGACATCGACCGCAGCAAGATCCCCGACCCCGCAGCGACCAGCGGCGCGAGCACGACCGCCTCGACCTCGACCTCGACCACGAGCGCGGGCGGAGCGGGCGGCCAGGGCGGCACGGGCACGACGAGCACCACGGGCGCAGGCGGGCAGGCAGGCGCAGGCGGCGCGGGCGGGCAAGGCGGCGCGAGCACCACCACGGGCGCGGGTGGGGAGGCAGGCGCAGGCGGCGAGGGCGGACAGGGCGGCGCGAGCACCACCACGGGCGCAGGCGGACAGGCCGGTGCAGGCGGGCAAGGCGGCGTGCTCGGCCCCGGCTGCGGCAACGGCGTGCTCGATCCCGGCGAGGCCTGCGACGACGATAACCTCGCCCCCTACGATGGTTGCAGCTCAAACTGTCAGATCGACACCGTCCAGGAGATCGAGCCGAACGGCACGCCCGCCGAGGCGAACGGCCCCTTCCCCACCGGCCTGCTCATCCTCGGCAGCATCGTGCCCGGCACCGACATCGACTACTTCGCCTTCGAGGTCCCGGAGACGGCCGATCTGCACATCGAGTCCTTCGAGGGCGTGGGCGCGAAGAGCTGCGCGAACATCGACACGATCGTCACGATCTTCTCGCCCGAGGGCACGCTGCTCGCCACCGACGACGACGGCGGTCTCGGCGCATGCTCCCGGATCGATCGCGTGACGCACCCGGAGGCGGGCCATGTCCCGCCCGGCACCTACCTGATCCGCGTCGAGGCCTACGCCAACTACGCGCCCATCCCGCTCTACGGGCTCATGCTCGGCTTCGACGCGCTCTGCAACGACGGGGTGAAGCATGGGCTCGAGGAGTGCGACGGTGGTCCGACCTGCGCGCCGAGCTGCGATCGGATCCCGATCTGCGGCGACGGCTTCATCGATGCCCCCGAGGTCTGCGACGATCAGAACGCCGCCTCGGGCGACGGGTGCAGCAGCGCATGCCAGTACGAGCTGCTCGGCGAGACCGAGCCCAACGACGCCCCCGCGTCCGCGAGCGGCCCCTTCTCGCCCAACGTGCTCCTCGGCGGATCGGTGAGCCCCGCGGGGGATATCGACACCTTCGCGCTCTTGCTTCCTGTCACGGGCGATCTGCGCCTCCAGACGTTCGACGCGAGCGGCCCCGGGTCGTGCCAGGCGATCGACACCGAGCTGACCCTGCTCGCGCCCGACGGGGTTACCGTCCTCGCCGCGGCCGATCAGGGCGGGCTCGCCAACTGCGCGGCGATCGATCCCGCCGCGCCGCTCGGCAAGAGCGCCCGACACCTCGCCCCCGGCACGTACTTCGTCCGGGTCACCGATCACGCGGGAGGGCAGATCCCGGCCTACACCCTGCTCGCCACCTACGCGGCGCGCTGCGGTGACGGCGTGATCGAGGGCGCCGAGGAGTGCGACGGCGGCGAGACCTGCGCGCCCACCTGCGACCGGATCCCCGTCTGCGGCGACGGGCTCCTCGATGCGCCCGAGGCCTGTGACGACGGCAACGCGCTCGCCGGGGATGGTTGCAGCTCCAACTGTTTGCTGGAGATCTCCGCCGAGACCGAGCCGAACGACGTCGCGGGGAGCGCGAGCGGGCCCTTCGTCCCCTTCGCCCTGATCGAGGCGGCGATCGATCCCGCGGACGACGTCGACTTCTTCGCCGTCACGCTGGGCCAGACCTCGGACCTCTCGGCAGAGACCTTCGACGGGCAGGGCCCCGGCTCCTGCGCGGGGATCGACACGGTGCTCACGCTGCGGGGGACGAACGGGCTCGCGACCCTCGCCTACAAGGACGACGGCGGTCTCGGCCATTGTTCGAGCCTCGATCCGGCCCTCGATCCGGGCGCGCGCCACCTGCCGGCCGGCACGTATTTCATCGAGGTGCACGAGTCGGGGAGCGACGCGATCATCCCGGCCTACCGGCTCCGCGTCGCCGTGACCGCCCGCTGCGGCGACGGCAAGGTCGAGGGCTTCGAGGAGTGCGACGGCGGCCCCGCATGCTCGCCCACCTGCGATCGGATCCCGCTCTGCGGCGACGGCCTGGTCGACCTGCCCGAGGCCTGCGACGACGGCAACGCCGCGGGCGGCGACGGGTGCAGCGCCACCTGCCAGCAGGAGCTCTTGCCCGAGCTCGAGCCGAACGACGACGCGGCCGCCGCCGACGCGCGCGCCACGGGGCCGATGCCCGTGAAGCTCACCGGAAACGCCTTCATTTCAGGGGCGATCGCCCCGATCGGCGATCGCGATGTCTTCCGCGTGGAGCTCGCCGCGGAGGCCACGCTGCGCCTCGAGACCTCCGACGCGAGCGGGAGCGGCTGCGTGGTCCAGACGACGATCCGCCTCCTCGACGCGGGCTTCGACGAGCTCTACGCCGACGACAACAGCGGGATCGGCACCTGCTCCTCGCTCGTCGTCACGCTCCATCCCGGCGTGTACTACGCCTCGGTCGAGGAGCGGGGCAACGACGCGGTCATCTCGAGCTACCGGCTCGCGCTGAGCGTGTCGACCGACGCCGGCTCGGAGATCGAGCCCGACGACACGGCCGCGACCGCGACGCCCCTCGCCGCGGCGTCGGTGTTCGTCCGCGGCGAGCACCTGCTCGAAGAGGACACCGATTTCTACGCGCTGAGCCTGCCGGCCGGGGCGTCGCTGCGCGCCGAGGTCATCGAGGGCGGCGCCGAGACCTGCGAGGGCGGCGACATGGACAGCATGATCACGCTCTACGACGGCGACGGCACGGCGCTCGGGGGCGACGACGACGGCGGCCGCGGCTACTGCTCGGCCTTCGACGGCGCGGGCTTCATCCCCGCCCACCCCTTCGCGCACCTGCTCCCGGCGGGCCTCTACTTCGTCGCGGTGAGCGCCTCGCCCTTCGCCCAGACGCCCGGCGACACGGCCGGCCAGTTCACCTACCGCCTCGTCGTCTCGATCCGCTGAGGCGATCGGCCCATCAACCCGCGTGCGGCTCGCCGCGGCCCGCGTGCATCACGCCCGCGCCGGCGCCCTCCTCGATCATCACGAGGAAGATCACGAAGCGGCCCCAGGGCTCGCCCTCGTTGCGATGGTGGGCGATGCCGACGCCGAAGCGCAGGCTCGGCGCGGTGACGATCTCGTCCGGGATCGTCAGGTGCTCGATCGAGGTGGCCTCGGCGGCCCATCCGCGCGTGTCCTGCCCGAGCTTGTCGGAGACCGCGCGGAGCAGGCCGTTCAGCGCGTCGCTCGAGGTCTGCCGGCCCGCCTGCACCTCGGCGGCGGCCTTGCCGGCGAGCGCGTTCAGGTCGGCGACGGCGGCGGGCGGCGTGAGGTGACGCTCGGCGCGCGCGGTGGCGATCCGCTGGGCGAGGGCGCGGACGTCCTCGTCGTGCTTGTGGTTCTCGAAGAGCGCGTAGGTGGTGAAGAGGGCGCCGCTGCCCTGGGGGTTGTTCACGGGGCCGAGGGCGATCTTCTCGGCGCCCGGATCGAGCAGGGTCTCGCGGCCGATCGGGCGGGAGATCGCCGAGCGGACAACGTCGGACCACACCGTGGTCCCCGGTACCCACGTGGAGACGAAGTGGCCCGTCCGGATCGTCCCCTCGACCTCCCAGCCGGCGAGCAGGCCGAGCGCGACCTGATCGGGCACGTCCTTGTCGGCCCCCTCGGCGCCGCCGAAGTAGTGGGGCGCGAGCTGCGCGGCCGTCTTCGTCTCGGCCTCGGCCATGCCGATCGGCGAGAGGCGCGCCTCGCCGCGGATCCGGTTGATCTCCTGGAGCAGCGCCTCGGGCGCGCTGCCGCTCGCGCCCGTCGCGCCCGCGGTGAGCCGCGCGTAGGCCTTCGCCGGCGCGCCGGACGGCCACACGAGCAGCTCCGCGACCGAGTGCCCGAGCACGCGGCCGGGCTGGCGCGACGAGAGCGAGATCCAGGCGAGCTCGTCCTCGCGCGAGGCGTCGCACGTGATGAGGAAGCGCGGGAGCGCCACGGTGGAGCTGACCGCGCACTCGGCGTACCCGAACCTCCCGCGGTTGATCAGCGCGCGCAGCCCGATCGCCGGGCCGAGGACCTCGCCGCGGAGGATCACCTTGCCGTCGGGGCCGGGGACGATCGGCGTGCGATCGAGGCGCGCCGTCTCCGGGGCGAGCGAGAGGGCCATCACCGCGCGGCCGCCCTTGCGCACGTAGGCGAGCCCGGCCATCAGGTGCCGGCTCGCGAGGTGCTTCTCGATGACGGCCTTCGTGCTCGCCTCGAATTTTGCGAAGATCGCGTCGTCGGTCATCCGCTCGTCGGCGGTGATCACCTGCAAGGTCGTCGCGCCCGGCCCGGACATCACGCCGCAGCGGGCGGCGAAGAAGCGCGCGAGCATCTCCGCCGGCCTCGCGTCGGTGGCGGCCACGAAGGCCGCGTTCTCCCGGGCGAAGCAGTGCATCGCCTCGTTCGCCACGACCTGATCTCCCTTGGTCGAGACCACCGACGCGAAGAGCTTGCCCCACGGCGAGTCGTCGGAGAACGGCACGTTGTCGATGTCGCTCGGCAGGGGCCCCATGAGATCCCAGCTCGGCATGTCCTTCGTGCTCTCGTCGGAGAGCTTCGCCGGCACGGGCTTCTCGGCGATCTTCACGAGCGCGTCCTTGCTCGGGAAGATCGTCTGCTCGACCGCGACCGGCGCGGCGACGTGGCCGCCCCCTCCGCCCGCGCCGCCGCACGCCGGGAGGAGCAGGGCCGAGATCGAGAGCAGGAGCGAGGAGCGGAGCCGCCTGAGCATGCCCCCCTTATATCGGCTTTGCCCCGCGCTTCCCATCAGGGCAAGGGAGAGCCGCGCGAGGGGGCGGCGGCGTGGGCCTCCGGGCGATCGGGGCCGGCGGCCTTCTTCCGGAGCTCCGCCGCCTCGGCGAAGAGCGCCTCGGCCTCCCGGTGGAGCCCCTCGCGGGCGCGGATCCGCCCGAGCCCGTCGAGGCTCGCCGCGACGTCGATCTCCGGGGCGCGCGCCTGCCCGCGGAGGATCGCGAGCGCCCGCTGGAACATCGTCTCCGCCAGGTCGTCGCGCGCCTGCTCGTGGGCGTAGGCCCCGCCGCGGTTGAGGATCCGCGCCGCCTCGATCGACGCGATCCCGCGCTCGAGGATGAGGTCGATGGCATGCTTGACCTGCGGCACGATCCGCCGCTCGTGCGCGAGATCGCGATCGCCGAGCGGGCGGATCACGCGCTCGATCATCCGCACCGTCCGCTCGATCCAGATCGCCTCCGCCTCCGGCCCCATGCGGATCCGCAGCACCTTCTGGAGCATGCTGTTGACGCAGTACCAGTCGGCGCCGGGCGCCCGGAGGACGAGCGAGTACGCGGAGAGCGGCTGGAGGATCTCGTAGAGCGACTCCACGTCGCGGAGCGCGGCGGAGAGCTCCGGCCCGAGCTCGGCCACCACCTCGGGGAGCAGGTGATCGTCGCGGTAGAAGAGCGAGAGGGGGATGCGCTCGCCGTGGAGGAGGGCGCTCAGGTGGAGCAGCGCGAGCGAGGCCTTCGACTCCGCCTCGACCTTGGCGAGGCTCATGTCCCAGATCCCCGCGGCGGTCGCCTGCCGGTTGCCGAACACGGCCCGGTACTTGCCGAGCACCTCGCCCGGGTGGCTCCGCAGCGCGCGGAGGTGGACGGCGAAGGGGACGTTCATCGCGGTGATGTAGGCCGCCGCCTGCTCCAGCGCGATCGGGATGCGCCCGAGCTCGTCGGCGAGCTTCTCCGCCGCCTCCTGCTCGGCGGGCTCGTCGAGGGCGCGCCCGGTGCGGGCCCGGAAGAAGGCCATCGCGTCCTCGATCGAGAGCCCGTCGAGGTGGATCGGCGAGACCACCCCGAGCACCTGCACGTCGCCCTTCTGCGACGTGATGAGCACGTGGCCGCGGCCTCCCTCGGGGATGAACGGGGCCACGATCTCCGGGTCCTCGACGTGATCGAAGATCAGGAGCCACCCCGGCGTCCCGGCGAGGTAGGCGCGGGCCTCGCGCACGGCCGCCTCGAGATCGAGGGGATCGCCGCGCCGGGTCGAGCCGGAGACCGCCACCGCGATGTCGAAGAAGCCCTGGCGGATCGACAGCTCCGTGCCCGCGCGCACGAGGAAGACGGCGCTGTACTCGTCGCGGTAGCGGTGCGCGTAGTGGAGCGCGGTGTGCGTCTTGCCGGTGCCGCCGAAGCCGCAGATGCATGCGAGGCGGGGCATCGGCGCGTCGGGGTCCTCGTTGAAGCGGCGGTGCAGCTCGTCGAGCACCGCCTCCCGGATCGGATAGAACCGGTTGGCGAAGGGCGGGACGCAGAAGGGCCGCGCCGCCGGCCGGAAGGCGACGCTGCGTAGCGGCTCGCTCACCACGCTCGCCTCGCGCGCCTCGCTCACCTCGCTCACCCGGGCCGCGCGCCGCTCGCCGAGCGCCTCGATGGCCTTGCGGATCCCCTGCTCCACCGAGAGCCAGGCCGCGTCCCGATCGGGCCACATGGTGATGGGCCGCAGGTCGGACGGGAGCAGGCCGAGGCGGGAGATCGGGAGCAGCTCGATGTCGACCGGGCGGAGCATGATCGGGATGACCACGGCCTCGCCGCGATCGTGACGCCCGAGGGCCCGCGCCGCCTCGACGCCGTAGCAGTAGTCGGAGGCCGTGAAATCGGGGCTGATCAGGAGCAGGATCAGATCGGCCTCGTCGAGGCGCAGATCGACCTGCTGCTTCACCTCGCTGCCCGGCGTGATCATCCGGTCGTGCCAGACCTCGACGAGCCCGGCCCGCCGGAGCGGCGCGAGGTGCTTGCGCAGCTCGTCGAGCAGCGCCTCGTCCGGCTGGGCAAAGCTGCAGAAGACGCGCAGGGGCGCGGCTGCGGAGCGGGGGGCCTCCCGTTCGTCCATGAGCGCCGGCGATCGTATCACGCGGCGCGCCGCGGCCGCCTTGTCACGAGAGGGGGCGCTCGGTACCGTCCGGGCATGTGCATCTTCTCCCAGCCGGTGCGGTGGGTCTCCGGGACCAACATCTTCGCCCGTGAGCTGGCAGACGGCCGGCAGCTCCTCGCCTACGAGATGACGGTCCACGCCGACCAGGATCTGGCGATGATCCTCCCCCTCCCCGTCCCGCCCGGCGCGGCCGAGGACGCGATCGAGTGGGTCGATCTCTCGGGCTACCCCGAGCTCTTCACGCACCTCGCCGACCTGTGGATGCCGATCCCGAGCTTCGGCCCTCCCGGGTTCGGCCCGCCGATGAGCGCGCCGCTCGCCGTGGTCTCGGTCGGGAGCTTCGAGGCCTCGTTCGTCCCCTCCATCGCCGACTTCGGGCGCCTCGATCCGCGCTTCCGCCTCCCCACCGAGATCTGGTCGAGGCTCCCCGCGTACGCGCAGTTCGGCTTCGCCGTGTTCAAGCTCAGGGCCGGCGAGCGCCGCGTCCACCCGATGGCCTTCGCCTTCCCGCGCAAGAACCGGAGCGCGATCTTCTTCCCCACCGTGCACATCCACGACGGACAGGTGCGCCCCACCGCGCGCTTCGATCACTCGCTCTTCTGCCAGTGGACCGATCGGGCCTACCGGCGCACGAGCGCGCCGGACCACGACTGGCGCCGCGCCGACTACTTCACGCGCGACAAGGTCGACGCCAGCCGCTGCCGCGCGCTCGTCCACCCGGACGCCTACTGCTTCCGCCGGATCCTCGCCGGCGAGCTGCCCAACCAGGACACGTACATCCAGGCCTGAGCGATCGCGCCTCTACCTCAAGGGTGGTTGATCGTCACCACGGGAGAGAGCCATGTCTCCCAGTGCGCCGGGTTGTTCTCGTCGCCGAGGGCCTTGAGCACACGCAGCTTGATTCGATAGGCCCCGTTCGGCACGAGCACGATCTGCTTGTTGAAGACCGTCCGCCCGCTCCACGAATAGGCCACCGCCCCGGCCGGCGCTGGCGACTTGCCCACATAGCCGAGATCGAGCGCCGTCCCCCAGGGCTTCTGCTTGGCCGCGTCGACGATATCCATCTTCACGCGCCGCGCCGGGTGCTCGAAATGCGCCACCACCAGCGGCACATCGCCGTTCTGGAGCGTGAAGGCCGCCCCGGCCGGCTGGTTCGTCCCGTCGCTCCGTGTGAGCCAGGGGTAACCTTTGGTCCCGTCCGTCAACACCGTGAGCGCCTGGTAATCGCCCTTGATCCCTCCATACGGGACCCGCAGGGCCTCGCCCCCGCCCTGGGGCGTGAAGGTCAAATAGCCGCCGTACGCGCTCCCCTCGACGAGCGAGGCGTCGGCGCTGATCGTCACCATCACCGCGGCCGCGCCGGAGGGCGGGACGATCAAGGTCGGCAGGCTGAGCTGTACCGACGCTGCGCCGCCTGCCACGGGGGCCGGTGTGTAGCTCGATCCGTCGAGGCTCACCGCCGGCTCGTGACCGATGTCGTACGCGACCGCGACCGGCCCCGGGTTCGAGATCGAGATCTTGGTGCTCACCGGCGCGACCTGCCCCTCGCCGAGCGCGATCTTCGCCGGCGTGACGCTCGCCTTCACCTGCGCGGCGCGGTCGACCCGCACCATCCCCGCGCCCTGCTTCGTCACCGCCTCCAGGAAGAGGCCGGCCGCGTCGTCGGGCGAGACGCGCGGCACCGCGGTCGAGATCAATCGATCGCGCACCCCGGCGGCGGAGAGCGTCGGGTCCGATTGAAGGACGAGCGCGGCGGCGCCGGCCACGTGCGGTGACGCCATCGAGGTGCCGCTCAGCACCCCGTAGCTGCCGCTCTCGATCGGCAAGGTCGAGTAGATCGAGCCCCCGGGCGCGCCCAGATCGGGCTTGAAGCCGAGCTCGGGGGTGAGGCCTTGCGAGCTGAAGGCGGAGACGAGCCCCGCGGTCGGGTTCGGCTCGCTCACCACCTGATCGGTCCAGCCGAGGACGGCGCTCCCGAGATCGAGCTGCGCGTTGATCGCCGCCCCCTTTGCGTCGCTGATCGTCACCACCGGCACGACCACGTCCGGGCTCCCGGCGGGGGCGGCGACCGTGGCGTTCAGCGCGCCCGGCTTGTTGTTGTAGATGACGACCGCGAGCGCGCCGGCGGCCTCGGCGTTCTTGGTCTTGAGGTAGAACGTGCAGGTGCCGCGGCGGATCAAGGCCACGGCGCCCGCGAGGCTCCCGGGCGGGAGCGGATCGCATGCGTCGGCGACATCGGCGACCGTCCCGGTGCGGAGGAGCGGCGCGCTGCCGGCGGTCGGCGCGACGGGCGCGGCGGCGGCCTTGCGGTAGCCGTACGACGAGCCGTCGGGCGTGACGGTGAACGCGGGCTGCGCGACGCCGGTGTTGTCGAAGGAGGCGACGCCGAGCACCTCGGCCCCCACCCCGGGCGCGGCGCCGCTCCACAGGCCCGAGCCGCCGCTGTTGCCCATCGAGACGGCGACGACCACGCCGTCCTGCGCGAGCTGATCGGCGGCGACCGCGGTGGGGTACTCGGGCCACATGAACGCCGAGCCGATGCTCATGTTGACGACGCGCATCCCGTCGGCGAGCGCCTTCTCCATGGCCGCGATCATGATGTCGGCGTCGGTCGAGCCGTTGCACCCGAAGACGCGGTAGGCCCCGAAGGTCACGCCGGGCGCGACGCCGTGGAGCGCCCCGTTCGCGCCGATGATCCCGGCCACGTGCGAGCCATGGCCGGCGCAGTCGTCGGGCACGGGGTCGGGGACGGGCTGCGTGCTCGCGTCGCCGGCGTCGAAGGCGTCGCCCACGAAATCCCAGCCGAAGGCGACGCGGCAGCCGGGGCCGAAGCAGCCGCCGAGGTCGGGGTGATCGAAGTCGATCCCGGTGTCGATCACGCCGACGCGGATCTTCGCGCCGGAGAGGCCGAGCGTGCCCTGGGCGATGTCGGCGCCCGACATGGCGAGGGCGGTGAAGAGCGCCGGCTCGGCGGGCATGTCCGGCGGAGGCGCGTCGTCGATCGTGATCGGCTCGATGGGGAAGACGGCCTTGACCCCGGGCAGCGCCGTGTAGAGGCCGATCTCGGCGGGATCGACGCGGAGGGAGAGGCCGTTCCAGAGCTGGGCGAAGGCGCGCCTTTCGGTGAAGGCGAGCCGCTCGCGGGCGGCCGCCTGCCGGAAGCGCGCGCGCTCGGCCTCGATGACCGCGCGGCTCCCCCCGCGGGACAGCGGCGGGCTCGACAGCTCGACGAACCAGGCGGCGGCCGGGGCCACGGTGTGATCCATCGTTGGACGACGGGTTCGCGGCGAGGACGCGCGTGACGGTTGTTGGACGATCGCGGCGGGGCGCGGGGCCGGCGCCTCGACGCCCTCGGGAGAGGGCTCGGCGCAGGAGGCAAACGAGGCGAGCGCGACGATGAAGAGCGGAGCTTGGCCTGGCCTCGGGCGGATCATGAAGGGATCACGATACCCGAAGCGCGGCCGGGCCACAGCACGGCCCGGCCCACCCTCGGAGATCGATCACTCGGAGGCGAGCGTGCGGGGCACGTCGCGCCCCGTGGCATGCTCGTAGCGGACGCGCGCCACGAGCAGGCCGACGCGGGCGGTGAGGCGGCTCAGCCGGGCGCGGGTGGCCTCGGCCTCGGCGTCGACGAGATCGGTGCTCGTCGCCTTGCCGTTGCGGAAGAGCTCGTTGCGCACCCGGAGCGACTCTTCCGCGGCGACGAGCTGGCGCTCGGCGGCCTCGATGGTCGTCCCGGCCTTCTGCATGTCGGCGTACGCGGAGGTGACCTCGAGCCGGAGGCCGTCGCGGAGCTGGCCCTTCTGCTCGACCAGGGTCGCGACGCGGGCCTTCGCCTCGGCGGTGGTGCCGAGCGCGGTGAAGGTGTCGTTGAGCGTCCAGCTCAGGCGCAGCCCCATGTCCCAGGTCAGATCGAACTGATCGCGGGAGGGGAAGACGCGCTGGTTGGGGTTCGCGTAGGTGGCGTCGGCGAACGCGTCGAGGCGCGGGTAGTACCCCGCGCGCGCCAGGCTCACGGTCTCCTTCACGGCCGCCTCGCCCTCGTCGAGCGCCCGGATCTCCAGGCGGTTCTGCATCGCGTACTGCTGGGCCACGTCGAGCGTCTCGCCGACGGGCGTGGCCTGCTCGTGCATCACGTCGGCGCCGATCACGAGGGGCGTGCCGGTGGGGATCGCGAGCACCGTGCGGAGCTGCTCCTCGGCGAGCATCGCGAAGGCGTCGGCCTGGGCGAGCCCCTGCTGGGCCGCGGCGACCTGCGCCTCGAGCCGCAGCACGTCGGCCCGGGACACGAGGCCGACCGTGAAGGCCTTGCCCGCGTCTTCCAGGTGGGCCTTCGTCTGATCGACCGCCTGCTTCGCGACGATGGCGCCGCCACGCGCCTGCACCCAGTTGAAGTAGGCGATCTTGGCGTCGCCCGCGGCTTGCAGCTCCTCGGCCTGCACCTCGAGCCGCTTGCTCTTCTCGGCGTGCGACGCGCTCGCGTACCCCTGCGAGATGCGGAGCAGGTAGTCGCTGAGCGGGACGGCCAGCGAGGCGACGAAGGACGTGGAGTTGAGCACGACCGGGAAGCTCACCGAGGTCACGCCCGCGGGCTGCCCCTTGCTGTCGACGACGCAGTTGTTGTCGGTGGAGTTGGGGCATGCGCCGACCTTGAGCAGGCCCGTGTTGGCCGCGCCGACCAGACCGCCGCCGCCGCCGAGGCTGAACGGGGTGACGGAGGAGAGGCGCGTGTACGTCGCGCTCAGCGAGACGCGCGGGAAGAAGTTGACGTACGCCTGATCGACCTTGGCCGCGGCCGCCTTGAGCTCCTCCTGCTTCGCGCGCACGGAGTGCTTGGTCTTCGACGCGATCTTCCCCGCCTCGTCCGGGGTGAGCCCACCCGGCTGGGGCGCGAGGCCGGTGGCCAGCACGTCGGGCGCGGCGGGCGGAGGAGGCGTGGCCGGGCGA
The DNA here is from genome assembly GCA_046351295.1 of Byssovorax sp. Taxonomy (GTDB): domain Bacteria; phylum Myxococcota_A; class Polyangia; order Polyangiales; family Polyangiaceae; genus JAXLYT01. The sequence goes on from JAXLYT010000008.1 coordinate 185,280, forward strand.
GGGATGGGCTGCGCCGCAGGAGGCGCGGCCGGCGGAGGGGGCGCGGCCGGCGGGGGAGGGTCGCCGGCGAGCGCGCTCTGGGCGAGGAGGAGCGCGACGGCGAAGGCTGCGCCGGAACGAACTGGGGAGGAGGTGTTGTTCATTGTGACCGGCGAGTCACTTATGGGCCGTGGCAGCCTCCGTCAAGGCAAGATGGGTGAAGAAATGCCAAGGGCGCGACGTTCTGCTGCCCCGGGGCGCTCCTGAAGGCGCGTCGCGCTTGTGGTAGAGCGAGACATCTTCTTCGCCACCGTCCTCCCTGCCTCCGTCCGCTTCGCGCCGAGCCGGTTCCTCGATCCCGTCCTGCTCGGCCTCCTCGCGCTCGGCGTCGCGCTCTGGCTCTCGCGGCCGAGCCGGGCGCTCGGGCGGCCGCGGCGGCGCGTCCGGATCGGGAGGGCGCTCGGGTGGCTCTGCTGGGCCGCGCTGTGGACGCTGTCGCTCCCCGTGGTCGGCGACACGCTGATCGAGGGCGTGGAGATGCGCGGGCCGAGCCTGAAGGAGGCGCTCTCCGGGGTCGATCCGGAGCGGACGGCGCTGGTGGTGCTGGCCGGCGGCCTCCGGACCTACGATCGCTCGGTGCCCCCGCGCGAGCGCCTCGACGCGAGCACGACCGCGCGCGTGCTCGGGGCGGCGCGGCTCTACCACGCGCACCATTTCGGCCTCGTGATCCTCTCGGGCGCGCCGGTGGAGGAGGGCCTCGCCATGGAGGACCTGATCACCACGCTCGGGGTGCCGAGGAGCGTCCTCGTGCGGGAGAGCGCGTCGCTCACCACCCGGCAGAACGCCGAGCTGGCGGGGCCGATCCTGCGCGACCACGGGATCGAGCGGGTGGTGCTGACCACGAGCTCGACCCACCTCCGGCGGGCGCTCGGCGAGTTCGAGCGGGCGGGCCTCGCCGTGATCCCGGCCGCGACCGAGGTGCTCGGGCACAACGTGTTCTTCGTCGATCACCTCATCCCGTCGGTGGCCGCCCTGCACCGCTCGTCGACCGCGCTCCACGAGATCCTGGGGCGGTACAAGCCTTGAGGCGGCGAACAGCCGCGATCGCGACACGCCGGTCACGCTGACTCAACTTGCGCCACCGGGTCGGAGCGGACCCACCCCGAGCCCGGTCGAGAAGAGACGAACCTTGGACGGACGGCCTGTCCGGTGTGCGCCGGGCTGCACACCGGGCGGACCCAGGCGCTTGCCCGGCCGCGAACGGCCCTGCGCAGGGCCGTTTTTGTGATGACGGGCGCCCGGAGCGGCCATTCAAGCAAGGTGACGACGCGCCGAGCCTCTTGTTTTCGATGGAAATCAGGTACGCTCGACGCTCGGACGCGGGTTGCTCGCTGCCCGTCGGGCCGGGCAGCGATGGAGCCGCGGGGACGCCATGGGCGGCGTCCTGCGGCTCGGCGGTAGCAGCGGTTGGAGGCAGCACTGCTGCGGCAAGGGTTGGCAAGAGCCTTGCTAAGCAGTAGCAGCGGAGGGCTTATGGATCGTGCGTTCTCGAATCGGCGGGTTCTGATTTCATCCCTGGTTGCTGCGGGCGGCCTCGCGCTGGTGCCGGCCTGCACACACCAGGATCTGCCTCCCGGCATCGACGATCCGGTGACGCGTGCCCAGCACGCGCCCAAGCCGATCAGCGGCGGGACGATGCTGGTGACGAGCAAGGGCCTGGCCGTCGCGGCCGACCCCGATCGCGATCTGGTCTGGCTGGTCGACTTGAACAGCCGCGCCGTGAAGAAGGTCGCCCTCGAGGCCGACGACGAGCCCGGGCGTGTCGTGGAAGACGGCGCGGGCCGCGTCCACGTCGCCCTCCGCGGCGGCGGCGCGGTGGCGACGATCGATCTCGCCAAGGCCAAGGTCGTCGATCGCACCGAGGTCTGCGCGGCCCCGCGCGGCCTCGCGTTCGACAAGAGCGCCGACTCCATCCACGTGGCCTGCGCGACCGGCGAGCTCGTGACCCTCCCGGCCGCGGGCGGCGCGGCGACGCGCACCCTGCACCTCGAGCGCGACCTGCGCGACGTGATGGTCCAGGGCGACAACCTCGTGGTGACGCGCTTCAAGCGCGCGGAGCTCATCACCCTCGACGCGTCGGGCAAGATCATCAACCGGAGCGCGCCCCCGGTGCTCGACCCGAGCCACAGCTTCGACAAGGGCGGCGGCGACGAGTTCTCCGGCTTCCAGGCCTTCGAGCCCGGCGTCGCCTGGCGCACGGTGCCCCTCGCCGGGCACGGCTTCGTGATGACCCACCAGCGCGGCCTGCTCTCCCCCGTCGTGATCTCCCAGCCCGACGGCTACGGGAGCAGCGGCGGCGGCTGCGACGGCAGCATCGATCACTCGACGGTCACGGTCTTCGACGAGAACGGCACCGCCTCGACCCTGCCTGGCCCGGCGCTCTCCGCGGCCGTGCTCCCGGTCGACATCGCGACCGACGGGGACAACGTCGCCGTCGTCGCCGCGGGCAGCGACAGGGTGCTGACCACGACGGTCAACAACGTGTCCCAGGAGTCCTCGGGCGACTTCGTGTCCTGCTCGACGTTGCACAGCGAGATGTCCGTCCCCGGCGAGCCCATCGCGGTGAGCTTCTTCCAGGGGCAGGTCATCGTGCAGACGCGCGAGCCCGCAGCCATCTACATGATGGCGAACGGCGCCACGCCGATCGTGCTGCCCGGCGAGTCGATGGCCGACACCGGCCACCACCTGTTCCACCACGCGGCCAGCTCGACGACCGGCCTCGCCTGCGCGTCGTGCCACCCCGAAGGGCACGAGGACGGCCGGGTCTGGCAGTTCGACATCATCGGCGCGCGCCGCACCCAGGAGGTCGGCAACGACGTGCTCCAGACGGCGCCCCTCCACTGGGACGGCGATCTCGACAACCTCGACGCGATCATGAGCGAGGTGTTCGTGCACCGGATGGGCGGCACGCCGCAGGGCGAGCGTCACGTCGACGCGATGGCCCACTGGATGAGCTCGATGCCCCGGGTCAAGGTCGCCAAGCCCGCCGCGACCGAGGCGTCGATCGAGCACGGCAAGGCGCTCTTCGAGAGCTCGGCGGTGGCCTGCGGCTCGTGCCACAACGGGACGCACCTCACCAACAACGCCAACGCCGACGTGGGCACGGGCCGCTCGTTCCAGGTGCCCTCGCTCGTGGGCGTCGGCGCCCGCGCGCCCTTCATGCACGACGGCTGCGCCCCGACGCTGAAGGATCGCTTCACCAACAAGGCCTGCGGCGGCGGTGACCAGCACGGCCAGACCTCGCAGCTCAGCGAGGCGGACATCGACGATCTCGTGGCCTACCTCGAGACGTTGTAGCCGCGCGGCCCTCCGGGGCTGCTCCCGACGCCGGGCTCCTTCGATCTTCGAGGGCCCGGCGTCCGGTTTTTTGTGGGCCGGCGCCGCGGCGACATTGGAAAGGTGTCACCCGCGCCGCGACGCTGTATGCTGGAGGGAGCGTGAACGTAGAGGAACAAGTCGCGACGCTCGAAGCGCTCCTCGCTCGAGTCAAGAAAAACGCGGCCTTGCCGCGAGCGCCGCACCGGACCGACGTGGGCGTTCCCCTCGCCCGGTCGACCGGGGCGGCCGGATCCGCGGGCATGCCTGCGGTCGAGCCTGCCGTCGTTGCAGCGGCACCGGTCGAGATCGCGCCGAAAGCGGCGCCGGTCGAGGCGACGCCGAAGCCGTCCCCCGTCGAGGTCGCCGCCAGGGCGCCCGAGCCCGCCGTGGTGGAGAGGGCGCACAAGCCCCTCACCACCACGCTGCTCGGCACCCCCGGGATGGGCAAGGCCGCGGCCGAGGCCGCCGCCGCGCGCGCCGCTGCGATCAAGGCCGCCGAGAAGGTCGAGGCCGCGAAAGCAGAGGCCGCGAAGGCCACCGCTCGCCCCGCCGCGCCCAAGCCGGCCGAGCCGGCGTCGCCGCGGCCGCCTGCCGTCGCTGCGGGCACGACTGCGCGCCCTGCCGGCCCTCGCCCCCCTTCCCGTCTCGCCCCGCGGAGGCCACGCCCGCGGCGCCCAAGGTCGACATCGCCGCGCACGAGGCCCCGACGGTCAAGGTCGAGCCGCAGCGCGCCCCGTCGCAGCCCGACAAGCACGAGATCGCGGCCGACAAACCCGTCGAGAAGGTCGCCGCCAAGCCGGCGTCGACGCTCAAGGCGCCCGACGAGAACGAGACGCTCTTCAACTTCGACACGGACGAGGCGCCCCCCAAGCGCCCCGCGCCCGCCGCGACGAAGCCCGCGGAGAAGCCGGTCGAAAAGCCGGTCGAGAAGGCCGCCGAGAAGCCCGTCGAGAAGGTCGTCGAGAAGCCCGCCCACGCCGAGGAAGAAGAGCTCACCGACGAAGAGACGAAGCTCATGGTGGGCCCGATCCCGGACGCCGCGCGCCCGCCGCCGGCCGACGAGATCACGGTCGACGACGACACGCGGATCGTCTCGATGCCGGACAAGCCGGTCGAGAAGGCCGCGCCGGCGATCGCCAAGGCCCACGACGACGAGGACGAGCCCGAGCCCGAAGAGGTCACGCGGCTCATGGACACCAAGGGCGAGGGCGAGCGGACCTCCGCGCCCAAGATCGAGGCGCCTGCTCACGGCCCCAAGGTCGAGCTGCACCCGCCCAAGGTCGAGGTGCAGCAGCCCAAGGTCGAGCCCGCGGCCGAGCCGAAGGTCGTGGTGGAGCGCCCCGCGCCCAAGATCGAGGGCGAGAAGGTGGTCGTCTCGGCCGCCGCGCGCCCGCCCGCCAAGGTCGAGGAGCCCGCACCCGCGCCGGTCGTCGCGCCGATCCCGAGCGCGATCATCGACGATCAGCCGCCCGAGCCCAAGGAGCTCACGTCGCCTTCGCGGCGGTACGAGCCTCTGCCCGAGCCCATCCCCGGCGTGCCCACCGGCGGCAAGCGCACCCCGATGTGGGTGCTCGCGGCCGCCGCGGTGGTGCTCCTCGGCGCGGCCGCCGTGGTGGGGCTGCGCAACGGGTGGTTCGGCGGCGGCCCGGAGCCCGTGCTGAGCGCGCTCCCGGCCCCGAGCAACACGGTCCCGGCCGTGAAGGAGACGGCCTCGGCCGCGCCTGCCGTGACGACCACCGCGACCGCCGCCGTCACGGCGGTCGAGCCGGCGGTCAGCGCGACGGTCGCCACGTCGGCCACCGCGCCGGCCGACACCGCGAGCGCGGCGACCTCGGCCGCGGCGCCGCCTGCCTCGGCGAGCGTCGCGCCCGCGACCTCGGCGACGGCCGCGCCCACCGCCGAGCCCGAGGGCGACGGCTCCGCGCTCGCCGCCAACAAGGGCTACTTGATCGTCAACTCGACGAACCCGGCCGGCGTGTACCTCACCGGCGTCTTCGTCGGCGCGACCGGCAAGAAGCTCGAGGCCGACTGCGGCTTCAAGTTCCTCCGCCTGGGCGTCCCACCGGCCGACGGCAACCCGCGGCCCGGCGAGGTCACCTGGGTCTCCGACGGCAAGAGCATCGCCGTCGGCTGCCAGAAGACGACCACGGTGACGCTCGAAGCCGGCAAGTGAACGGCCGCCTCGCCTCCGCCTCGACGCGGAGGCGGGGCCCCGCTCCCGTCCCCATCCCCGCTCCCGTCCCCATCCCCGCTCCCCTTCCCATGACGAGCGAGGGTGGTAGGCTCCGCGCCCCATGGACACGGAAGCCCAGCCCGCGACGGATGTCGCCGGCGATTCTCCTCGCGCAGCCGCCGACGCCGAGCCCGCTCCGGCCGAGGCCCTGAGCGTCTTTCCCACGAAGAGCCCGCTCGACGGATCGAGCCTGCCGGAGGTCACGGCGTCCACGGTGGACGACGTCGTGGACGCGGTGAAACGCGCCCGCGCCGCGCAGCGCGCGTGGGCCGAGACGCCGGTGCGCGATCGCGCCGCGGCGATCGCCGAGGTCAAGCCGCGCCTCCTCGCCCGGGCCGAGGAGATCGCCGAGCTCGTGCGCAAGGAGTGCGGCAAGCCGCTCGAGGAGGCCGCGCTCGCCGAGGTGCTCCCGAACGCCGATCTGGTCGATTACTGGACGACGGCGATCGAGGAGCTGCTCGAAGGCACGACGCTCGAGCTCGACGCCGTGGCCTACCCGGGCAAGCTCGGGCGCATCCACAAAGATCCGCGCGGCGTCGTCGCGCTCATCACCCCGTGGAACTACCCCGTGGCGATCCCGCTCCGCACGCTCGTCCCGGCCTTGCTCGCGGGCAACGCGGTGGTCTTCAAGCCGAGCGAGATCACGCCGCGATCGGGCGCGCTCGTGGCCTCGCTCTTCGAGGGCCTCCTGCCCGAGGGCGTGCTCTCGCTCGTGCAGGGCGGCGGCGACATCGGCGGGGCGCTCACCCGGGCCGACGTCGATCTCGTCGTCTTCACCGGCAGCGTCGCCACCGGCCGCAAGATCGCGGTGAGCTGCGCCGAGCGCCTCGTCCCCTGCTCGCTCGAGCTCGGCGGAAAGGACGCGGCGATCGTCCTCGAAGACTGCAAGCTCGACCGCACCGCCAACGGCCTCGTGTGGGGCGCCTTCACCAACGCCGGGCAGAACTGCGCCTCCATCGAGCGCGCGTACGTGCACAAGGCCGTCGCCGCCGAGCTCATCCCGAAGATCGTCGCGGCCACCAAGGCGCTCCGCCCCGGCGTCGACACCGCGGTCCTCACCACCGAGAAGCAATGCGCGATCGTGCGCCGCCACCTCGCCGAGGCCATCGCCGCGGGCGGTGAGGTGCTGGCCGGCGGCGCCCCGGAAGAGGGCTCGCTCGCCTTCCCGCCCACCGTCATCAAGCTCACGACCGAGGACACGCCGCTCATGCAGGAGGAGACCTTCGGGCCCATCCTGCCGATCGTGATCGTCAACGACGTGGACGAGGCGATCGAGAAGACGAACGCCTCGCGCTTCGCCCTCACCACGAGCCTCTGGACGAAGCGCATCAACCGCGCCCACGAGCTCGCCAAGCGCCTCCGCTCGGGCGTGGTCACGATCAACAACCACGGCTTCACCGCCGCCATCCCCTCCGCCCCGTGGACAGGCACGGGCGACAGCGGTCACGGCATCACCAACAGCGCCCACGCGCTGAACGAGCTCACCCGCGCGCGCTTCGTCCTGGAAGATCGCGCAGGCGCCGCGCGCGAGCTCTGGTGGTACCCGTACACGCCCGTCCTCAGGACCATCGCCTTCGCCATGGCCAGGGCCCGCGGCGGCGCCGGCTTCTTCGGCCGGATCGCGGCCATCTTCAAGCTCATCGGCGCCCTCCCCAAGCGCCTCACGGGAGGCTGAGTGCGCCCCCTCGTCCTGCTCGCCAACGACGACGGCATCACCGCGCCGAACCTCCTCGCCCTGCGCGACGAGCTGCGCAAGGACGCCGACGTGGTGGTCTGCGCGCCCGAGCTCAACCAGAGCGCGACCAGCCACTCGCTCAGCCTGCACCGCCCGCTGCGCCTCCGGAAGACGGGCGAGGGCCTCTTCTGCGTCGACGGCACGCCCGCCGACTGCGTGTACGTCGCACTCCACTCGGGCCCGCGCATCCTCCCGCGCCGCCCGGATCTCGTGGTGAGCGGGATGAACCACGGCCCGAACCTCGGCATCGACGTCTTCTACTCCGGCACCGTCGCCGCCGCGCGCGAGGCCGCCATGCGCGGCATCCCCTCCATCGCGGTCTCGGCCGACGGCGACGCCGCCCGCGGCCCCGCCGCCGCGCTCGGCGCGTCCCTCGCGCTCGCCACCCTGCGCGCGTTTCGCGCCGCGCCCGCGGGCACCCCCGCGCCCCTGCTCAACGTGAACATCCCGCCAGGCACGGCCTGGTCCGTGCGCGCGACGCGCCTCGGCGCCCGCCTCTACAGCGAGGAGGTCGAGTACCGCAACGACCCGCGGGGCCGCGAGTACCTGTGGATCGGAGGCACCGGCGTCCGCCACGATCTCGTGCCCGGCTCGGACACCGAGGCCTACGACGAGGGCGCGGCCAGCATCACCCCGCTCACGCTCGATCTCTACGCCGAGACGCAGCTCGCCTTCGCGTCTACCGTCGCCGCCGATCGAACCGGCGCCGCGACCTGAGCGCGGCGAGCACAAAACGAGAGCGCCGAGCCACAGGGCCCGGCGCTCCCTCGCGCGCTTTCGCGACGCGGTTACTTCACGAAGACCTGGGCCGCGATCGCGCCCTGGCCGCCGGTGGCCTTGAGGATCACCTTGCCGGGGCCGCCGAAGGGCAGCGGGTTCTTGAAGCACTGGCCCTTGCCGCCGAGCGAGGCCTGGCTACCGCCGCTGCCCTGCGCGAGCACTGCCGGCGGAAGCGGCGCGCTCTGCGCGACGAGCTGGATATCGATCTGCGTCACGCCCATGCCCACCGCGACGACGGTGTAACACTTGCCGGCCTGGATGTTGATCGGCTGCTCCAGCGTCTGGCCCTGCTGGAACTGCCCCGCGAAGGACTGGCCGTCGGGCTGCATCCCCGGGGCCTCGCTCATCCCGAGGCCCTGCAGCGCCGGGGTGAGGGCCGCCGCCATGGCGATGGGCGTCGCCTGACCGCCGCCCGCTGCGGGCTGGCCCGTCTGGCCGGGCTGGCCCGTCTGGCCGGGCTGACCCGTCTGGCCGGGCTGCGTGTACCCACCGGGCTGCTGGTAGCCGCCGGGCTGCTGGTAGCCGCCGGGCTGCTGGTAGCCACCGGGCTGCTGGTAGCCGCCGGGCTGCTGGTAGCCACCGGGCTGCTGGTAGCCGCCCGGCTGCCCGTAGCTGCCCGGCTGCTGGTAGCCGCCGGGCTGGTTCGGATTGTACTGCCCGGCCGCACCGTACTGGTTCTGGTTGGGGTCGGTCGGCTGGGGGTTAGAGCTGCCGCAGCCGATGGGCAGAAGGACCACGAGCGCCGCGGGGGCGAGGAGGGACAAGCGCATACGATGAGGCTCCTTGAGTTGTGCCGACTGTAGCGAGATCGCCGAGATTTGCGACAAGCTTCCGAACGGGTCGGACGCCTGCCACCGCCGGGACGGCTCACCACGTCGTCGAGATGTTCCGGCGGGATAGACGGACCGGGGTGGGAGAATGTTCTACACTGTCTCCCGGCACAGCATACCGAGCGCGCCCCGGCGACGCCGAGAGAACGGCGAAGCGACCCCCGGCTGACAGGCCGGCGACGACGAGGCGGCCGTCCCCACGGTCCGCACGATTGACAAAGACCTCTCGAACCGTAAGGTTTGGCCGGTTGAACGGCGGCCAAGGCCTGCCGAGGAAGACGGGACACCATGAGCGACGACGTGAAGAAGACCATCCAGGACACAGTCGACAGCAACAAGGTCGTGCTCTTCATGAAGGGCACCAAGACCTTCCCCCAGTGCGGTTTTTCGGCCCGGGCAGTCGACATCCTCAAGAAGTGCGGCGTCGACTTCAAGGACGTGAACGTGCTCTCCGACCCGGCCATCCGGCAGGGCATCAAGGATTTCTCCAACTGGCCGACCATCCCCCAGGTGTACGTGGGCGGGAAATTCGTGGGTGGCAGCGACATCCTCGCCGAGATGTACGCCTCCGGCGAGCTGCAGAAGCTCCTCGCCAACTGAAGCGGTGACGATAAAAGCGTCGAGAGCGCCGCGAAGCTAGGGAGGTCGACCGAGGAATCCTCAGCGATTTCGAGGGAGGCCGACCGGCGATTCGCGGATCGAACAGCTTTTATCGTCGCCTCTCGAGCCTCGCCTCCGCGCCGGGCGAGCCCTGGTCCGCCGGGGATTTCGCCGGCGCCGCAGCTTGTGGGAGACTCCGGCCCGCATGTCCGAGCTGACCCACTACGCCGACCTCAAGAACGACTTCGTCTTCCGCCGGGTCTTCGGCAAGAACCCCGAGCTGATGATCGTCCTGCTGAACGATCTGCTCGATCGCGACGGCCCGCAGGCCATCATCGAGATCGAGACCATCTCGGCCGAGCATGCGCCCGAGCTCGACGGCGCGAAGCCGGCGATGATCGACGTGAAGTGCCGCGACGCCTCGGGCGGGATCTTCCTGGTCGAGCTGCAGCTCCTCCACGTCGCCCGCTTCATGAAGCGGGTCATCCACAACGCCTGCAAGGCCTACACGCAGCAGATCGCCCGCGGCGCCACCTACCAGGATCTGCTGGACGTCGTGGCGATCACCATCTGCGACTTCGAGCTGTGGACCGACGACGATCAGATCGCCCGGCGCGCGCCCCGGGTGCCCATGCTGAGCCGCTGGCGGATGACCGAGGCGACCTCGCATGCCGAGGGCCCGCTCCACGTGCAGTACGTCTTCCTCGAGCTCCCCAAGCTCCCGAGCCGCACGCCCATGCCGGGCATCGAGCTCTGGGCCTGGCTCTTCCGCTACGCGCAGGACCAGTCGCGCCCGCCCGAGGCGCTCGAGGGCCCGTACCTGCGCGCCCTCGATCTGGCGAACGAGGCGACCTTCACCGGCGCGGAGATGGAGACCTACCGCAAGGTGCAGGACGAGATCGAGCAGACGCGCCACGTCGCCCGTGACGCCGAGCAGCGCGGCAAGCGCGAGGGCCTCATCGAGGGCCGGCAGGAGGGCCGCGTGGAAGGCAAGCGCGAGGGCCTGCTCGAAGGCGAGGTCAAGGGCCGGAGGTCGGCGCTGCGCGCGGTCTTGCTGCGCTGGATCGAGAAGCAGCGGCTCGCATGCTCCGACGCCGATCGGGCGCGGATCGAGGACGAGACGAGCATCGAGGTGCTGGAGCGCTGGGCCGATCGGGTGGTGGGCGCGGCCGATCTGGAGTCGGTGTTCGGCGACGAGATCGCGAAGTAGCCGGATCGATCGCGCGATCGACCCGGCCCTCGCTCGCGCGGTCGCCGATCAGGGCGTGCCGGCGTTCGCGGTGTCGCGCAGCCAGTAGGTGCCCTTGTGGCTCCAGCTGTGCCCCACGCCGTCCTGCATCCCGAACGCGGCGGTCATCGTCCCGCCTTGCCCGGAGACGCCGCCCTGGATCGCGTGGCAGTTGGCCGTCTGCCCGTTCGCGCCCAGGCACGGCCCGCCGAGATCGGGCCTGCGCGAGGTGAACAGGTTGACCGCGAACCCGCAGTGCCCGCCCGAGCACGAGTCGACCGCGATCCACGTCGTGTTGGAGAGCCCGGTCGAGGTCGTCATCGTCAGCACCTGGAGCTGCGTGTACGTGTTCGTCCCGTTCCAGTTCTGCCCGGCGGTCCCGGGCGAGATCGACACGCCGTCCTTCGGGCGGAAGAACGCGTACTGGAACGTCGACTGGTTGTTCGACACGTCGGTTGCGCTGCGCACCGTCCAGGCGCTCCCGTAGGCGTTGAAGCGCGCGAGGTTCACGTGCGCGTAGGTGCCCGAGCCGGGCACGGGCGAGAGCAGGCTGCCGGTCGACACGTCGCTGTCGAAGGCCGAGGTCGCCGTGGCGCTCTCGCCGATCGCGCCGACGAGCATCCACCCGCCGCCGTGCCGGCTCATGTCGCAGTACATCTGCGCCGCGGCGATCGGCCCCGCCCCGTCGGGATCGATCCAGTAGACCCCGTTGCCCGTCGAGGCACCGGCGTTGAGGATCGCCCGGCAGGAGGAGCCGGCCGCGCCCGACGAGCAGCCGAGCTTCGCCGCGTGCGCGCAGGCCGGCGCGCCCGACGTCCCGTTGCACGCGTCGGCGGTGCACGCGTTCCCGTCGTCGGCGCAGGCCGTGCCTGCGGCCTTCACCCCGTCGCCGGGGCATGCGCTCGACGCGCCCGTGCAGCTCTCGGCCACGTCGCACTCGTTCGCGGCGGCGCGGCACGTGGTCCCCGCGGGGCTCAGCACGTCGGCCGGGCAAGCGGCCGACGCGCCCGTGCAGGTCTCGGCCGCGTCGCAGGCCCCGGCCGGCGCGCGGCACAAGGCGCCCGCGGGCGACAGGGCGTCCGCCGGGCAGTCGAGCGCGATCCCGTCGCAGGCCTCGGCCGGATCGCAGGGCCCGGTCGACGCCCTGCACACCGGCCCGACGAGCGGCGCCCCGGCGCAGGCGCCGCCCTGGCATGCGTCGTTCCCGGTGCACGCGTGGTCATCGTTGCAGCTCAAACCATCGCTCGCATGCGGATCACACACCCCGGGCTGCCCGTTGGCGCAGGCCGGGACGCTCACCGCGCAGGCGCCCTCGCCGCAGGTGATCACGCCGAGCCCCTCGTCGACGAGCCCGTCGCAGTCGTTGTCGATCCCGTCGCACACCTCCGGCACCGCGCACGAGCCGCCGCAGTCGACGCCCGTCTCGTCCCCGTTCTGCACGTGATCGTTGCACGCGGGGGGCGCGCAGATCCCGCCCGCGCACACGTGGCTCGCGCACCCGGCCCCCTGGGCGCAGTGCGACCCGTCCGCGCAGGGGGTCGGCTCGCAGCCGTTCTTGGGGTTCCCGTCGCAGTCGAACGAGCCCTGGTTGCAGCTCACGATCTTGCAGCTCCCGGTCGCGCAGGAGCTGCTCGCGCCGGGCAGGCTGCACGTCACGCCGCATGCGCCGCAGTCGGAGCTCGTGGCGAGGTCGGTCTCGCAGCCGTTCTGCGCGCTCCCGTCGCAGTTGCCGAAGCCCGGGTCGCAGCCCACGAACGTGCACGATCCGGCGCTGCACCCGGCCTCCGCGTGGGGGAAGGAGCAGACGTTGCCGCACGCGCCGCAGCTCAGCGGCGATCCGAGATCGGCCTCGCAGCCGTCGGCGGCGGCGCCGTTGCAGTCGGCGAAGCCGGGGGCGCAGTTGACCTTGTAGCACACGGTCAACGTGGGGCGCGCCCCGGCCACGGCCCACTCCTGGGCCTTGATCTTCGTCTGGAAGGCGCCGGGCTCTTCGAGCAGGATCCCGTGGTTCGGCAGGGCGCCGCTCACCCACGCCTGCACCTGGGGCAGCACGCTGAAGACGATCGAGGCGTTGGCGGTGGTCCCGCTCTTGAAGATCGCCGGATCGAAGGCGCCGCCGAAGCTCTGGAAGGTGACGGTGCCCTCGTCCCAGGGCGCGGTGACGAGGTGCGCGTTCCACGTGCCGACCCCGCTGCTCGTCTGCGAGAGGGCGAGGTTCGCCGAGGTGATGGTCGCGTTCACCGGGATCCCGGTGAGATCGAACCTGAAGAGGGCCTGGAAGTGATCGACCCCGCCCGACCCGGCCCCGAGGAGGTCGACGGTGCTCGGCCCGTAGTTGTTGGCCGCCTTCTCGCTCGAGATCATGGCGTCGAAGGCCTTGCCTTGCCCGCGTCGCACCGTGACGCAGGTCGTCGGCGTCGACGCCGGCTCCCGGCCCTCGCCGAGGGTCTCGCCCGGCTCATCCCCGGGGCCGCTCTCCGCGCTGTCCCCGCAGCCGGAGGCGCCGCCGAGGCCGAGCGCTGCGCCCGCGCCGATCAGCGCGACCAGCACGCGCACCCGCGCTGCCGGAGGATGTCCTTCGTGGTGTTGCCCTCGTGATGTCCGCGCGCTCATGACACCCCATCCTTTCGCCGGGTCCGCCGCTGCCTACGGCGGTCCACGATCGAACACGAATAGGGCATTTTCGCCGCGAAGTCTCGATCGATCCCCGGGGCGGCGCGGCCGCGCAGCGGCGCTCCCTGCGACGAACATCACCTACCGGAAGGTTCGCCGGCGTGGCGCGCGGGTCTGCGCTAGCGCGCGCTCCTCGCGGAGATCTCCTCGCTCACCATCATCCCGTCCACGATCCGATCCATCACCACGTCGAAGCGCACCCGGTTGAAGCGGGCGCCGCTCGCGAGCCAGTCGGTGTGGCTCGGCCGATCGTCGTGGGGCGCGGATTTCGGCCCGGGGAAGTGGCCCACGATGTCCAGGTGATCGGCCTTGCCGACCCACACGAGCTCGCCCCACACCTGCGAGTAGAGCGGGACGATGCCGTCGCTCGCCGTCAGCTCGGGCGTCTCGCCGAGCAGGGCGCGCACCTTCCGCTCGGCCGATCCGTCGTCGGGCGCGCACGGGTAGCGCTCGTCGCGCAGCGCGGTCAGGTTGTAGAGCGCGGTGAAGATCATCGCCGACGCGGCGGCCCAGGGGGAGCGCAGGGCGCTGATCCAGTCCTTCACGGCGTTCTGCGGCGCGTAGGTCGCGACGCTCTGGTAGCGCACCTCCGGGCGATCCTCCACGCCGGCCTGGAAGAGGTCCATCGCCTCGGGCATGAGCTGGACGATGCCGCCCTGATCGTCGCGCAGCAGCTTGAGCCACGCGCGCAGCTCGCGGCTCGACGCCTCGTCGAGCACCTTGATCACCGACTCGACGGCCCGATCGAGGATCGACAGCTCGATGCCCCCGAGCTCCACCCGCCCGAAGGCCGCGAAGAGCGCGCTCGTCACCGCGAGCGGCGGCGCGCCGAGCTTGAGCGCGGACACCGTCAGCGCCGAGACGGCGTAGAGCAGCCGCTGCCCGCTCACGGTGGCGAAGAAGCTCGCGAGGGGCGTGCCGTAGTGCGGCGTGTTCAACGTCGTCACCGAGCGGAGACGATGGATCCACAGCGGGCGCTGATCGGGCCCCGCGCCGAGCTGCACGGTCGGCGACGCGATGAGACGCGCGTCGAGCCCGCCGGTCGAGTGGCCGACCACGTGGATCGCCCCGGTGTCCTGCCCGGCCGTCTCGGCGATCATCGCCGCGAGCTTGGCCGCGCGCCTGCGCACCGACGACGTCGGGTGCACCTCGCACACGAAGATCCGCGCCTCTCTGCCCCGCGCCCGGAGCCGCTCGGTCACGGCGAGGACGATGTGCTCGAAGTACTCGAACGACGCCAGCCGGGCGAAGCCGAACATCCCCGGCGAGAGGTACACGTACGACCGCTGCGTCACGGGCGCGACTCTGCCACGAACCGGCGCGCCGACGAAGAGGCAAGCGCGTTCGTTGTGGGCGAAGCGCCGGGGTGCGATGATGCCCCCGGATGTCCAAGAAGCGTTCGCCCGAGATCCCCGTCGCCGTCGGCGACACCCTGGCCGGTAAATATCGCGTCGAACGGATCCTGGGCGCCGGGGGGATGGGGGTCGTCGTGGCGGCCGAGCACCTCCAGCTCGGCGAGCGGGTGGCGCTCAAGTTCCTGCTCCCGGAGGCGCTCAGCCACACCGACGTGGTGGCCCGCTTCGAGCGCGAGGGGCAGCTCGCGGCCAAGGTCCGCAGCGAGCATGCGGCGCGCGTCTACGACGTGGGCACGCTCGAGAACGGCGCCCCGTTCATCGTCATGGAGTACCTCGAGGGCCGCGACCTGGCCGCGGTGATCGACGAGCGCAAGGTCGTCCCCCTGCGCGACGCGGCGCTCTATCTGCTGCAGATCTGCGACGCCCTCGCCGAGGCGCACTCGCTCGGCATCGTCCACCGCGACCTCAAGCCCGGTAACCTCATCCTCACGCGCAAGCGCGACGGGAGCCCCGCGGTCAAGCTGATCGACTTCGGCATCTCCAAGCTGATGACCCCGGGCGTCGATCGCTCGATGACGCTGCCGGCCATGATGATGGGCTCGCCCCTCTACATGGCGCCCGAGCAGATGACCTCCGCGCGCGACGTCGATCACCGCACCGACATCTGGTCGCTCGGCGCGATCTTCTTCCAGCTCCTCACCGGCAAGCCCCCCTTCGACGCCAAGTCGGTCAGCGACGTCTACGACCTCATCCAGCGCGGGCCGCCGAAGATCCGCGACAACAGGCCGGAGCTCTCCGCCGGGGTCGAGAAGATCATCGATCGCTGCCTGCGCAAGGACCCCGAGGAGCGCTACGCGAACGTCGCCGAGCTCGCGGCGGATCTCGTCCCCCTCGGCCCGTCGCAGGCGGGCCACATGGCCGAGAGCATCCGCCGCGTGCTCGGCTCGGCGGCCGTCACCCACCCGCCGCCCGCTCCGCCCGACGCCGAGCTCGAGTCCATCGAGATCATCCCCTCGGTGGATCCAGCCCGATCGGCGCTCCCCGGGGCCTCGGCGCCGAAGGCCGCGCCCTCGGCCACGCGCACGCCCGTCGTCCCGATCTCGGCGCGCGAGCTCACGCCCATCCCCTTCCTCTCGCCTCCCGGCGCGACGCCCGCGCCCCGCGCGATGGCCGTCCATCCCCACCCGAGCGAGCGCCCCGAGGCCGAGGCTCGCCCCGACACCGAGGCCCGGGCGCCGAGCGCGCCGGATCTCCCCGCGCAGGAGGAGCCGCCCGAGCCCCTCCGCAAGGCCCCGCCGGCGTCGATGACGGACACGGGCATCACCGCGGAAGAGGCGATCCGCGAGGCGCTCGGCGGCCATGGGCTCGACGGCAAGGTCCTCGTCAAGGGCAACCAGGTCGAGCTCTACGGCAAGGGCTCGCCGATCCTCATCGAGGTGGGCCCGCTCGGCGAGCAGTGGCCGCTCATCCCGCCCGACATGCGCCGCCGCAAGGCCGCCGACGTCGCCCGCCGCCTGGCCGAGGCGCACCGCATGGTGATCGCGGCCTCGGGTGGATCGAAGGGCGGCCTCTCGCCCGAGACCTCGGCGCTGCTCGTCCGCATCGGCGCGGGCGCCGTGCTCCTCGTGGCGGCCGTCGCCCTGGTGCAGCTCTGGCGGCGGGCCAACGCGCCCGGTCCTCCCCCGCCGCCGGTCCACACCGAGACCCCGGACGAGGAGCGTCAACGGCTGGCGACGACGTGCAACGCCATGCGCCAGCGGATCTACAGCGGCGCCTCGGTCGGCCCCTACGAGGCGGGCGGCTGGGCCGTCGAGCTGTGGCTCGCCAACCGGAGCGGCCCCGTTCCCCGCGAGGCGAAGGCGATCACCGCGGCGGTGAGAGACGGCAAGCTCGACCCCGTCGCGGACGAGGTGCTCGGCAAGATCACCGACGGGACGCTCGCGGTCGAGGACGAGACCGCCGCGCTGCCGCCGACCGCGCGCTCCCCGGCCTACCGCACGGTCACCCTCGTCTTCGGCGGCGGCTACTCCCGCGCCTTCTTCGATCCCGACGCGCGCCCGCGCTTCCTCGGCCTCGCCGATCGGCTCGCCGACGGCGCGGGCGCCGAGCTCGCGAGCCTCCACGCGCGCTGCGCGGGCTCGCAGATCCGCGACGTGGGCGCCTGGTTCCGCGGGCGCGATCCGGCCGGCGCCGCCGCGGCCCTGCTCCTCGGGGTGGGCATCTACGCCGAGCGCCCCGCGGTCGATCGCGACGCCCTCGCCCGCTTCCCCGGGCCCGGCGAGGTCGCCTCGGTGCACGAGGCCGCGCTCGCGTCCAAGCTCGACCTCGCCACCCTCAAGAGCCTCGTCGGCGACGACGGCGGCGCCGTCACCGTGACCCCCTCGGCCGTGACCGTGACCTTCTCCGTGGGCGGCCCGATCCGCGCCACCAGCGCCAGCCGCACCGTCGCGAAGAAGCTCGGGATCGCCCGGAGCGAGATCCCCACGAGCCCCTGACGAGCCTCCCGGAGATCCGGGCATTTCACCCGCCGGAAAGGCCCATGGTAGCCTTCGCTCCACCCCGAAGACGGAGCGGTTCTTGGGTCTCTCCCAGCTCGATTCCATGCGATCTCGAAGGACCGCGCCCCCTCGCAGGCGAGCGGCGCTGAGCGTCCTCCTCTGCGCGATCGCCGCGATCGGCGCCCTCGCCGCGCCACGCGCCGCCCGGGCCGACGAGGGCTTCGCGCTCAGCCGCTTCGAGCCCGCCCCGGCCGGTGATCGCCTGCTCGGCGTCCCCTCCCCGTTCACGGCGGGCGCGCCCGAGGTGAGCGGCCTGCCCCTCCACCTCGCCGCGATCGCCGACTACGCGCATGCCCCGCTCGTCCTGCGCGGCGCGACCACCGGCAAGAGCCTCGGCGCCGTCGTGAGCGATCAGCTCGTGCTGCACCTGAGCGGCTCGTATGCGCTCCTCGGCCGCCTCACCCTCAACCTCGATCTCCCCGCCACCTTCCAGAGCGGGAGCGGCCCTTCCACGGGCGGCGTCTCGTACGCCGAGCCTCCCGTCGCCGCGATCGGCGATCTCCGCCTCGCCGCGCGCGTCACCTTGCTCGGTCACACCTTCGACCGCTTCCAGCTCGCCGCGGGCGCCATGCTCTGGGTCCCGAGCGGGAGCACGAGCGCCTTCGCCGGCGACGGCAAGGTGCGCGGCGAGCCGCAGATCATCGCGGGCGGCGCCGAGGGGCGATGGCTCGTCTGGTCCGCCGCGGCCGGCGTGCGCCTGCGCCCCGCCGCGCCCGCGGGTGATCTCCGCCCCGGATCGAGCGTCGAGCTCGGCGGAGGCCTCGGCTTCACGCTCGACGAGGACCGCGCCCTCATGCTCGGCCCGCAGATCACCGCGTCGATCGATCTGAACGACCCCAACGCGCGCACCACCGCCGTCGAGCTGCTCCTCGCCGCCAAGCGCCGGATCTCCCCTGATTTCGAGGCCGGCTTCGGCCTCGGCACCGGCCTCTCCGCCGGCATCGGCACGCCCAGCCTGCGCGCCGTCCTGAGCTTCGCGTGGTCGCCCGAGGCCGTGCCCTTCGTCCCGCGGCCGCCCGTGCAGCGCTCGCTCGACGCCGATCGCGACGGCGACGGCATCCCCGACGCGCTCGACGCATGCCCCGGCGAGAAGGGCCCGAAGAACGACAATCCCCGGCAAAACGGCTGCCCCCGCCCCGCCGATCGCGACGGCGACGGCGTCCTCGATCACGAGGATCGCTGCCCCGACGAGGCCGGCCCCGCGGGCACCGATCCCGAGCGCCGCGGCTGCCCGCCCCTCAAGGACCGCGACGGCGACGGAATCCCCGACGAGGCCGACGCATGCCCCGCCGAGAGCGGCCCCGCCGACGCCGATCCGAAGAAGAACGGCTGCCCCCCGCAGGTCGACGATCGCGACGGCGACGGCATCCCCGACGCCACCGACGCATGCCCCGATCAGCGCGGGCTCGCGACGATGGACGCGAAGACCACCGGCTGCCCGCCGAACAGCGACAGCGACGGCGACGGCATCCCCGACGACAAGGACGCATGCCCCCACGAGAAGGGCCCCGCGAGCAAGGTCGCCGATCAGCACGGCTGCCCCACCGCCGTGCGCGTGACCGCGGACGCGATCCTCTTCTTGCAACCGCTCGTCTTCGACGGGCAGACCGCCGTGCTCCCCCGGGTGAACGCGCCCGTGCTCGATCAGCTCGCCGCGGTGCTCGCCGAGCACCCCGAGATCCTCCGCGTCGAGGTGCAGGGCCACACCGACAACAAGGGCAAGCGGCCCGCGATGCTCGAGCTAAGCCAGAAGCGCGCCGAGGCCGTGCAGAAGGCGCTCGTCGATCGAGGCGTCGCGAGCGCGCGCATCGTCGCGAAGGGCTACGGCGGCGACCGCCCGATCGCGGCCAACCTCACCACCGAGGGCCGCGCGAAGAACCGGCGCGTGGAGATCAAGATCCTCGAGACGCGGGGAAAGTAGGAGCTGTAACCCATGCGCAAGCGCCCGCGCCTGCCCGCCGCCTTCGTCCCTCCCCTCGCCCTCGCCGCCGCCCTCGCCGCGCTCCTCGCCTTCCCACGGGAAGCCCGCGCCGATCTCTCGACCTCGACCAAGACCGTGCTCGACAAGAACGGTGGCGGCGCCCTGCCCCGGCGAGGTGATGACCTACACGATCAAGGTCATCAACCCCGGCCCGGACACGATGGTCAACATCGTCGTCACCGACGTCCTGCCCGCCGGGGTGAGCCTCGTCCCCGGATCGATCACGGTGATCGACGGCCCCAACGCGGGCCCGAAGACCGACGCCCCCGGCGACGACGTGGCCGAGCACGACGCGGCGACGCACACGCTGACCGCGCGCCTCGGCGGCGGCGCGGGCACGATGCTGGGAGGCTCGCTCGCGGCCGGCGAGATCGCCACCGTCACCTTCGACATCGCCATCGGCGCGAACACCTCCGGGATCGTGAGCAACCAGGCCTCGATCTCCGCCTCCCCCGAGGCCGGCGGCCCGCCGCAGATCACCCTCACCGACGGCAACGGCCCCGACCCCGGCGCGCCGCCCACCATCTTCGTCGTCAACCCCGCCCTCGACAGCGACGGCGACGGCCTGACCGATCCGCAGGAGATCGCCGCCAAGACGAACCCCTACGACCCCGACAGCGACGACGACGGGGTGATCGACGGCGAGGAGCCCGCGTGGAACGCCGACAGCGACAGCGACGGCGCGATCGACGCGCTCGATCCAGACAGCGACGGCGACGGCCTCTTCGACGGGACCGAGATGGGCAAGGGCTGCGGGAACCCGGCGACCGACCTCCAGAAGGGCCACTGCATCCCCGACGGCGATCTCGGCGCGACCACGACGAGCCCGCTCGAGCCCGACACCGATCACGGCGGCGCGAAGGACGGCGACGAGGACACGAACCACAACGGCGTCGTCGACCCGATGGAGCGCGATCCGAACAACGCGGCCGACGATCAGCTCCCCTGCGCGGGCGATCCCGACTGCGGCGGCCCCGCGAGCGGTGTGGTCTGCAACGACGCGACGCACCTCTGCGAGCCGGGCTGCCGCGGGACAGGCAACGGCTGCCCGCCCGGGGAGATGTGCTCGTCCATGAACGACATGATCGGCGCATGCACGCCGGTGATGGGGACCGGCGGGATGGGCGGGATGGCCGGCACCGGTGGGATGGGCGGGATGAGCGGCACCGGCGGCGCAGGTGGATCAGGCGGGATGAGCGGCACCGGTGGGATGGGCGGGAAGCCTGGCACTGGCGGCGCGGGTGGATCAGGTGGCCAGGCGGGCGAGCGCGCGCTCGTGCAGGGAGGTTGTGCTTGCAAGGCCGGCGACGCCGGTGCCAGCGACCCGGCTCCACTGCTGCTCGTAATCGCCGCGTCCATCGCGCGCCGGACACGCCGCTCCAGACGGTGAAGCGCCGCTCACGCCGCGATGGCCGGCCATCTGCGGATTGTCGGCGGCGTGCAAGGATCAGCGGGAAGGTGCACGCCTCGCGCGCTTCTTCACGGGCGGCGCGCCGGTGAACGCCGCCCGCTCGGCGATGAGCCACGCGAGCAGCTTCTTCTGCTCGTCCCGCAGCGCCCGCGCCCGCGAGAAGAGCGTGTTCTGCTTGGTGAGCACGAGGGACTGTGGCCTCCCTTCGCGGAGCGTCTCGTGCGTGACGGGCAGATCAGCGCCGTCGATCACCCTGTGGATATGCTGGCGGTTGTCCTTGGCGAGCGGCCAAACATGGCGAATCTTGGTCCCGTCGCGCAAGAACGATCCGAGCTCTTTGCACAGCGCGCATTTGCAGTCGCCCGGAGGAGCGATCGACCAGTCCGACAGCGATCGCTCGGGCTCGGCGAGGGCAGCCTCGATCTCCTTGACGAGATGATCGACGAGCGGGGCGAGGCCGAGCGCCGCGACCGCGGCCGCGTCGCGACCCGTCCGGCTCTTGCGCAGCAAAGCCGCCGCGATCGACCAGGGTAGCCGGGTCTGTCCGTTCGTCATGAAGGCGATGAGCTCGTCCCGAACAGCCGACGCGTTCGCCGAGACCGCTCCGTCGAGCAGCGCGAGCGCGTGGCCGACGAC
This sequence comes from Byssovorax sp., assembly GCA_046351295.1. GTDB lineage: Bacteria > Myxococcota_A > Polyangia > Polyangiales > Polyangiaceae > JAXLYT01. The sequence goes on from JAXLYT010000008.1 coordinate 206,657, forward strand.
GTCCCCTTCGCCCTCCTTCGCATACCGCGCCTCGACGCTTCGCCAATCCGCTACATTCTGCCTGAACGCTTCGACCTCACGCTCGAAGAGCCAGCGGATCAGCGCCTCGCCCGCTCCGCCGGCGCCGTGAAATGCGGTCACAATGCGCGGAAGCGACTTCCAGGTTTCTTCGTCGTCATACAACGTTCGCCCATACCACTTCGACAAAAGGTTCTCAGACCAGGGGAAACCGAAGCGATCGACGAGCGCGACGAACCGGGGCAGGGCCGCGGGGGTGAGCCGCTCGAGCCCGAGCGGAGCGAGGAGGGACGAAGCGAGATCGGCGTCATCGAGCGCGGCGAGCACACCGAGCAGCGCCGCCACGTCCCGCGCGCCCATCGCGGAGCGAGCGCCCCAGTCCCAGCACGAGCGCAGAGCCTTCGCCCGAGCGCGCGCTTCGTCCAGAGCGCCGCGCTTGATGCTCGACGCGATCTCGTGCACCGCCCACGCCGGCGACGCCTCGGCGCGCAGGGCGAAGCTCTGCGACTTCGGCCACATCACCAGCGCGGCGCGGTGGTACCAGCGGTCCAGCGTGTTGCCGTAGTTGCCCATGTACCCTTCGTGCTCGGACTTGAACGGGTCCATCTCGGACGATTCCCGGGTCCAGCAGATTTCGTCTTCCGAGACACCGAGAGACGCTCCGGCGGAAGTTGTTCCATCGTCGTCGACCCAGTGCGTGAGCTCCACTTCGGAGCTGATCAGGTCGATGAGCGCGTAGTCGCCGGCGTCGCGCTCCTCTTCGTCGTAAGAAGAATAACGCCCTCTCCTGCGTCGATAGCCGTAGTCGTCATCTTCGCAATTCCAGCACTCGTGCACCTCCGCGAGCGCGAGGAACACCTCGCAGTCGAGCTTCCGGGCGACCTCGCGCAGAGCGAGTGACCTCGGTCCGTCCCCGTTCTTGAGGTGGTCCCACGAGAGCCCCTTCTGCGTGTACTCGTGATCGAGCAGGTACACGAGGCGCTTCGGTGGGGCCGCCGGCGCCGTGCTGTAAAGAGGCTTGATCGGTGTCGAGAAGTGCGCATTCACGGCCGCTTCGAGCCGGTCCGTCGCAGACGAGGGCAACGTCTGCGCCTTCTTCGCCTTCGGCGCACGAAAGAGGAGGTGATAGCTGAGCGCGACGCGGAAGCCGCTCTCGACCGGCTTCACCTCGTGCCGACAGTCGGCATAAAAGGCATACAGCCCGAGCTCCTTCGGCTTGCGGGGGAGCGAGGGGAAGGTGTGGCTCTTGCCGCGGTGCTCGACGATCAAGGCCCCACCCTCGTGCGCGCTCGGCAGCTCCACCACGAGCGTCCCGATCATCGCGTCGTCCCGCTCGGAGTCCTGGTGCGGCGCGAAGAACTGACCCGGACCGTACACGAGCAGCTTGTCGAAACGCACCTCGAGCGATCCTTCCGCAGGTAATCCAAGGCGCTCCCGGATGACGGGGAGCTTTGCTCCGAGCGCCCAAGGCCAGACCTTGGTGTCGAGGCGCGCCTGTTTGGGCCCGATCTCCCAGGCGTCGCGCACGTTCCGGTCGAGCAGCGTCTTGTCGCGCAGCCCATAGGGGGCAGGGCGAGCGACCGCGCAGAGCTTGCGCGCCGTGGCCGCCGAGACTGGGAGGCGAATCGGGCCGACCTCCGCGACATCCAAGGACAGCGCGTTCGCCTCCATGGTGAGCTCGACGGCAAAGGCCCCGCCGGTTTGCAGCGTCATGAGCACGTCAGCGATGTCTTCTGCCACGGGATACCTTCCTTGCCTCGACACGATGCCGGAGTGTCGATCGGATTGAAAGCTCGGCAAGATCTGGGGCGCTTACCGCCGGAATGACGTCTTGGCTCTCGCGCGCATCAGCGGGCGCCAACATGGCAACTTCGCGCGCCGCGCGACGCAAGAGCGCGCCGATTCTTCACGCTCGTGACGGCACGAATGCTGCTCTGAACGAGCCCGATGCTCACGCCCTCGAGAATCGATCGCCTCACGGGCACCCTCCTCGGCACCGCGGTGGGCGATGCGCTCGGCCTGCCTCGCGAGGGCCTCTCGCGCCGGCGCGCCGAGCGCCTCTACGGCAACGGCCCGCTCCGCCATCGCTTCCTGCTCGGACGCGGCATGCTGAGCGACGACACCGAGCACGCCTGCATGACGGCGCAGGCCCTGCTCGCCGCGCCCGACGATGAAGCCCGCTTCGCGCGAGCGCTCGCCTCGCGGCTCCGCGGGTGGCTCGCGGCGATGCCGGCCGCGGTCGGCTGGGGGACGCTCCGGGCCATCCTCAAGCTCTGGATCGGCTTCTCGCCGGCCCGGAGCGGCGTGATCTCGGCGGGCAATGGCCCTGCGATGCGGGCACCGATCCTGGGCGCGAGCCTCGCGTTCGCCCCCGAGCGCTTGCCGGCGATGGTGCGCGCATCGACGCACCTCACGCACCGCGACGCCCGCGCAGAGGAGGGCGCGCTCGTGGTGGCGCGAGCCGCCGCGCACACGGCCACGAGCCCCGCCGAGCAGCTCGACGCCTCGGCGTTGCTCGATGATCTCGCGCGCGCTGTGACCGTCGACGAGCTGCGCCGCGCGCTCGGCATCTGCGGCGAGGCGCTGGCGCGCGGCGATGCTCCGGAGCGCCTCGCGGAGAGGCTCGGGATGGTGGACGGCGTGAGCGGCTACATGCTGCACACCGTCCCCGCCGCGCTCTTTTGCTGGCTCGCGAGCCCCCGCGATTTCAGGCGCTCCATGGAAGCCATCGTCCGCATGGGCGGGGACACCGACAGCACGGGAGCCATCGTGGGCGGGCTCTCCGGCGCGACCGTCGGCGCCGGCGCGATCCCGGGCGAATGGATCGAAGGGCTCTGTGACTGGCCGCGCTCCGTCGACTGGATGAGGCGCGTCGCGGAGCGCCTCTGCGAGACCTTTCCGGAGCGAGGGCCCAGCGCGCAAAACGGTCTCGCGCCGTTGTTCTGGCCCGCGCTCGTGCCCCGCAACCTGCTGTTCCTCGTGGTGGTGCTGGCCCACGGGCTCCGGAGATTGGCGCCGCCCTACTGAGGTGACCCGCGATGCTCGTGCGTCGCGACGCGCAGACCCGCGCCGCTCACTCCCCGCCCGCCGGCGCCCAGATCGCCACCGCGTGTCGAACCGGCCCACGCGGCGCGATCTCGTGCACGTCGGAAGCCTCCCGCCAGGCCACCCCTGTCGACGGCCCGCCATCCAGGTTGAGCGCCCCCTCGCAGCCCCGGCTCGCGAGCATCTCCGCGAGGAGCGCCAGCGTGGGCCCCTGCCCTGCCGCCTCTCCCCGCGCCACCACCACCTCGAGCGCGCGCCCGTGCTCGCGCACGCAGAGCGCCGTCCGCTCCGCCGCGCGCCCATCGTCACGCCCGATGTTCGGCTTGCCGTCCACCACGAGCCGCGGCCGCGCCTGGATCGCGAAGTCGGTGCCCGCCGGGAGGACGAACCCCTTGGCGTCCAGGAGCGACGCGCGCCCGCCGCCGATCACGACCACGCCTCCGCCGAGCGGCTCGCTCCACGCCGAGAGCGCCGCGCCCTCCGACACCACGAGCCCCTCAGCGCGCTCGGCGCGATCGAAGAACCCACCGTTGACGACGAGCGACGCCGTGGTCTCCCGGAGCACACGCGCGAGATCGCGCCCCATCCCGAGGTCGACGACGCGGAGCCTCGCGCCCGGCAGGTGGACGAGGAACACGAGGAGCTTGAACCGATCCTCCCCTGCGATCGAGGTCACCTCCGGGCTCACCTCGACCGCCGCGGAAGGTGCGCTCGAAGGCGCCGGCGGCGCGGTGGCAGACGCAGCAGGAGGAGCCGCGGCGCTGGACGCCGAGGCCGAAGGCTCGACCGCAGGATGCGCGCGCGTGCCAGCGCGCAGCAAGAGAGCCGCGCCGAGCGCGCCGGCCGCGGCAATGAACACAAGAGCGCGCGTGCGGAGGTTCATCGGCGGGCGACGCTAGGCGGTGGTTTGCCGATCCGTCCACAGAAACCGGCGAAGAACGCGGGGCTACGCGGAAGGATCATCCCGCGGAGGCCAGGGGAAGAACGCGCTCGTTCGGCGCACGTAGGCCTCGTAGCCCGGGCGGGCGCGCATCGATTTTTCGAGCAGCGTCACCCCCGACACCCGGAGGAGCAGCACCGACATCAAAAGCGGCCCGATCGCCGTCCACCATGCGCCGGCTGCCGCGGCGATCGCGAAGAGCCCCCACCACACGACGAAGTCGCCGAAGTAGTTCGGGTGCCGCGTGTAGCGCCACAGCCCGCGGTCCATCACCTTGCCGCGGTTCTGCGGGTCTCCCTTGAACCGCGCGAGCTGCAGGTCGCCCACGCCCTCGAAGAGCACGCCCACGATCACCAGCGCCGCGCCGGCCATGTCGAGCGGCCCGAGCGCCGCGGGCTCGGGCGCGCGCACCGCGGCCTGCACCGGCAGCGACACGATCCACATCAGGACGCCTTGCAGGCCGAAGACGATGAACAGGCTGCGGAGAGGCCAGCGATCGCCGTGGTGCCGCCGCATCGCGACGTAGCGCGGGTCCTCACCCTTGCCGATGTTTCGCCAGGCGAGGTAGCTCGCGAGCCGCAGCCCCCACAGCGTCGTGAGGCCCACCGCGAGCCTGCTGCGCGGAGGGGCGCCTCCGCGCGTGAGGAGCGTGACCCAGGCGATGATCGCGAAGCCTAGGCCCCAGAAGATGTCGACGATGCTCGAATCCCGGAGCCGCAGGCTGAGGAGCCAGAGCAAGAACAGGGCGGCGCCGATTGCCAGCGCGGAGAGCGCGTAGGACGAGAGCTCAAGCATGACGTGCCCCGCGCCGCGGCGAGGTGCGAGGAGGGCATCCGGCGGTCATCCCGGCATTCTATCCCGGGAGCAGCGCGAGCGGCCTTGGATCCCTGGTGATCGCCCCCTGCCCTGGCTACGCTCCTCGGCGTGCCCCGCCTCGTCCTGCTCAGCGACACGCACAGCTACCACGCGCGCCTCCGCGTCCCGGACGGCGACGTGCTCGTCCACGCCGGCGATTTCTGCTCGCGCGGCAAGGAGAAAGAAGCGCGGTCCTTCGCGCGCTGGCTCGCCGGGCAACCCCACGCGCACAAGGTCGTGATCGCCGGCAACCACGATCGCTGCCTCGAGCTCGATCTCGCGCTCGGCGAGAAGCTCTTCGAGGGCGCGACCTACCTGCTCGATCGCGAGGCGACGATCGCCGGTCTCCGCTTCTACGGCTCTCCGTGGCAGCCCGAGTTCCTGAGCTGGGCTTTCAACCTGCCGCGCGGCGCGCCCCTCCGCCAGGTCTGGGCGAAGATCCCGCCCGGCATCGACGTGCTCATCACCCACGGCCCGCCCTTCGGCGTGCTCGACCGCACCTTCCAGGGCGCGATGGTGGGCTGTGAAGAGCTGCGCATGGCCGTCGACCGCGCCACGCCTCGCCTCCATGTGTTCGGACATATCCACGAGGGGCGCGGCGCCGCGGTGGAGGGGCGCACGCTGTTCGTCAACGCGTCGACTTGCACCGTCGGTTACGACCCGACGAACCCCGCTTATGTCATCGACGTGCCGGAGGACCGGGACAAGCCGGCCGTGATCGTCGAAGGGGCGTGAGCCTCGGCGCACGGCCAGATTCGAGGGCGGCGCCGGCGCCCGACATGGTAGCGTCCCCGCGTGAACCACACCTCACCCGAGGGGGATCGATGATCCGGAAGAAGGACGCGTTGACGCTCGGCGCGGTGGCCTACGACCCCAAGGTGGTCACCATCTGGGACGGCTTCCAGCGCTTCTTCGCGGGCCACGGCCTCGCCTTCGACTACGTGCTCTACACGAGCTACGAGCGCCAGGTGGAGGGCCACTTCGCGGGAGAGCACGACGTGGCGTGGAACTCGCCGCTCGCGTGGATCGAGGCCGAGCGCCTCGCGGCCGCGCGTGGCAGGCGCGCCCGCGCCGTCGCCATGCGCGACACCGATCGCGATCTCGCGTCGGTGATCCTGGTGCGCGAGGACGGCCCGATCCGATCGATCGCCGATCTGCGCGGCAAGCGGGTCGCGGTCGGCGCCGAGGACTCACCGCAGGCGACCTTGCTCCCGCTCCTCTTCCTCGCCGAGCAAGGCCTCGAGCCGGCGCGCGATTTCGAGGTCGTCCCGCACGACGTGCTCGTGGGCAAGCACGGCGATCACATCGGCGGGGAGCGCGACGCGGCGCGCGCGCTGGTCGCCGGCCGCGTCGACGCCGCCTGCGTGCTCGACGCCAACACCCTGGGCTTCGCGAGGGACGGCACCTTGCCCGCGGGGCACACCCGCCAGCTCGCCGCGACCGCGCCCTTCGATCACTGCAACTTCACCGTGCTCGACGATCCGGGCTCGCCCGACGAGGCGCGGAGCGCGCGCATCGCCCGCTTCGTCGCGCTCCTGCTCGGCATGGAGTACGCCGATCCGGCGGTGCGCCCGCTCATGGACCTCGAGGGCCTCAAGGCCTGGAGGCCCGGCCGCACCGAGGGCTACGCCGCGCTCGCGCGCGCATGCGATCGCTTCGGCACGATCGATCGCTGGCTCGCCTCCCTCTCCGGCTG